>JBGQIO010000192.1:0-7254 GCA_041498515.1 Anaerolineae bacterium
CCGCCGGTTCTATTCAAATTACTGGTGCTGGGGCGACTTTCCCGTTTCCTCTTTATAGCCAGTGGTTCTATGACTACGCTTATGTGGACCCATCAGTTAAGTTTAATTACCAGTCCATTGGCTCTGGTGGAGGAATCAAGCAGATCACGGCTAAGACCGTAGACTTTGGTGCATCAGATGCTATTTTAAATGCCGATCAATTTACGGCTGCCCCGGGTATCCAGATGTTCCCGACCGTCGCCGGTGCAGAAGCTATTGTTGTAAACCTGAAGGGCGCTGACGGTAAGGCTATAACTGCAGCGATAAAATTTCCTTTTACCTCTGTCGCTGATATCTATTTGGGCAAAATAAAGAAGTGGAACGACCCGGTAATGACAGCTGCTAATCCAGACATTAAGCTACCCAATACGGATATCATCGTAGTTCATCGCTCGGATGGCTCTGGCACCACTTATATATTCACAGACTATCTTTCCAAGGTTAGTCCTGAATGGAAGACTAAGGTTGGTAATGCCACATCTGTGCAGTGGCCAGTAGGTCTGGGCGGTAAGGGTAACGAAGGTGTTTATGGAACAGTGTCTCAGAATGATGGTTCCATAGGTTATGTTGAACTCGCTTATGCGATCCAGAACAAAGCCGTCATAAATTTGGTTCAGAATCAAGCCAACCAATATGTCGGACCTGCCGCCGATACAACACAATCAGCCATAAATGACTTTGGTACACAACTTGGCGACAAGCTGGCCCTCTCGATTGTCAATGGACCGGGAGCAAATACATATCCAATTGCAGGTTATACATACCTTTTACTTTATTTGGATCAACAAGATTGCGTGAAGGCCCAGAAACTTGTTCAATTCATAAATTGGGCTTACGGACCGGACGGAACCAAGGACGCGACCAATCTCTCGTACGTTCCTCTTCCCGACGCAATCAAACAACAAGTCCAAGTAAAAATGGCTAAGATTACCTGCCAGGGTAAGCCTCTTGGTCAGTGAGTAATAATACTGACGTAGTACCCAAGTATTATTCTCCTCTCCTTGCAAATCAGGAGAGGAGTGATTGTGTTTTAGGAATGGATGTTAGATGAATGCTCAATTGAGTAAAAGCCCATCTCCAACTCTATTAATTGAACGGGCGAGGCAGATTTGGCGGCATGGTGATCGCCTCTATCAATTATTCCTTGTTTTGGCATCAATATCCGTCATGACATTGGTCCTTGCCATTGGTTATGAGCTTTGGCAAAATTCTGCCCTTTCTCGTCAGGCTTTCGGATGGAATTTTCTTGTAACATCTGTTTGGGATCCTGCGCTCAATGATGTCTTTGGCGCATTACCGTTTATCTATGGTACGCTACTTACCTCCACCATAGCCCTCTTGGCTGCAATTCCTTTAGGCGTGGGTACCGCGATCTTCCTGGCAGAGCTTGCTCCTGATTGGCTTAGCCAGCCGCTTGGCTTTCTAGCGGAATTGTTGGCAGCCGTTCCGAGTGTTGTTTATGGTTTGTGGGGATTATTTGTTTATATACCTCTCTTTGTTCGGCCAACTTCCCAATTCCTCAACAAAACACTTGGTTTTCTACCTTTGTTTGAAGGGCCTGTTTTCGGCCCCAGCCGGTTGGCGGCAGGTTTACTTTTGGCGATCATGGTTTTTCCAACCATCACGGCAGTCAGTCGCGATGTTTTACGAGCCATTCCCAGTAGTCAACGCGAGGCAGCTCTGGCTCTGGGAGCTACACGTTGGGAAATGATTGCTCAAGTCCTTATGCCGTATGGCACATCAGGATTGCTGGGAGCTATCATTTTAGGATTAGGCCGCGCTCTGGGCGAAACGATTGCAGTCACTATGGTGATTGGGAACAATCTCGATCTATCGGCTTCTCTTCTTCATCCTGGCTACACCATGGCTTCTGTTATTGCCAACGAGTTCACCGAAGCCACATTTGATCTTTACTTGAATGCCTTGATTGAAGTTGGCTTAATCTTGTTTGTTATTTCGATATTAATCAACTTGGTGGCTCGGCTGCTGATTTGGCGTGTTTCACAGCGCACCAAAGTGGAGATACGCTCATGAATATCCTATCCTATCGTCGCCAAACTTGGCGCAAATCTGTAAATGTTGTCATGCTCACCATGACCGGTCTGGCCACTTTGCTGGTTGTGATACCACTGCTTTGGATTCTCGGTTATGTTATCCGCGAGGGATTGCCTGCCCTCAATATTAAATTTTTCTCGGAGCTGCCTACGCCGGTTGGCGTTCCGGGAGGCGGGATTGTCAATGCTTTGGTCGGTTCGTTAATGACAGTTGGGCTCGGATTGTTGATCGCCGCGCCGGTCGGGATTCTGGTAGGGTTCTTTGCAGCCATGTATCCTCATAATCCTCTGGCGGTTTTAGTGCGCTTTGGTACAGACGTTATTTCGGGCGTCCCTTCTATCGTTATGGGAATTTTCGCTTACACGTTAATTGTCTTGCCACAAAGGCATTTTTCGGCTTTCTCCGGCGGCGTTGTGTTGTCATTTATCATGCTGCCTATCCTTATTCGGACGACCGAAGAGATGATCCTTTTAGTGCCAAATTCGCTCCGTGAAGGTTCTTTGGCGCTTGGTGCTGCAGAATGGAAGACCTCAATCTCAGTCATCTTGCCAGCTGCTCTTAACGGAGTCATCACAGGCGTAATGCTGGCAATTGCGCGCGCGGCTGGTGAGGCCGCGCCGATGTTATTCACGGCTTTTGGGAACCCTTTTATGAACGCAGCTTATGACCAACCGGTCGCAACATTGCCACATATGATCTTTGTTTATGCCATTTCACCTTATGAAGACTGGCATGCCAAGGCATGGGCGACAGCTCTCGTCCTGATTTCACTTGTCCTTTTCTTGAATATCTTGGCCCGGGTTTTATTATGGCGGCGCGCACGAATTCTTGGTAATCTGAAATAGGTTGTAAGGAGAAAAAAATGCAATCCCCTCTTCAACTTCAAACCAATTCTACAATAGAGGTTTCCAGATTAGTTGATAAAAAAATAAAAATGCAGACCGAGAAGTTGTCTGTCTTTTACCGGGATTTTCAAGCCATATCAAATGTCGACTTGCCTTTTTATAACCAAAAAATTACTGCTATCATCGGTCCGTCCGGTTGCGGCAAGTCAACTTTACTAAGAGCTCTTAACCGTATGAATGATCTGGTTAGCGGTTCAAGGGCGGAAGGTAATGTAAATCTCGATGGGCAGAATATCTATGAGAGATATGTGGATGTTGTAGATGTGCGCCGCCGGATCGGGATGGTATTCCAACGGCCGAATCCCTTCCCAAAGAGCATTTATGATAACGTGGCTTATGGACCGCGCTTATACGGAATCCGGCGGAAGAGCGACCTTGACGAGATCGTTGAAAAATCACTAACGCAATCGGCGTTATGGGGCGAGGTCAAAGATAAACTGAATCAAAGTGGTTTTTCTCTCTCCGGCGGTCAGCAGCAGCGATTGTGCATTGCACGCGCCCTTGCAGTCGAACCAGAAGTCATCCTGATGGACGAACCCGCCTCGGCTCTTGACCCGATCTCGACCCTCCGCATCGAGGAGTTGATGCATGATATTGTCAAGGACTACACGATCATTATTGTGACGCACAACATGCAGCAGGCGGCGCGCGTCTCCGATTTCACGGCTATGATGATGATCGATGATAAACGGGCTGGTCGTATGATCGAATTTAACGAGACAAATATTATCTTTACCAGACCAAAAGATAAACGAACTGAAGATTACGTTACTGGGAGATTTGGATAAATCACACAGGGATATGACTGTTTATATTAATTGTGGCGTGAACAAACGCAACTGATATGCAACGGGTTTCTGTTACAATACGGATACCCCGTTAAATTAGGGAACAAGAGGCTCTTATGCTAAGAAAAACATTTGAGACGGAGATTAAACAGGTCAAGGACGAAATTTTAGTGCTTGGCTCCATGGTGGAGCAGGCGATTATTGAATCGGTATCTGCCCTCAAGAAACGCGATATCAAGAAAGCCGAACAACTTCTGGAAAACGATAGAGCGATCAACAAGAAACGTTTTGAGATTGAAGATCAGTTAATGATCCTGATCGCAACACAACAGCCTATGGCTCACGATCTGCGTTTGCTGGCTTCGATCATGGAAATTAACTCCGAATTGGAACGCATGGGCGATTATGCAAAGGGTATTGCCAAGATCAATATCCGGATGGGAGATGCACCCTTGCTAAAGCCTCTGATTGATGTGCCGCGCATGGCACAAAAAGGCGCAGACATGCTTCACCGGGCCCTGACTGCTTTCATCAATGAGGATATTGAAACATCTCGCCTGATCCCTGTCGAAGATGATGAAGTGGATGCACTGTACAACCAGGTCTATCGTGAATTGATGACCATTGTCATAGCAGACCCGAAAACCATCGAACGCGCCAACTGGCTCTTATGGGTGGCGCATAACCTCGAGCGGTTTGCCGATCGGGTCACGAACATATGCGAACGGACGGTGTTCGTAGTCACCGGAGAACTGACCGAGATCAGCGACACGGATAGCAAGTTTTGGAAAAACTGAACGCATGATTCGGAATGTGCTCTTCCTCTGCACAGGTAATTCCTGTCGTTCGCAGATCGCCGAAGCAATCGTCAATGCCCGCTACCCTGAGTGGCGGGCATTTTCAGCTGGTACCCGACCTACCGGCTATGTTCATCCACTGGCAATAAAGGTATTGTCGGAGATCGGAATTATGCATAAAGGCGTATCGAAAAATGTTGAACAATTCCGTAACGATGAATTTGATTTGGTGGTCACAGTGTGTGATGATGCCAATGAAGAATGTCCCATCTGGTTGGGTAAGGGGAAGCCTCTCCATGAGAGCTTTAGAGATCCTGCCAGGGTCGAAGGGACCGATGAAGAAAAGCTCACCGTATTTCGTAATGTACGCGACGAAATGGCTGAGAAAATTCCTCCACTTTTGAAGTAAATGGTACCCCTTTCAGGGTGGAAAGAGTGAGTCTGACGTAACAATGCTACGCGGCTTAAAATCACCCTCGCGGAAGTTAGATAGGCTGCAAGCTTTAATAAAATAACGTCGGGATATTTTCATTTCGGTTCTTCCACGTCATTTTAGGAGGAAGTCCTCAATATATGGTTACCCCGCTCTAAATTTTTTGAAAATAAAGGGCGGGTTTAAACCCGCTCGTAAATATTGCTCACCATACTCTCACCAGGTCCGGGTTTTCACATGGCGCCCGTCCCTTCTTTGCCATATCCAACCAAATATCATGAACCTTCACACGCACTACATCGGCGGTGAAGTCAGTTACAGTCGATCCGTTGTTGTTGAATAGATACGAACCGACCGCGTAGATATCCACGGGAACGCCTAAGTGTTCGAATTTTCGGATCTTATCGGGATTGAATCCACCTGAGACCACGATCCTAACACTTTGACAAAACTCCCGCGCTGCTTGTTGCTGCGACTTTGGCAGGTTCCAACGTTCCCACGCTAAATCCAATTCCTGGCGTACGTTGAATACTAGCCGCGGCGTGACCCCCAAGTCTAGCTCCGGCTCGCCCAATGGAGGAACGGAGACATCGCGGATGCTCCCGCTGGTATCCAGGCGTACGCCGTAGAGCTTGTATTTTTCTGCTTCTGTCTTATTACCCGCCTCTTTCAATTCGCGATATTTTGCAAACATGGCGCCCAAAGTTCGCAGGGAATCGCGGACGGAATCGTTATTAAAATCCACCAGCGCGATGCGTGGAATGGAGGGTGGCAGGACGCGCGCAAACTGCATCATGGCCTCTGCCGTATCGCCGAGGAACGCAGCGATCGCTGCATGAGCCACTGTCCCACCACCTGCGCCACCCCACCAGTCTCCCTGGGCATCCGTAGAGATGAAGGGACCCAGGTCTTTTTCATGATCAAGATTGAATCGCTGGACGGCTATGTTATAGGCATAACCATCGGCGGCCTGGACTTCATGCAGGTCGAAGCGGGCTGGGAAGAACAAAACGGGTTTCCCCCGCGCAGCGACGAAAGTTTCATAGACGTTTGTTGCCACACGTGTGGAACGTGTGAGGATCCCTAGGGTGGGTGTCTCGAGCAAAGCAAAATCGCGGTACCGGCCCCGTACGCGCAGAACTGGCTGCACGTTTTCCGGATCACCATCGTACGACACCTTGCAGCCATCTTGCACAGCCCAAACTTCGAGATTAGCCGAGGTATCCTGGAATTTATCTCCTTTGAAAAAACCGGTGGAATGCTTGAGCATCACCAGCGATTTATCCACGCCTACAACGATGCTTGTGCCAAGCCGGCGCGTGAACCACTGCATCTCAACTTCGATATCACCTGCTCCTATACCTTCTTCTGAAATTTCGGGGGGTAGGTTGGGATATTGGCCTGAGAAGGCATATCCCTCTTTGGAAAGAGCTGCCAACATCTGGTTGATGTTCTCGAAATACTTGTCGGAGTACCAGCCGCGCCGCATACGTTCGATATCCAGTTTAAAGGTTTCGTTGGTTAGGCGTTTATTATCGAAGATGCTCATTGATTACCTTTGGAATAATTTAGTTTTTTAGAAAATCATCCGTGGATTTTACGAGATGCATGCCGGCTTTTGAGAACTTCTCGAAAGTCTCATTTCCCGCGTCAGTGAAGTCCGCACCGGGGACTACTACGGGCGAAGTACAGTCTTCAAGGAGATAAACTTTATTTGCCAAAGACTTATCCGTGGCGTTGATATCATCGAGCAGGTCTGAAATCGTCCAGGCCACACAGTGCGATTTGGCCTGACCGGCGATGATGAGCGCCTCCACTTGTTTGAGCGATTCAATGAATTTGGCATTATGCTCGCCAAGTGTTTCTCCTTTAGGCCCTCGCGTAACCTCGGGGCCAATAACGGAATAATGTTCTGTAAAAGGCCGGTCGCCTTTCATCTCGAAAGCAGGTTGGGTCAGCCGCGCCATGGCATGGAAAAAAACCGCCTCTTCCACCGCTGAAACCAGCGCGTGACCGATACCGCCTAGCATGGCGTGATACGGCCAAATAGTTAGCGCGTATTTGCCTTTATTCTCCAACTCGCTGGCGTAATGGAACATCATTGTTTGTCCATAGTCGGGAGTGATGCCAAAGCGCGGAGCGAGCGCTGGGTTGAATTTCCATTTACCTGCTTCCAATTCACGGGCCTGGATGTTCGTGTACGGTGTCGGGTGATTCCCGTCCCTGTCCACAAAAAA
>JBGQIO010000193.1:0-7248 GCA_041498515.1 Anaerolineae bacterium
ATAACGACTTTCCTATCTATCGGCGTTTTACCCGGAGCCCAACTCGGAGCTAAGCTTTCCAATCGAGTCCAGGGCGAGTGGATCCTTCGCAGTATCGCCGTCGCAATGGCATTTGTCGGGATACGGCTTCTTTTTATGGTTCTTATATTAGGTGGTCGGGTTTTACCCCATTTTTACACATTATTTGACAACGGCTTGGTTTGGTGAGAATTATAATTTGATCGCGAAATATTTCCGGCTGCCTAACCAAGCATCGAAGGTCTCAGTCGGAGCCGTAAAGGAAAAATACAGGGGGTGAGCATGCCAGAAGATGTTCTGTACGAGCAAAAAGGCGCAGTTGCGTACGTTACACTAAACCGTCCAGATAGAATGAATGCCCTCGGGCCCGGGGTCAAGTCGGGCCTTGTGCAAGCTTTTATTCAAGTAAGACAGGATTCATCTGTCAGAGTCGCGGTTATCACCGGTGCTGGGGATAAAGCTTTTTGCGCGGGGGCAGATCTCAAAGAACGTGCGGTGAGACAAAGGCCAAATGTCGATCCATCGATGTGCCCATTGGATGAGCTTCCCCGGTCGGACACGATTGTTTTGGAAACTTATAAACCAGTCATTGCCGCTGTAAATGGATATGCGCTTGCAGGCGGATGCGAACTATCCTTGGCGTGCGACATTCGTATTGCTTCGGAGAACGCGGTTTTTGGACTCACTGAGGCGACCCGGGGAATGGGGGCTAACTTCGCAACCATAATGCTCCAGTATGTCATACCGCGTGGCATTGCAATGCAGATGCTGTTCACGGGAGATCATATGTCAGCTCAGGACGCTCTAAAGTGCGGTTTAGTCAATGAAGTGGTTCCACGATCGGAGCTCATGGCTACAGCTACTGCTCTTGCAGAAAAGATAGCTAAGAACGCTCCGCTCTCTCTTCGTAGGATGAAAGAATTGGCGATAAAATCCCTCGGTATTCCGTTGGCAGCCGCGATGAGAATGGGACCTGGGCCAAGCCCCTACGAAAGTGAAGATTCCATTGAGGGCGCGCGTGCTTTCGCAGAAAAGCGGCCGCCGGCTTGGAAAGGACGCTGAAAATTGTTGTGCCAATAGGATCGGGACACTGGTGAAATCTTTTCGGGAAGTGCCATAGTCAACTCACCGGCCGACTGGTTGGAATAGAGTTGGAGGAGCGCGAAATGAACAGCTTCCCACAAGTTCTATTAACCGAAGAGGGGATGCGCGACGGGCTGCAAATAGAAAGCGTTGACATACCAGTCGCCAATAAGATTGAGCTTCTGGACATGCTTTCGGAGACCGGACTAAAGGAGATCGCTGTCGGATCTTTTGTAAATTCCAAGTGGGTACCGCAAATGGCCTGCGTCGAAGAAATTGTCAAGGGGTTTCACCCCAAACCGGGTGTGAGATATGTAGCCACCGCACTGAACGAACAAGGCAGAGAGCGCATTCGGCAATTTATTCCTCCACTCAGCGAACGGGCTCGTGGCTATGAAACAGCTGTCCACATTTGTGATGTTTTCGCACAACGCAATACGAATAGGAAACAGAAACAAGAGATCGCGCAATGGCCAAAAATCGTTGAATCTGCCAAAGCAGCCGGAGCGACAGAGGCTGGTATCAAACTCAACGCGGCTTGGGGATCGAACTGGGTCGGGGATTTCACTCAAGAACAAAGAATGCAATTGCTCGACCAACAGCATCGGTTGTGGACCGAAGCCGGAATTACGGTTACCCGAATCGGTTTGTACGATCCCATGGGATGGAACATGCCGGATCAGGTCGAGCGTCAGCTGGTGGCGATTAAGGAGCGTTGGCCATTGATCCGCGATTTTAACCTCCATCTGCACAACACGCGAGGGATGGCAATCACGTCCGTTTACGCTGCGCTCAAGGTTTTAGATGGGAACGACAAGCTTCGCCTTCAACCGGCGATCGGGGGCATGGGAGGTTGTCCATTCTGTGGCAATGGACGCGGCGCTGGTTTGGCTCCGACGGAAGACCTCATTTATATGTTGGAAGAGATGGGCGTGTCGACGGGTGTCGACCTTGAGAGATTAATCGAGACCGTCTGGACAGCTGAGAGAATTGTGGGTCATTCTCTATGGGGTCACGTATCGAAATCTGGGCCACGCCCCCGTTATAACAAACTCTATCCGATGGATATGCCTTTTGTAGAGACTCTCGAGCAAGCCAAACATTTCCTCAAAGGTTCCGATACGTACCGGGGTGCATTGTCGCCTTGGAATCGCCCGATACAAAGTTATCAGCGCCTCGAATCCGTAGAGGAACCCAGCAAAGGTGGCAACGACTCCGCCCAGGTAGCGGGGACCGTAAACACAGCAAAACGTCGATCGACGTATTAGTCCATATCCAGTTAAAGGACTCCCCCATGGCAAATGATCGCATGTCAAATTTTTTCCAACCTAAATCGATTGCCATTATCGGGGCATCGACGAATCCAAAGAAAACTAGCGGAAGAGTGCTGCACAATCTAATCCGCGCCGGCTTTCCAGGTAAACTCTATCCAATAAACCCCACGGCCAGCGAAATCGAAGGCATAAAGTGTTTCCCCTCTGTGATGGAACTACCCGAGGTGCCAGATGTGGGCCTTAGCATGGTTGATGCAGGTATTGTGCCCTCTGTGCTGGAGCAATGTGGTCGAAAAGGTATTAAGGCCGCCATCATAGGCGCTAATGGGTTTAGTGAAGCTGGTCCCGAGGGTGAAGCATTACAAGTCGCCACTGCAAAGATCGCATCAAAGTATGATATGCGCGTTTGCGGCCCCAATTGTAACGGCTTGTACAACATCCAGATGCGAATTCCCATTGGTTACAACTTCGTTCATGGCGTGGACTTGATGCCGGGATGTGTCGCTATTGCCTCGCAGAGCGGAGCGCTGCTCGGGTCTGTTGCCCATCGTGCCCATCGCATGGGTCTCGGGCTCAGTTACTTCGTTAGTACCGGCAACGAAATGGACTTAGAACTATGTGATTATCTCAATTTTTTTCTGGATGATGACAAAACGACGGTGATCGCATTGCTGATTGAGGGCTTACGGAATGGATCGCGGTTCCTGGATCTGGTTTGTAGGGCGCACCGACTAAAGAAGTCGATTGTAGTTCTTAAACTCGGTAGATCGCAGAAGGGCGCGATTTCAGCCGTTGCGCATACAGCGAGGATGGCTGGATCGCGAGAAGTTTATGACGCGGCATTTCACCAATTTGGAGTCATCAGCACCGACACCATTGAGGCATTCCTCGGTGCTGCCCAGATGGCCGCTACTCAACCGCCACCACCCAAGGGTAAGCTTATGGTCGTTTCCTCTACGGGAGGCGGAGCCAGTCTGATCGCCGATAAAGCTGAAGAATACGGCATCGATTTAGCGGAGCTTACAGACGCAGTGAAGGCCCGTATTCCCGCACACAAATCCGCGATCATCACTAATCCATTTGATGTAGCCGGCGGGTCGCAACGGCCCGGCTTTTTTGAAGCGATGTGCGGCGCCTTCGCCTCTGATCCTGCCAATGACTGTATCTTGCTTTTTTTACATGAGCTGATGGTACGTGAACGATTTGCCTCGGTTTTTTGCGATGCCGTCAAATCCGCCGGAAAGAGTGCCGTGGCCGTGTTGAATTCGGTAGGGGAGGAGACCGAACAAATTTTCCGAAAGAATAACATTCCCTGTTTTGACGGTTCTGTCGACGCCTGTCTTAGCGCTCTCAAAAGTTTTATCGACTACGGACGATTCTATGCCAATCGAGACAGTAAGCTCGGAGAGAGGTCCTTTTCCTCGGAAATCAGCGCGTCGGTGAAGAACCTTTTGGCCGGTTCCATCGGGCCTGGAATATTACCCGAACAAGCTTCGAGGCAGCTACTGAGTGAATACGGCTTTAAATTTCCAATTTACCGGATAGTGCCCTCTTGGACCGAGGCCGAAGCAGCGGCCCAGGTGATCGGCTACCCCATTATTTTAAAGGGTGCCATTATGAACATCGCGCACAGGAGCGCCGAAGGGCTGGTGAGCCATGCTGTCTCGGGCGCTTCCGAACTAAAGAAAGAATTTGAGAACCTGAAGAATCGAATGCAATCTCTCGCAGGAAATCTAATGACTCATGAGGTTTTGCTTGAAAAATATTTGCCGCACGACTGCGAGATCATTTTGGGAGTCAAGTACGACGCAACTTTCGGACCGGTCGTGCTTTTTGGATTGGGTGGCATTTTTGCAGAGATTCTCAAGGACTTCTCCGTTCGTTTGGCGCCCATTACATCTATCGAGGCCGCTGAAATGATGGCCGAGATTAAGGCTTTTCCCTTGCTTCAAAAATCCCTGTCCGATGTTCGCCTATCGCCAGATTTGATCGTGGATAGCATCTTGAAAGCCTCTCGACTTGCGATCGACCTCAGCGGCCGCGTGTCGGCAATCGATATCAATCCTCTGGCATTGGTGCCGGGCAGCTCCGATCCAGTCATTCTCGATGCGAAAGTTTATCTTGAAAAAAATGCGAGGATTTAGAATGAAAAACGTAGTTTGGAAAGCCGCGCTGTTGCTCATGATCGCTGTCGGAATGTCGAGTACCGTCCATTCCCAGGACAAAGTGCGTTTGAGGTATGGTACGACGATGTCGTTCCATAATCTTCCAGTGTGGGTCGCGAAGTCCACTGGAATGTTTGATAAGAATGGCCTCGATATTGAGGTCATTCTTGTGCGAGGTGGAGCCCTTAACATCATGGGTATCGTTGCGGACCGATTGCAGTTATCGAGTGTCGGTCCTGAAGCGGTGGTGGGAGCACGGCTTCAAGGCTCTGACGTCGTTATTCTCGCGTGTGCGGCCGATACAGAACCTGTGTATGTATTCAAGCGGCCGGAGATAAAAAATACCGCGGATCTCAAGGGGAAAGTGAGTGCCGTAACCCGTTTGGGAGGAACGACTCATTTATATTTACGTTTTGGTCTAAAGCAGTTTGGCTTGGATGCCGACAAGGACCTGACAATTTTACAGATGGGACGATCCAGCGATGTCGCTGCTGCTCTGGAAAGAGGGCAGATTGCTGTGGCGGCGCTGTCCTATGCCTATGCGCTGCCGTTGTTGGAAAAAGGGTGGCCAGTGCTCATAGAATTGAGTAAAGCAGGTTTTAAGTATCCACCGGCTTGTGTAGCCAGCACTCGAGTCTATGTCAAAAAGAATCCAGCAGTAGTTGACGCATTTCTCAGGGCTTACGTAGAGGCAATTCACCGGATTAAGGCAGATCCGCGAACGGGCGAGGACGTTTATATTCAATTTGCCCGCGAGGGCAACCGAGAATTAGTGAAAAAGGCTGTTCGAGTTTATGCCGACACGTTTAACCGCGTCCCGTACGCTTCAGATCAGGGGATCGAAACCGTGATCTCTGGTCTTGGTTCACGCCAATCGGTTTCGAAGGAACTACTATCTCCCGACAATTTTCGTGATAATGGTCCGTTAGCAAAAATTGAGAAAAGCGGTTTCATCGAGCGGCTATATAAGCAATAGTGACCGAGACCCCCAATAACCTATCTGTCTGTCAACGAAATTAGTCCAAGAAGGAGATCCACGATGTTACTAATTACAGACGAGCAGGTGAATGCGTCGCTTTCGGTGAGCGACTGCGTGGACGCAATGGAAAATGCGTTCCGAGATTTATCCGAGGGAACTGCAAATGATTCGCCGAGAGAGAGATTGTTTGTAGGAGAGGCTAACGATCCCAAGCTGTATTCGTTGGGACGCCAATGCGGAGCGATTCAGAGATTTAAAGTCGCCGCGTTGCGAGTCATGTCAAATAGAAGAGCTGAAGTTAGAGGTCCGAAAGATAATCATTTCATTTTGTTATTTAGCACGGAAACCGGCCAGTTACTCGCCCTGATTCAAGGTTTTACGCTGTCGGGTTTGAGGTTGGGCGCTACAACCGCTATTGCAGCGAAATACTTGGCGCCTAAACACGAGTTGGAAGTGGGCGTTTTTGGTACCGGCAAACAGGCGAGAGCTAACTTCGAAGGGATTGCTGCGGTTACTAAAATCGGGCGCGCGAAAGTTTTTAGCCGCAGCGCGGATCACCGACGGGATTTTTGCGAAGAGATGGGCCGGAAACTCGGTATTACTGTTGTTCCTGTAGAAGATCCGAAAGATGCCGTAAAGGGTTCCAACCTGATTCTCGGAGCAACAAACTCTAACACACCCATTTACGATGGTAATTGGATCCCAGAAGGTGCGCTCGCTATATCGCTGAGAAACAGCGACCGTAACAAAAAACCCCGTGAATTTGACGACACGGTAATTAAGAGAAGCTCCTTTGTCGTAGTTTGTTCAAAGCATCAAATCACTTACGACGACCAGAGAGAAATTTTGGATCCTCTCGAAAAGGGATACACTTCTTGGGAACGGATATATGAGCTTTCCGACTTGGTCTCGGGAAGATTTCCGGGCCGAAACTTCCCGGACGACATTCTTTTTTATCACAGCAATGCGGGTAATGGGATTCAGTTCGCCACGGTCGGTTATAAAGCTTATGAAGCTGCAAAGAAGACCGGGAATTGCCGGGAACTACCTGATGACTGGTTTACCACAGACATCTCATCATGGTGGGAGCAGGGATATCATCCAACGCCATGATACGGATCGCGTCCGATGGGAATCAGGCCGTCGCTAAAAGATGTCAATCGTTATTTGATCACCAAGAACACATACGTGAGTTCTTATGACCATCGAGAAGATTTCTGCGCAAACACTGAAATGCGGACACTTAACGGACACGTTAAAAAAAGAGCTGTTGGCTTAAACGGTTAGAACGGACCAGTTGACTGTCGATCAGTCGATCACCGGCGCCAGTCCAATTGAATTGAAGCGTCATTGGACTAAACCGCTTCGCGGTTGGCCCTCTTCAAAAAGACGGACAATTCACGGACAGGCCAGAAAAAGGGTATTGAATATCTGGAGGTTGAGGGCTTGTTGATTTTGAATCAAGAGACCCTTAGCCCCCCCTATACGGCAGCGCTCGCGGCTTGGTTTTGTTGGGCTTAGAAGGCGCGTCCAAGCTCTAGTCGCGATCGATTTTCGAGTCGCATTCAAGCCTTTAGGGTCAGGTTTGCATAGATGAATGGCGTTGTAAGTAAAAAAGTGATGGAAGCATAGTAGAGGCATATTCGGGCTTTCAGATTTTCCTTTCTAGACAATCTTCGCGGCCTCTAGATTCTTACAGTCTTCGATCCAAGCTCCGATACTGAATCGC
>JBGQIO010000194.1:0-7194 GCA_041498515.1 Anaerolineae bacterium
ATGGTTAAACCATTCATCCAAAAACTTTTGAGTGCCTTTGTGGTCGCACTCGATGCTGACGCCCTTGCCGATCACGAATTGAGAAATGAGATTGACTATCCTGCGTGCCAGGGGATTGATGCGCCAGGCGCGCAAGCATTCGGCCTGTATCTTCACGCGGTCATAGTCGTACCGTGTCCGGTAAGAGTCCGTCATGCCGGAGGGGAAGAAGTTGTTATCGGTAATCGGGCTGGCGGCCAGCTGGCCTGCGATCTCTCTGCCAATCCGGGTATTCATGAGCCGGCGAGCGATACGTCCGGCGAAGGTGTTATTCGAGGTCTTCATAAGGGTTCATCTCCCTGAGTGCGGTTAGGATGTCGTCGCCGATCTGTCCGCCGTGACCGCGGGCGAGCAAGAGAGTACGTTCGGCTGTGTTGATATAGTGCATGGCTTGGATGAAGCGGTCGAAAGTCTTGAGTTGTTCTTCATCGATCTGATTGAGAGGGGTGAGTTTGAACAGGCGAAGGGCCTTGACCTGCATAGCCTTGATGGTGGCAAGAATGTGGTCAGAAGCGGTATCCTTGTCGAGCAGGGCGCGTTCTTCGACTGTGAAGAGTTTGGAGTAGAAGCCATGCCGGAGGGCGTTCTTATTCCCTGGCTGGCCGCCTTTTCTCCGGCCTGTAGTGCTTTTTGAGGTCCTGTAATGCGTTCTAGGTGCGAGACCGTCTTTATCCATTTCACATCCTGCCTATCAGAACAGTGATCACATTGATCAGACTGAGAGCGCCTCCGCCGAAAGCCAGCCAGGCTAAAGTTTCAAAACGTATTCGCGAGCTTTCGACAATGCGCAGGCGCATCTCTTGGTCTGCGTCGTTGTGTTCCAGGCTGGCGATCTTGGTCTCGATCAAAGCCAGATGGAGCTGCATGAGCTCGGCTTCTTTTGTTCTAAGTCGTTCGCGGAGCATGTCGATTTCTTCCATGGTTTCGTTCCTTTCAATGATCCGGGACTTAAAGTGATGGGAATCCGTTCATCCTTGATTGTCTCGATCATCGACCTTGAATTCGCTGCAGTTCTTAAATGACCGTTCTTGGATGTATCGTTCGAGGTCTGCCTGGCGTACACGGATCAATTTCTCGATCCGCACCGTTGGGATGTCCCCGCGCTTAAGCAATGAATAGACGAGAGTGCGGCTGACGTGCAGGATCTCTGCTACCTCCCTGGTATTCAATAAACGGACTTCCATTTTTTGTTTCTCCATGAAAAACAAATTAGCATGAATTCATTATATAGAACAGATGTTCTAGAGTCAAGCGCAGCACCGTCCGCCGTGTATCGGGGCTTACACACTTTGCTTAAATTGCCTGGATTGGTGCCTGGATCCGGATTAAAGCAGGACGTGTTTGGCTTTTCTCTCCCCATAACCGATCATTCTTCGAAGTTTCGCCTCAATCTTAATTCCCCATTCCCGATACCTATTCCCCAATTACCTTATCGCCATTCCCAATCCACCAATTTACCAACCTCCCAATCAACTTACCTATCCTGCCTGCCGGTTGTGATAAACTGGCAGGAGTCGAAACATATGATCAGCTTTTGGGATAAAACTTTGCAGTCCGTTTTAGTGACAGGCGGCGCCGGCTTTATTGGGTCGAACTTTGTCCGTTATCTTCTCAAGCGCGATGCAAACGTTCGGGTTGTTAATCTGGACGCGCTCACCTACGCTGGGTCATTGGAAAATCTGACTGACCTGCAGCCGGAGGGCGCCTCCGAACGCCATACCTTCATTAAAGGCGACCTTCGCGATCAAGACCTATTGGAAAACCTGCTCCGGGATAACCGGATTGATACCATCGTCCATTTTGCCGCCGAGACCCATGTAGACCGCTCCATACTTGACCCGGTCGCTTTTGTCCAAACGAATGTGATCGGCACGCTGACCCTGTTGGAAGCTGCTCGTAAGATCTGGCTGAGCACGAATGCTCCCTTGCGCGGGCGGGTCCGCTTTCACCATGTCTCCACCGACGAAGTGTATGGAACCCTTACACCTGACGAGCCCGCCTGGCCAGAGACTGCCTCCTACGCACCCAGCTCCCCCTATGCTGCCTCCAAAGCCGCTAGCGACCATCTGGTACGTGCATATGGACACACCTACGGGCTGCCTTACACCCTTTCAAACTGTTCAAATAATTATGGCCCGCGCCAATTCCCCGAGAAACTCATCCCGCTCATGATCCTGAATGCCTTATCGGACAAACCTCTGCCGGTCTACGGAGACGGACAGCAGATCCGCGATTGGCTGTTCGTGGACGATCATTGCGAAGCCATCCATTCGATCCTTACCAGGGGCGTACCGGGCGAAACCTACAATATCAGCGGCGGCAACCAGCCGGCCAATTTGACCGTCGTCAAGACCATCTGCGATATTTTGGATGAGGTCCAGCCGGGCCACGCTCATCACGATCTGATTACCTTTGTCCCCGACCGCCCCGGTCATGATCGCCGCTATGCACTGGATATCACCAAGATCCAGCGTGACCTCGGCTGGAAACCGCACCACTCGATCACCGAGGGCTTGCTCGAAACGGTTCACTGGTATCTTGATCATCCGGGCTGGATAAAAGCCATTCAACAACAACCCGATTACGAGACCTGGCTCGATAAGAATTACTCTCACAGGGAGGGACAATTATGAAGGGGATCATCCTGGCCGGAGGTCGCGGCACGCGCCTCCACCCGCTGACGCTTCCGATCAGCAAACAACTCCTGCCGGTGTACGACAAACCGATGATCTACTATCCTTTGGCCATGCTGATGCTGGCAGGCATCCGTGAGATCCTGGTCATTAGCACGCCTGAAGATCTGCCGCTCTTTCGCCGCCTGCTGAAGGACGGGAGCCAGTGGGGACTGAGCTTTGCCTACGCCGAGCAAGCCGAGCCGCGCGGTCTGGCAGATGCGTTCCATATCGGTGCGGAGTTCATCGCCGGCCAGCCTTCCTGCCTTATTTTGGGTGATAACATTTTTTTTGGGCAGGGTCTGCCCGCTACCCTTCGTCGCGCGGCCGCCCTTACGGAAGGCGCGCTCGTCTTCGCTTATGTTGTCCGTGATCCTGAACGGTATGGCGTGGTGGAAATTGACGACGATAACAATGTGTTGAGTCTGGAGGAGAAACCCGCCCATCCGAAATCACACTTCGCGGTACCCGGTATGTATTTTTATGATGCCCGGGTCGTTGATTTTGTGGCGCACTTGCAGCCTTCGGCGCGCGGCGAGCTGGAGATCACCGATTTAAATCGCCTCTACCTCGAACGCGGACAGCTAAGTGTGGAGCCCCTGAGCCGCGGTACTGCCTGGCTGGATGCCGGCACTCACGAATCTCTTCTGCAGTCCGCGGGGTTCGTTCAGGCCGTACAGGAACGCCAGGGCTTGATGATCTCCTGTCCCGAGGAAATAGCCTATCGCATGGGCTATATTAATGAAGGACAGCTACAAACCTTGGCAGAACAAATGCCGGATAACAGCTACGCTTCTTACCTGAAACACCTGTTGGATTGATTCTGTTGTAAATCGCACTTTTGCGGAGCTGACCGAGAGGGAGGCTTTGTAAACACAAACGGATTAAGTGCCAACGACTTTGGACGAGATGGAGAAATGGATTGATGGAAGACAAAGTTCTTCTCGGTAGAGGCGGTCAGATACTCGAACTCCCGGAGTCGTTGTGGAAAGGGCATCTGACCCAGATACCACAACATAGCCGGGACAGGCTGAGTTTCATGACGGATAAGCATCATCAAGTCCGCTATTTTGTTGTCAGGGAACTTGTAAATGAGAGCAAGCCTGTCAAGCCGGAGTCGATATCGGAGATGCTGGACTTACCCCTCGGGCAGGTGAAGGTCATCCTGGATGAGTTGGAGAGCAGGCTTTTCTTCCTGGTTCGCGACGAGCAAGGCGCGGTCGCCTGGGCTTATCCAATGACGGTGGAACCTACGCCTCATCGCCTGAACTTCAGCACGGGGGAAGGACTTTTCGCTGCCTGAGCGGAAGACGCCCTCGCGGCGCCCTTCGTGCAAGGGCACTTACGGAACGGGTATGTTTCTGTGGAAATAGAAACGAAGTGCAGGCATTGTGGTCAGGCAATGCATATTACCGTTGACAGCGATCTGCACTTTTCCGTTCGTGATGAGCAGGCGGTTCCATTGGTGTTCATGCCGGATGTGGTTTGGGATAATTTCGCAGAACGAACCATCATTGATTCCTACTGACGAAATTCAGTCTTCTTCTGGTCAGAAGAACACGCAAGAGAATACAGGGCAAAAACGAAACAAGTCGATGGGTTCTACCTGACGCTGGAGCAGTGCGCATATATGACTCCTATTTCTCAGGGAACTCTCTTCGCTTTCAAATAGAATATTGCCTCGTTTATTTATCGGCGGCTGCACATTCTCCACCGGTCCACAGGTCTGATTCATCTTCATTATTCATCCGCGCATATGGCACAGCGACCATCCCCACCTCCTTATAACCCAACAGATAAAACGATGTTTCATCCGGCCTCGAGCTGGTTCGAAAGGTTAGGTTCGCTCATCCATCTTGACCGGACTCGACTGGATATTCTACTTTTTATAGTTATTTTATTATTAGGGTTATTTGCACGAGCCTGGGAGTTCCGATCCCTGCCGCCCGGGCTAAATCAGGATGAAGCCTCCAGTGGGGTGGATGCCTTCGACCTGCTCCATTTCAGTGTCGACAGGAATGCGGTTTCATTCCCCGTCATATTCATATCCTGGGGCAGTGGACAGAATGCCCTTTATGCTTATATGCTGATCCCCACCATTGCTCTGGGCGGCCTCAGCCCTTTCACGGTCAGACTGCCTATGTTGATCACTGGCATCCTGACCCTGCTATTGGTGTATTGGATTGGCAAAAGGACTGCTGGTAAAAATTTTGGGTTGATCTCCATGTTCCTCCTTGCGATCAGTCCATGGCATATCCTGCTCTCGAGATGGGGCCTCGAATCCAATATCCTTCCATTCACCTTTGCGGCCGGATATTTCCTGCTGTTGAATTCCACTGTGGATCATAAATGGTTCATTCCGGCAATGGTATTCATGGCGTTGTGTTTGTATGCCTATGGCACCGCTTATGTGGCGATCCCGCTTTTCCTGCTGTGTGCGCTGCCGATCCTGATCTGGGTCAAAAAGATAAGCTTGCGCAGCCTGATCCCCGGCCTGATCGTCCTGGCCCTCATGAGCGCGCCGATCGGTCTTTTTTTACTGGTCAATGCCCGCCATTGGGATACCATCCATCTAGGCTTGATCACCATACCGCAGCTCCCTGTAAGGCCCCGGTATGAAGCGGTTAGTGTGCTCTTCAAAGGCAATCTATTGGGGAATTTGGTTCAGAAGCTGGGTGATCTGATCAAACTATTATGGGTCCAGGTGGACGGCCATGTTTATAATGCCTTTGATCCCTATGGTTATTTTTACAAATACACACTGCCCTTCGCGGTCCTGGGGGCTATTTTATTGATCCCATTCAAAAAACCCGAAAAAGCTCCCGAACGGATGTTGCTTCTGGCCTGGCTGGTTGCAGGCCTCCTATTGGGGATATTGCAGCCGGCTAATATCAATCGCATTAATCTGGTCTTCATTCCCCTGATATTTTGTGTTGCTTATGTTGTAGCATGGATAGCCGAACGTTCGACGATCGGCCTGCTGATTGCGATATCCATCTTCCTGGTCGCTTTCGGTTTTTTTACTTACGCATATCACAGCCAGGCTTATCGTTCCGAAGTTGACCAGAGTTTCTTCCCGGGCCTGCTTCCGGCCATTAATTTTGCCTCCCAGCAGGGTGCTGATGGTATTTGCATAACGGACACGGTAAATGAGCCATATATCTATGTC
This sequence comes from Anaerolineae bacterium, assembly GCA_041498515.1. Lineage (GTDB taxonomy): Bacteria > Chloroflexota > Anaerolineae > Anaerolineales > Villigracilaceae > Fen-1038. The sequence goes on from JBGQIO010000194.1 coordinate 5,881, forward strand.
TTGTTTTCTCGGCAGTTGGACCCCTCGGATTATCTGAATAGCATCACTTATATCAATCCCCACGCGAACGCCGGACAAGTGCTCCAGCTGGACCGCTACAGCTTTGGGTTGGATAATTGTCCGCAAGACCCCAAAACCATCTATATCTTATCCGGTGAAAAGCCGCCTCTTAACCGGGTCACTTACAGTCTCTACAACTTTAATCGATTTATTGTTTATATCCCGGGCACGAACACGAAATAATAACCTTCACCTACCCATATCACTTAAAACGCATGCTCGTAATAATGATCGATCACATCCGCCCTCAACCACTCCTGCACCACTTTACGACTGAATATTGCTTCGGGGAGATTGATGACCAGTTCAATTAAACTCTGGCGTGTGGATTCGAACTTCTTCCATACCTCGGCTTCTTCCAGTTTGCCGAATATCCTCACCGCCTCCGCATTGTAAGCGTCGACATTCTTTTCGGGATGGTGGTAGGCAAGGTCTTTGGAAACCGAGTCGATCGCTTCCAGCCCATCCTCCCACCAGGCGATGATATGCGCGGCGACGTCGCGGAAGCGGGTAAAGCCCTGCTTTTGAAGATAGGCTTTCTGTTTTTCTTCCGTCAGGGATAGAAAGCGTCCGGTATAGCCATCCCATTCCCGCTGCAGGGTATCCAGCACCAGGAAGCGCGCTGCGCCGAGGCCGTGCTCTTTGATGTGCTCGAGGGTCACACCGTTCAGCCAGGTATACACCCGGCGGATCTTCATCTGCTCGTCGGTCAACGACGAGACCAGCCCGATCATCTTCTGCCGCTGTGATTCATACCAGGCCAGCAAATCCGCTGCCGGGGTATCTTTAAAACGCGCCAGCGAAGCCGCGTTGAACTCGTCGAAGTCATATTTGCGCGAGGGCCGTTCGCGCTTTCCGATCGCATCTCTGACGATGCCCTCCGCCTCCTCCCACCACACCCCAACGTGCGACAGCAGCTCATTCAGGGAGGCATACCCTTGGTCGTTAAGGAAGGTCGCCTGCTCCCCAGGGGTAAGACGGTTGAACTGGTCGGCATACCTGCCCCATTCATCGAGGGCTTGCAGAAAGAGCGCTTGGGTGAATTCAGGGATCATAAGGGCCTCGAAAAATAAAGTTGACCGCGTTTTAATGCAAAGGCGAACTGTTGCAAAGCATGATGAGTTATCTCCGCCAGTCTCAAGGATTACCTAACCTTGAGTTGGAGAACTATAAAGAGCTCTTTTTTTAGCCATCTGACTATTTTTTAAGGTTCTATTGCAATATTATCTTTATTTCACTCAAATAGGAATCTAC
>JBGQIO010000195.1:0-7087 GCA_041498515.1 Anaerolineae bacterium
AGTTGAGGCAAGTTAGACATAGAACAAGGAGGCCGCCAGCGGCCTCCTTGTTATTTAAGCGATCAGCAAATAAGTACCAAGAAATCAAACATTCGCTTGTCGGGTGCCGGTCCTCACCTAAGAAAGTGTTTTGAAATTCGGATTCACCGGAGCTAACCCCCCTAAAAACTTGGGGGCGAGACGGCAGAGATTTTTTAAAATTTTCTGTTTAAAAAAGTCCTTTCCGGTGGTAGGTTAGAGCGAATTGGCACTTAACTTCGTTCAACGAACTTCACCGTTTCCAGATCCGTGACCGAAAAATGGACTTTTGGAACTCTCAGAAGAACACTTGCATCCTCGAGAGCTCATCGCGAAGCCCAGAGGGAGCGGAACGTTTGTTTAATTTCTTTCGGTGTTAACTCGGATGTTTTTTTATTCTGCAGTTAGCCTGTCATCGAACCGGTTTTGCACAAGCCGCCTTAATTTATTGCACAACAAGTCAACGGCTAAGGGTATCGGGCGAGAGTGCCTTATCTTATCCATTATTTTATTGATGGAGATTTTTTCAAACTCGCCGGCTAAGGAATTAGACGATCCTGACCGCATCAATGAGCAATGTTTATTGAAAATTTCAACGATCGTATGCATGCCCAAAAAGGTTTCCATTCAAGGTACCTGGTAAATATAGAACAGTTAATAGACGATCAACATGACACTGTTCGGCTTTATTGGACCTGGTAGATCTTAACCTGATTGTTGTGATAAATGAGATGCCAGGGATTATCCGGCTGGTCAAACTTAGCCAAACCGGCCGGATCATAATACAGCCGTTCCAAGGTACCTATGTAAATATAACGCACTTGATATTGATCAAGCAATTGCAAGGTCTGATTCACGTCCGTGCTGTTAAACATGGTCTTCACATCTTCGAGCCGTCCGTCAATAAGCTCCCCGGGAAGGACCGAGCGTTGCTGCTTCTGGTGCCAGTCCCAGCCAATGACCGTCGGCAGTCCGGTATAGATCGAAACGCGAGACCCCCACCGATAGAGGGGGGTGTTGGCTTCCAGGATGGTAGGTATGCCCTGCACATTTTGTCGCAGCCAGAAAAGCGCCTGACGATCAAAGGCCAATACGACCGGACGATTATCGTCGGAATAGACGGAGGTGCTCATAAATTCGGTGCCGTCGAGGGTCACGGATTGGCTATTGTCGAAGCGGTCTTTAATGCGCACCGGAACCGCTGTGAGAGGATAAAGTAAACAGCCGGCCAGTAGGAACCCAAAGATCCACCACCAGCGCCTGCCCCAGACCCCGCCACGCGAAGCCTGATACCGTGCCATTTGTGCTGCAATCTCAGGCGTCCAGGCAGAACCTTCTTGAAGTTCAAGCGCCGGTTCTATTTCAGAGCGGCGTCTAGACTTAAACCTGGAGGCCAAATGTGGCAACACGGCAGCTGAGGCGACAGCCCAAAGCACCCAGACTTGAAAATAGAATTTGAAGACTGTGTTCATGCGGCTGATATCCCCTTTGAGCACAACGACCTCAACCAGCGCAGTCAGCATGAAACCAACCCCGATGATAAACAATATGAATTGACGACGAGGGTTGGGATGCGGACCAACCAGTAGAAGTGCGGTTAAGCCACACACCATAAGGGCCAACCCGACCACCGGATCGATCAGAACAACAAAAACAAGCACAATGAAGAAAAACCAGCTAAGATTCGCTGCCAGCCGGTAGCCCGGCGTGGGCAGCACCACGTGATTAAAAAGACGACGCATTCGTCTCAAATGACGCCAATACCTTAGGTGCAACCGTACGGAGCGCACCAGCGCATTATGACCATGGCCAAACAGTAACTCAACCATGAGATAAGAAATGAGCACGAACAGAAAGAATCCATGTATCAAGAAGTACGCCCAGAGGGGAGTACGCGAGCCAGTCCATAACTCAGCCCCAAAGTAGGCGCTGGCGTAATTTTGATGGAACGGCAGAAAAAACAACCAGCCGATCATCACGACCAGGATATTTCGCCAAGCTGCCGCCCAAACGCAGGACCAGTTGAGCTGTCCACGGCGCGCAAACTCTCGTAAACCGAAGGCAGCAGCGAAAATAAGGGTGTAGGTTGGATAGTCCCAGGTGTTCGTCGGCCAGAGAGCGCCTGTAGTCAGGCCCAGCAGCAAAATTAATAGGACTTCCTCACTATTCCGCCACCAGGCGCCCTGATCCCTATCTAAAGTGGAGCGCCTCGAACCCTGCACGACCACCAACGAGAGGGCGAGAGCGAGGAGGGTATAAGGGAGCGCCATCATATGTGCGTGAAGGTCTGCGAATAGAAAGGTGAAAGCAGGCATTTCATTGATCGGGCCTGACTCGTCAATGGCTTTGGGAATTAGACGGGTTGCATTCCAATACCACCAGTCGGTGTTGATCGGAAGCTGTTTACCGACGATCCATTGACCCAGCCCATCTGTGAATTGTGTTAACGCCAAGAGAGGGGTAGGGCTACCATTACCGGCAGCGATCGAGCTAAGACCGCGAACACCATCCCAGAGCAATTTAACCTGACCCAAATTGCCTATAACCACAATGAAAAGAGCACCACATAAAGCGGCAAGCAAAACGGCTTTACCCAAACCGAGCCAGCGCCTGCCTGAGGCCGGGCGACGGTTCTGCATGCTCGCAGAAATATTAAGCACTATAGAAAAGCCGCCCATGGCAGTCATTGCGAAGAATGTAGGGACAGCCAAGTTATAAGCGATGTAAGGCACTATGCCTGTGAGATGGATGAGCGTGGCGACGAATACAAAACCGAAGTAATAATAGTTGATATATCCGCCAGCAAACCATGGATCATAAGACGGAAAATACGGCGTTCGTGAAATTGCGGTCAGGTAGGCCAGATCCATGGGTTTTTCCCCGCCCAGGTAGGGATGCCATAAGTCGGGGTTGTGCATACGAATGACAAGCATGACCGCGAAGAAAAGCCAGAAGAACCCCTCCTCGAGCAGGAGGAGCCGCCAGCGAGTTTGTACGAACCTTCTAAATTGAAGACCGTGCTTGCGGTACAGAAAAACTGAAGCAACCGTCAGAAGGAAAACGACAAGGAGCAGGGCCCACCAGGTAAAAGGTGCAAGGCGGAGGCTAGCAATGAGCCAGCCTCCCCAAGAGACCAACAGAAGTCCAACAGCCTTACCCAAGATATATCCACGATCTGCGAGGCGTTGAAAAACAACCAAAGTGATCGGGAGAGTGAGAAACCCAATGAGCTCAAGCACGATGAACCAAGCCGGCACCGGCAGGTGACTGCCCCAGCTGTCCTCATTTACTTCCGCGCTCGACCAAGTGGCGGTCTGCTGATATTCGGCCCGCTGATCAGACGACAGCAGCAAGCCATTCGGCGCAACGGTGGCTTCAAGGGGTGTGAGATGCACCACCGGAGCCTTTAACCCTTGAGCCAACGATTGACGTACCTGATCGGTGTTGAAGGCGGAGGTTTTCTTGAAGATCTGGACCCGCGGATGGTCGTATACACTGAACGATTCCTCGGCGACCTGATCCGGAATCTGAATCCCCAAAAGCGTAGGATAAGAAGTGAACTCCGCAACACGCTCAAAGCCCAATCTACCGCTGAAAAGCAATTGGTAGTAGCGAATCGTCATTGGATAGCGCATCGGCAGCCGGGGGATCGAATCGTAAAGGCGGTTACTGGAAAGCACTACATAATCGGCGGCGGTGAGATTGTCAACCAGCTTGTTCAGCTTATCCAGAGTGTCATCATCGTAATTGGGCATCTCAACCGATTTGAAGAGTCCCCCGTCACCATAGGAATTCCTGCCATCCAACCCACCGATGGGCAACCAGTCGTCCCAGTGCTCGTTCGCCAAAGTCGAGCCGGCTGGAATGTTCTGGTATATCCAGCGAGAGGCAGTGACACGGGTATTTGGCCGAGCATAGATCGAAGAAAAAGCGAGAGCGTAGCACAGAGTGCCACCAATCACCAATACCGACACGCCGAAGGCCAGAGGTTGAGTGACATGAATCCGTTCTAACATTCGTCGCCAACGCTGAAAGGATAGGTCGAATTCAATCTTTGGCTCAGGCCGTGCGACCCTGGCCTTGCCCCAAATCCAAAAAATCAAATAAGCGGCAAACAAGGCCAGGAAGGGGTAGATCGGCAAAAAATACCGCATAAACTTGATAAAAGTAATGCCGTGATATATGAAGGTAGCAGCGACATATACCATCGGTACCAGGTGCTCGATCTTCTTAAGACGTACCAGCTCGAAGACAGCCAGTCCGAACCCAGCCAAGCCCGCCAAACCGAGCGGCAATCCCAAGCCCCAAACTACAATGTTATAGAGGGCAAAAAAGATCGAGCGGTTCGTCCACTGCTGAACCCAAGGCAAATCGGTGTTCCCAGTAACCGTATTCTGCTGATCGAGAATGTCGTGCAACCAGCGCGGATTAAGAGACCAATTCCAGAAGCCTGGGCCGGCGAAAGCTATTGGCTGCGCAACACGAAAAACAAAGGCGGCAAGCAGGAGGACAGTCAACAGACGGACGAGCGCAGGCTCGAATGCGGAGCTCACATCCACCTTCCGGGAACGCCGGTAGTAATCGAGGCCGATGGTCACCACGATCGGCACAGCCAGGGTGAACACACTGACCTTGGAAGCCAATCCGAGGCCGAACATTAAGCCGGTCAACGCGTAATCAAACCAACGTCCGGTGGTGACGCCGCGCAGTAAAAAATACATGGTTGCGACGATAAACAAGTTGGCGTATGTATCTACGGTATAAAAGTGCGAGAGCTGTATATTCAGGACTGAGAACGAAAGCAACACGGCGGCCAATAACCCAACCCCCTTACCATAAAGCCGTCGTCCGATCAGGAACAAGATCACCAGCGCTCCGAGGTCAAAAATGCCCGACATGGCACGACCGACCAGCGTGATCATGTCATAGTTATCCTTGTTCAGCAGAATGGATGTCCATTTGACGATATAGACAGGCAGAGTGCCATAAACAAACAGCCCCATATCAGGCAGGCTGTATGGGCTCAGAGTTGAATTGGCAGGGTCAAAATAGGTTTTGAAATCCTGAGGCCACTTGAGGTCATTTGTAGTCGTGCTAAGAAAGCGTTCGTCCGGATGCAAATGCGTACTACTGTCCCAATTAAGATCCTGGAAGCGGAACCAAGCAGCAAGCAGGAACACGATCACGACCGCAACGTTCAAACTTTGCGGACGAGCTAAAACGACCATGAGCCTCTTGAACCAAGCATTCAAGTCCCGACTTCGAAATTTTATGAAGGGGGCTGCACCATTCAAGGAGGTATCCACGTTCTGATCTTTTGTCATGGCTGGGCAGGTATAAGCGCTTCGGGAGGAACGGGCGTCAAAGGTCCGCCTGCATGACTCCAAAAGAATCTAAGGGCAGAACCGCCGCCCTGCTGGAAGTAATCGATCTGGATCGGGTGATCTCCGGCTGAAAGGTCGATCGTCGCATTAAAGTCGTTCGGCTGGCCAGCTGTCAAACCTTCTCCGAGAACCGCGCCGTCAAGGGTCAAACGCGCGCCATCGTCTGCCTCGATCCTGAACTGATAGGTATCCGGATCTACCACGCGCAAGCTGCCAGTAAAACGCGCGCTGAACTGGCCATTCGGCACAATTGGCTGTTCATCCGGCCAGGCTAGCAGCAAAAAGGGTGTTACCTGATGGAAGAGAGGATCGCCCTCCCAGTTCATATTATTCCAATAAGTTCCAAGTAATCCCTGCTCAGGGCCTGTGACACGGAATAATGCCTGGGGAGGCACAGGCACAGTTGCACCATCCGGGACCTGCCAAAGCAAACGGGCATTATCCTCAAACGGGCCATCAGACACCACGCGCAGTCTATATATTCCGCGCCCCAAGTAATGCATGCCATCGATCGGTTGGCCGTCGAGAAACAACTGCAATCCGTTTTCACCATGCAAAACGTAATCACCACCATGCTCTAAACGAATAGCACCTTCCCAAGTGACCTCTTTTAATGACATGTCGTTCGCGCTTAGGACGACCTGCGATACAACACGCTCTTCTTGCCTGCCATCTGTATAGGTCAGAAGTTCGTTCAACCCTTGGAGAGCACCAACCTGTTCCTGGGTCAACTCTATTCTCATATAAAGCGGCTCTCCCGGCCGCAAATGAACCAAATCCATCTGTACCTGCGGATAGAAGGAGGTGATATGGCCGCGCAGCGGCCAATAATTGTTATCAAGGAGGATCAGGACATTATGCCCATCATCCGGGATCGGTAAGTTCACTTCGGGCAATATCGTATTAAAAGGAGGGTTGTCGAGAGTGTTGATCCCTTTCTCGGATTTGAAAACGCCATACAACAGGAAACGCAGGGGTGAAAAACCTGAAAATGTAGGCGACAGATAGACCGTCTCTCCGGCTTGAAGTGCAGCAATCGTGTCATGCGCAACGCCGTTCTCGATAGGGTTGAAGCCGCTCTTGACAGCGCTTGACGCAGCCTGCGGGCCGAAGTAAACACCAGACTCCCATAATGCAGCGCCGGCCAGGGCCATGAGGACGAGGCCACCAGAGGCGCGCACAGGAAGAGTTGGATGAATCTGTGTGAATGGCTGTTCCTTCAGCAATCTGTATAATGCACGGCCGACCTGTTCGAGCACATCGGCGGCCAGGAGCACAACCGCGGGTAAGGCGGTCAAGGCGCGATAAGACTGAGGCGATTCAAAGTGTGAGCTAAGAAAACTACCGGATAACCCAAGCACGAGCCAAAGCAGCAAAAGAATCCTGCGCTGGTCACGCCAGGCGAGGATCGCATAAGCCACTCCCACTGCGAACAGGAGCCCAGTAATGGGATCCGTCATTGGCTCGCCGGGGAGATTATGCTTCCCTTGTAAATCACCGGTTTGGTGAAAGAATTTTAGAATGTCGCCGATGTTTTCCGTGAGCGGAGCCGTGCTGCCCTGGTCTTGAATGTCGCGCAGAACACTGATCTGAGAAACGCGGTTCGAAAGGACAAAGGGATTCGTGAGGTAAGTCACCATGATCGGGGCTACTGCAATTGCCGCGGCAACCACGAGGAGGGTCAG
>JBGQIO010000196.1:0-7036 GCA_041498515.1 Anaerolineae bacterium
ACCTTATATACGTATAAGCCAGGCGACTCGGTCACTCTGCAGGTGGTCCGTAATGGTCAGAAGCTGCAAGTGCAGGTCACGCTCGGTGAAGCCACGCACAATTGATACGAACAATCCTTAACATCAATTTGGCGATCAGCCTGTAACAACTGAGCGGTCAGCATGCTGACCGCTCAGTTTATTTTCGCTGTTCCCAATTCCTGATCACTTGCTCTCTAATTACCTAACCCCAATTTCCCAATTTACTGATCTGCCGATCCCCAATTCTCGAATATCGAATCTCGCGCCCCAATCACCTAATTCCTAATCACCTAATCCCCAATTACCTGATACCCAATCACCTGATCCCCAATTTCCCAATCTACCAATTTCCTAACCTCCCAATCTACCGCTCTTCACTCCCTGAATATCCTCACGTGCCTTCTGGGCTCTTTGCCGTATGAATGGCTGATCAACTCCGCCTGCCGCGCCATTTCGTGCTCCAGGCGTCTCACCAGCGACGGCCCCGGAGGCAGATCCACCCAGCGCTCACCGTTCAATACGGCCGCGATCGCCTGTTGGGTCTGCTCCTTCACCCCGTCAATATCCGACGAGGCGATTTGTTCGCCTTTCACATTGAACAACTCACCCAGGAATTGCTCCATTTGTCCGACCGTGCTTGAGCGCAGCACGTAGATTGGCAGCCCGCGATGCTCGGCATCCACGATCGTCTGCTGGCGGTCGCGGTAATAAGTCCTTAAGGTCACCAGTGCGTCGGCTTCGCCCGCCTCTTTAACCACGATGGCAGGTACGCCCAGCCGCTTGGCCGCCTGCATCAATCGGTTGCGCGCCACCCCGTACGGATAGATCTTTATCGCCTGCAGCGCTCCGCGCAGCGGATCGAGCCGTGCCCCGGGTGTCAGGAACGGAGTCTGCGGCTCTTCGGGGATAGCCGCCGGCTGGCGTCCGCGCCTTGGGGTTTTAGTCTCCTTGGCATCCAGCCTCGATGTCGCAAGGGGGGTAGCCTTCTCGATCTGGATCCTGCCCTTGCTGTCGCGCGTCCGGATCTCCGGCGTGAGCGGGAAGCCGCGCAGCAGCGCATCCACCGAGTTCATGATATCCACGTGCACTGCAAAACGGTCACGGTTTTGAATTTCGACCAGCACATCGAACGTGGGCGGCGCTCGTCGTTCGAGCACCGTCTTCTGGGTGCCCCGTCGCCGCGCTTCCTCATCCGACAGCGTGACCGCTTCGATGCCGCCGACCAGGTCGCTCAGTGTTGGGTTGAGCAATAGGTTGTCGAGCGTCTGGCCGTGTGCCGTGCCGATCAGCTGCACGCCGCGTTCGGCGATCGTGCGGGCTGCCGCCGCTTCGAGTTCGCGCCCGATCTCATCGATGACGATAACTTCCGGGTTGTGATTCTCCACCGCCTCGATCATTACCTCGTGTTGGAGCATGGGCTCGCGCACCTGCATGCGGCGTGCCTTGCCCACTGCCGGGTGAGGCACATCGCCGTCGCCGCCGATTTCATTGGAAGTGTCTACGACCACAACGCGCCTTGATTCAGCCAGGATGCGCGCCGCTTCGCGTAAAAGGGTGGTCTTGCCCACCCCTGGGCGTCCAAGGATCAATAGGGATTTGCCCGATTCGACAATGTCCTGGATGATATCCACCGTGCCGTACACGGCGCGTCCGACCCGCAGCGTGAGACCCACGATGTGTGTGCGCCGGTTACGGATGGCCGAGATGCGGTGCAGTGTGCGCTCGATGCCGGCGCGGTTATCGGTATCGAACTCGCCGGTGCGCTCATCCACATGGTCGATCTCGGCGCGTGTCACCTCCGAATCGCGCAGTGTGATCTCGCGGTCTACAAAGCGCGCAGTCGGGACGCGGCCCAGGTCGAGAATGATCTCGAGCAGGTTCTCGCTGTCGTCTGCCTTTTCCACCGATTTGCGAATATCTTCAGGTAGGACCTCGAGTAGGGCTTCCAGGTCATCGGTTATTTTAAGTTGGGTCATATGGAAATTGCCTGTTGTTGATTTTGGAAAGACTTGCATTGCAGAATGATCTTTCTTCCGCTAGATTTTCAAAGCTTTTATAGCTCTCATTATCCCGGGTAAAACAGCCGCCTGCAAGTTAAACCACATGATTGATAGTTCTCTACACCTGTCTTAAATCGGCACGTATGGATGCGCGGCCGCGAAGAGCTTTTTTATTTTCCTTTGCGCATCTCCAACCATTTTACCAGCGACTTCTGACTCTCACCGCTATGGCGGCCTGCTAACAGGCCCTCAATACCAATGTGTTCGTCCGGGTCGGGGAATTCAATGGCATACCCATTTCCAAGCAATTGCCAGTTTAGCCGTTCAGTGGATGTAGCATACGTCAAACGCGGATACCAGGCCAGCGGCACAATAATGCGGCGGCCATCCGCCAGGTCGACCATCATCTCATCCTCATTCAATGTAACTTTAACAGCAGTGGGTTCGATTTCAAGAGCCAAAGTAGTCATGCCAGGCCTCCACAAGTTCCTCTTCGTGTTTGGTAATAAGATGGATAATTTCGTTCAATTCATACCCTGCGAAGCCTCGGATTTTTACAAGGACGACAGGTGACAGCCAGAACTTCGCAATTCTACGCTCTAGATTTACGTGAATATGCGGCGGTTCGCCTTAATCTGAACTGAAAAAGATGAACCTGTACTGGCCTTCTTGCAAAACAGTTGGCATGGCGCATCGCTCATTTTATCACGCCGGTACTTTCCTTTTTCCCAGCCATCCTGCTTACTCTCGACGGCTGGACGGAGACGCCTACCGGCTGTGCTGCACGCACGGTCTGCTCATCCTTCACCATCCGCGTCAGGTGCTTGACCATGACTGCCTGCCGTGCCGCGCTTTTTGCGCCCAGGTCCTCGAGCACCGGTTCGAGCCAGGCCTGGTAGGAACGTACGCAGAAATAAATGCGGCGGCCGCTGCGGTTGGGAAGCTGCTCGATGATCGAGAGCAGCTTTGTGCTTACCTCCGTCGCTTCGGGATGGATAAGCGGGAACAGGACGATGCCGGCCAATCCGCTTGCGGTGCTGACGTAGCATTTGACCCCTTCATTGCACATAAAACCGGTCGCGCGGTTCGGCATTCGCTCTAAGGGCTGGAGCAGCGGTGGGACGATTTGATGGAACAGGCTTTGGACGGCGGGGAGATCGGTGGATCTCACGCGCAGCCACTTGTTGTCCTGGTCCGCCGCCGTGAGCGCGCTGACATCCCACATACGCTGCCAGGCATAGACGGAAAAGCCGCCCGCCCGCAGCGGGAGGAAGGCCTCGCTCATCTCATCCACTTCGGCAAGCACATGGAAAGCGCCCCACCTACCGGCCTCGGAGGTTAGGTTCTCGATCAGCTCCGGGAGCGCGTGGTTGTCCATTTGTGAGGCCGGTGCGAGATAAAGGATTTTGGCGAAGGTTTCACCGTACGTATGGATGATCCCGCCTAGCAGGGTTGGGCCATCTTTTACCGACACAGCCGAATAGATATGCCGTCGGGGGTTGATGTAAGCCATCACACCTATCGCCCCCAGCGGATTACCGCGCGTTAATTGGCGTGTGGCGTCGAAACTGACCGCTTCACCGCGATATCGGTAAAGGGTTGGCAGGTCAAGCAAATCGAGGGGACGGATACTCATGAAACCTTAAACCTTCGGGCAAGGTGGCTTTCGCGAAGCACATTCTTTTTGCAGGCCACCGTTGCCCACTTCGGGTGAAGCAGCATCAAGCTGCTATCTCCCACTTCGGTGATATGAATCACCGAAGTAGGCGATATGGATCGCCGAAGCCAACCTTCAACCTTCGGGCAACCGAAGGCGGGCAATGTGTTTTTCATTGTCCGTTCTTCGCGTAGCACCCCGTGGGTCAGTCCTTCTTCAGTGTCCAGTTCGCCAGAACTAACTTTCAACATTAAACCTTCAACTTTCACCCTCCAACTTTCAACTTTCAACCTTCAACCTTCAACCTTTAAACCTTCAACCCAAAATCAATCTGCCAGGGACAAAAAATATTCGTGAAAACGCGTATCCCGGGTCAGTTCGGGGTGAAAGGAGGTTGCTAGCAGGTGGCCTTGTTGCGCGGCCACGATCCTCCCGTCTCCTACGCATGCCAGGATCTTTGCCTCCGCCTGCACCGATTCGATAATGGGGGCGCGGATGAAGACCGCGTGGAACAATTCCTTTGTCCCTGTTGCTTGTTTCATTACGGGAATATCGAGGTCGGCCTCGAACGAATCGACCTGTCGGCCGAAAGCGTTGCGCTCGACGGTGATATCCATCAGTCCCAGCAGGGGTTGGCTGCGTCTGGCATCCTTCGAAAGAAAGATCGCGCCCGCACACGTACCCCAAATGGCGTTCCGCTGGCCAAATTGCTGAAGCGGTTCCATCAACCCAAAATCCGTGGATAGTTTTCCGATGGTGGTTGACTCGCCGCCGGGTATGATCAGGCCGTCGAGATTTTTGAGATGCTCTGGCAAACGGACTTCGGTTGTTTCCACCTTAAGTCGTTTGAGCATGACGATATGTTCGGCGAAGTCGCCTTGTATTGCAAGCACACCAATTTTCATAGGGTCTGTAATTCAGCAAACTACAGAATTGAAGTTTGCATGTTGTATGCGCGTTCAACCTTGGCAATTCGAATTTCATAATGCTCGTACCAAAGTTTTCTTCCTTGCTTCTGCGCGATCTGGTGCTCTACGTGCGCTTTCCAGGCTCGGATGGATTCCTCTGAATCCCAGTAAGAGACGGTGATTTCAAATCCATCGGTGTTTTCAGCGCTCTCGATGCCAAGAAAGCCGGGTTGTTGCCTTGCCAGCTCTTCCATGTGTTCGGACATCTTGTTGTAGCCCTTGTCTTCTGGGGTGCGGTTGGCGGTAAAGATAACAGCATAATAGGGCGGCGCAATTGCCTTCGCGAAGTTGGAAGAGATCATTTTGGTTGAGTTGGTTGAGTGTTAATTTACCAGCCGCGCTGCGCGATCTTCTCCGCCTCGGGCATCTGCGATACGTTGCGTCCCACCATCGGCTCGCCCAGATTTTTGCTCACCTCGGCCAGGATGCTCGCGTCTTGATAATGGGTCACGGATTTTACGATCGCCGCCGCACGCTTCGCCGGGTCGCCGCTCTTGAAGATGCCTGAACCGACGAACACACCGTCCACACCCAGCTGCATCATCAGCGCTGCGTCGGCGGGAGTGGCTACCCCGCCTGCCGCAAAATTGACCACCGGCATGCGCCCGAGTTCTTTCGTCTCTTTGACGAGTTCGTACGGCGCGCCCAGCTCTTTGGCAAAGGCCATAAGTTCTTCCTCTGCCATGGTTTGCAGCTGGCGGATTGCGCCCATCACCGAGCGCGCGTGACGGACCGCTTCAACCACATCGCCCGTGCCCGCTTCGCCCTTGGTGCGGATCATCGCCGCGCCTTCACCGATGCGGCGCAGCGCCTCGCCCAGGTTTCTGCATCCGCAAACGAAAGGTACTTTGAATAAATTCTTGTTGATGTGGTTGGCTTCATCGGCGGGTGTCAGCACTTCGGATTCGTCGATGTAATCTACGCCGATCGCTTCGAGGATCTGAGCTTCCACAAAATGTCCGATGCGGCATTTGGCCATCACCGGGATCGTCACCGTGTCCATGATCTTTAGGATAAGGTCGGGGTCCGACATGCGCGCTACGCCGCCTTGTGCGCGAATATCCGCAGGGACGCGCTCGAGCGCCATCACCGCGCAAGCGCCGGCTTCCTCGGCGATCCGGGCATGTTCGGGGGTCACGACGTCCATGATGACGCCGCCTTTAAGCATTTGGGCTAAACCTTTTTTAACAGCAAAGGTACCGGTCTGTTGTTCCATATCTATCTCCTTATTTAGTTCCAAATGGATTTTACCACGCTGATTTATCCGTGTCTTGTCGGGCAAGGTGGCATCCAGCCACCAAAGTGGTCGGCGATTGCCCGACCATTGCCCACTTTCGGGCGAGGCGGCTTCAAGACGCCATCGCCCACTTCGGCGATATGTATCGCCGAAGCAAGTGATATGAATCGTCGAAGCGAGTAATATGTATCGTCGAAGCAGGCGATTTGACCGTTGGGGCAGCCGTTTACAAACCGGATGGGGTTTATTCCCATCAACTTACTTCTTAGCGTTTTTCCTGCTCGGCTATCGCCTGCTTTCCACTCACTATTCTCTACTCTCTAACCTTCACTTTCCAACCTTCAGCCTTCGGGCGACCGGAGGCCGCAGGCCGGAGGTGCAGGTGTTTTTCCTGCTCGGCCCCAAGCCGCCAAAGTGGTCGGCGATTGCCCGACCATTGCCCACTTTCGGGCAAGGTGGCATCCAGCCACCATTGCCCACTTCGACGATATGAATCGTCGAAGCGAGTAATATGTATCGCCGAAGCAGGCGATTTTACAGAAGGCTGCTTTCCCCTTCAGTCCCTCATCTACGCACGTCGCACCTCGCACTTCGCACTTTGAAAATTTCTGGCTCTTGACAAACCTACTATGACGATATACAATTATTACAATTATACAATTAGTACAATTTCGTTGATGGATAACAAAAAACCTCTCTCGCTTCACCTCGACTTCCGGTCCGGCCTGCCGATCTATGTTCAGATCATGAACCAGATCGAACAACGGGTTTCCGGTGGCCTGCTCAAACCCGGTGACCAGTTGCCAACCGTCCGCGCCCTGGCTTCGGAATTACGCGTGAACTTCAATACCGTAGCTCGCGCGTACCGCTTGCTGGATGAGGCGGGCCTGATATCAACCCAGCAAGGCCGGGGCACGTATATTATGGAGAAGGCCCCGCCCGAAGTCGAGCAAAGATTGCGAAGAGAAACACTGGTAGCTCTGGCACGTCAATACATCGGCGAGGCAAAACGGTTTAATTTCTCCGACGCAGAGATCAGCCAAATGCTGCGAGAACAGCTCAAGCTCATCCTGAGTGAAGCTG
This sequence comes from Anaerolineae bacterium, assembly GCA_041498515.1. Lineage (GTDB taxonomy): Bacteria > Chloroflexota > Anaerolineae > Anaerolineales > Villigracilaceae > Fen-1038. The sequence continues at coordinate 6,967 of JBGQIO010000196.1, forward strand.
AATAAGAGCCTCTTTGAAAATGGATATTATTTACTAAAGTACCCGAAAAAATGGACGTGTGCGGGGCGTG
>JBGQIO010000197.1:0-6999 GCA_041498515.1 Anaerolineae bacterium
AAGCAACCCCGCCATTGGACTCAAGAGAAAGCGGTAATCGACCAATGAAATTCGATTGACTATCCGCCAGCTCTTTTTTAGTAATACCCTTTTTTATGAAGCGCTTTAATTCCTTGAATATCAGTTCACTTGCCTTCCCGACATTGGCGGGATTCACGCCGGCGCTAACCGTCCAGGAGCCAGGACCGACTCCCGCACTAATATTGGAGTATGCGTAATAAGCCAACCCCGATTTCTCACGGACCGATTCTCCTATTCGTCCCATCATGCCGAACTGTCCAAGAATTGAATTGCCCAAGGTGGCAGCCATGTAATCGGCATCCGTACGACGAGGGCCATTCGTACCGATCACTATATCAGACTGAGATTTACCGGGAATTTTATAATGTCTTTTAACTGTCTTATCCATGAGTTTTAAGGCAGGCAATTTCGCCGTAACCGCCTGATCCGGGTTCTTCCAATCGCCCAAGGCGCGCGATACCAGATCCACAGCCCTCTTCGGTTCGACCGCTCCCACTACAGCGATCGTCATGCCTCGGGGACCAAAGGTGAGGCGGTGATATTTGGCGAGGTCAGCACGCGTAATCGCTTTGATCGTTTTCGGATTACCGTCTTCAGAACGGGCATACGGATGGCCGCGATACAACATTTCATCGAAGATGAGATCGGCCATATCGGAAGTATCCTGGATTCGAACGGCAAGACCCGTCAATAAATGATGGCGAAGTTTTTCAACTTCTTCTTTGGGAAAAACCGGCTGCCGCATTGTTTCGGAGAGCAAGTGGAGTAAAAGCGACGAATCTTCCGCCAAGGCACGACCATGGAAACTGGTCGTATGCAGCCCCGAGTCAAATCCCAGGCTAGCGCCCACGGATTCAAGTTCATTGTAGAGGGAGTCGAAGGAATGTTCGGTAGTGCCACGCATCAGAGCAGAAGCAGCAAAATCAGCCAGACCCAACTTCTGCTCGGGATCGAACAAACTACCTGCATGGACATACCCACTGATCGTCACAGAAGGGCTGCTAAAATTAGAACGGGTCAGGACCGTAATCCCATTGGATAAAACTGCGCGGTGAATATCTTCCGGTCCGGGAAGGGAGCGATAATCAGAACGCGATGATTTCAGCGGGCCGCTCATGCTCGTTCACCACCACCCGTGGGGATATACGTCCCTACAACACGAGTCTGAGGCCGTAAGTAAGCACGCGCCACCCTCTGTACGTCCTTCGGCGTGACGGCAGCCATTTTCTCCAAATACGTTTCGAACCAATCATACGATGCGAACATCTCGGCGTACCCAAGCCAGAAAGCCTGGTTTGTGATGTTCTCGGTGCCATAGGCAAAATTGGCGCGCGCCTGCTTGATCGCGCGGCGAATCTCTTCTTTCGAAACAAGCTCATCTTGAACGCGGCGGAGCTCTTGATCCAAGGCGGTCAGAGTCTCTTCGGGTTTGCGCTTGGGATGGACCGTCAATGAAAGATAATAGAGAAAGGGATCCACTGTGGCATTGCAGCCCCCGGAAAGGCCGACTGCAAATTGATGATCGACCAGAGCCCGATATAAACGAGAGGTTTTATTCGATATGCCGCCTCCACCAAACATATTCAGGTTGGTTGGACCAGCCAGCAGGCTATCCAGCACGGAAAGCGGGAAAAAATCGGGATGCGAAGCGGCCGGAAAACGATAGCCTATTTGCAAATAAGCAGTCTCACCCGGGCCTTCAACGGAAACCCGCTGTTCGCCGCGTTGTTCCGGTTCCGGGCGGGACAGCCTGGGCGGCCGCGGACCGGCAGGAAGTGATCCAAACAGTTCCCGGATGCGTGCCATCATCTCTTTCGCTTTGAAGTCGCCTGCCATACCGATCACAGCATTGTTAGGAACGTAGTAAGCCCGGTAATGCCGAAAAAGATCGTCACGCGTCATCCGCTTGAGATCGGCCATATCGCCAATGATCTCATGATGATAGGGATGGATGCGAAAGGCAGCCTGCTGCACTGCCTCTCCGAGCTGGAACATGGGCTCGTTCTCATTGCCTTCGCGCTCTGAGATCACCACTGTCCGCTCGGATGAAAATTCCTTTTCATCAAAGAGGCTGTTCGCCATGCGATCGGATTCAAGCCGCAGCGCAAGGTCGATCTTATCAGCAGGCATCGTCTCGAAATAAGTCGTCCAATCGAGGAAGGTGAAGGCATTACGCGTCCCGCCATCGCGGGCGACGGCTTTATCTATAACATCCGCGGGATACGCCTGCGTGCCTTTGAACTGCATGTGCTCGACAAGATGCGAAATGCCGGTGAACGGAGGAACTTCATCCCGGGAGCCGACACGATACCACACCCACGACGAGATCAGCGGTGCGGTATGAATTTCCTTCAAGAGCACGGTCATTCCATTGGAGAGAGTGGTCTTTGTAAAAGTCTTTGGCATAAGCGACGATTATAAGCGAGATTGAACCCTTTCCCGTTTTCATTTGCACACGGGCGCACCGCTCAACGTGAGCGCGGCCGGCGAAACAATACAGTACAAAGGTTTAAGGGTTTCCTGAAGACCGATGATCGCAGGATGAAGATCGGTATCCTGCAAGGCGATATCCACCGGAACGTTCAGAGTGACCGGCACTTGTGCCTGCACCGGGACAATGAAATTCATCGTCACGTCCAAGGCAGTTCCAGCAGGCAGGGTTACGCTGGCAGGTGCATCAATATTGAACAAAGCCGTATTAATTTTTACGTGCGCACCCTGGATGGAAACAGCCTGAGCAAGCGTGATGCCCGTTGTGGTCTGCACCGGGATGGACATGTTCAAAGGTATGGTGGTTTGAACGGGAATGGTCGTTCTGATGTGCGCCTGATCCATTCGCTCAAAATTAGTATACAAGCCACCCAGAAGGCCTGTTCCTATATCGACAATATTTAACGATCCAAGCCCGCTCAGGAGGAAAACCACAAGGATGATCAGGATGGCATTGATGGTCAAGGAGACAATGCTGGCTACCGTCCAAAAGATCGGAAGAATGCGATTGCTCTCCTGGCGTGAACCGGTCTTAGGGACTGCGGGCAGGGGTTCGGAAGCTGCGAGGGAAGGGCCTATTTTCGTTTGTTTCGCTTTAGGAAGATTCACCACCGGAGATTTCCTGGCCTCGATCCCTTCTTCCTTCTTCTGGCCGTCAGAAAGAATACTGCGAAACCGGTCAGCGGGACTTTTTCTGCGTTTATGATCAGGCATGCTCATGTGGCCTCCTTACAAACAATTCTAACGAATCTGATATATATTTATTCTCAAAATAATATATTTTTGGAGTATAACAAAGTCCTGGTTAGCCGAAAAATGCAATACCCAGTAATCTTAACATAGTTGTGGAAAACCACCGATTTAAGCCGGCGAAAAAATCTAAGCTAACTCTCACCAAAATCCGGTAACTTTAATTAACTCAACGACGACAGATAATAATAAAACACCACTAAAGTCCAGGTAGGAAAAGAACGGCTTGTACGGCACCAGCTTTTCTAATATAATCTACCCGTTTTGTGAAAAATAAGGCAGGAGGAAGAGTGTCTGAAGGAAATACACATTTTGTCGCGGTCATCGGGGCAGGTCCGGCCGGACTATTTGGCGCACGTGAATTAGCCAACCAGGGAGTGCAGGTCATAGTTTTTAACCGCGATATTAAGCCGGGTGGACTCGCAGAGTACGGAATCTACCCCGATAAACATACAATGAAGGAAGGACTGCGCAAGCAATTCCGTCAAGTTTTAGAGAATAATAACATCACATATTACGGGAATGTAAAGGTCGACGCACACGGCGATCTCACCCTGAACGATCTGCGCGCGCTCGGGTTCGAGGCCATCCTGGTTACAGTGGGAGCACAAGGGACAAAATGGCTGGGTCTGCCGGGAGAAGATCTCAAAGGTGTTTATCACGCAAAAGACATTGTTTATTTTTACAATAAACTTCCACCTTACAGCCTCAAGAAGTTCCGTTTTGGAAAGCGCTGCGTGATCGTAGGCGCGGGTAATGTAATGGTGGATGTCGCACGCTTCCTGATCCACAAAGTAAAAGCGGACGAGGTCATTTCGATCGTGCGCCGCGGGCCGGGCGAGGTCAACTTCACCAAAGAAGAAATGAAGCATATTATCGCTAATCTGGACCTGGCAGCCTTCGATGCTGAAATGACGCGAGTCATGCCCATGCTGCAGGCGGTCAACCAGGATCCGGAAGTAGGCCGGAGGAAAGTGCTGGATGCGCTCCCCAAAGGCGACCCGAAATTTGGGGACACACGTTTCCGTTTCGAATTCCTAACATCACCCGTACAAATGCTGGGTGAGAACGGTTCGTTGACCAAGCTGGAAGTTGAAGACAATATGTTAGTGGTCAAGGATGGCGAGTTGAAATCGCGCGGGACCGGTCATAAACGCACACTGGAAGTGGAGACAGTCGTCTTCGCAATCGGCGATAAAGTGGATGATTCATTCGGCCTGCCAGTCGCTTCGAATGAATTTATAAAGAATCCTGCGCCTCGCTTTCCCGTAGATGATCTCACCTACGAATCGTTCGATCCGAAGACCAACGCGCTGATCCCGGACGTCTTTGTTGGCGGATGGTCGCGTCAGGCCAGTGATGGCCTAGTTGGGCTGGCTCGCAAGGATGGAATCAACGCGGCAAAAGCAGTATCAAAATATCTGGAGACCGTCCAAGCAATGACGCCGAACCTGGAGGGGGTCGCCGAGAAAATAAAGAGCCTGTCCAGACCCATTATCACAAAAGCCGAGATCATAAAGCTGGAAGCCATCGAAGAAGCGGAAGCACGTAAACGCGGGCTGGAGGAATTCAAATTCACCACCAACGAAGAAATGCTCCAGGCAATCGGTTTAGCGGAAGTGACCATATAGCTCAAACTCTCCTTATTATCTGAAAATCAGATAGAGAATACAGCGTGGTTTGCACAGGGAAGTTCAATTGCCAAGCACTTTGATCGCGTAAAGAGAAGGCGGAGTGAACCGGTCTCTCCGGCCTATTGACACGCAGCCGGATCAGCCGTTTCGATCCGAGAAACATAATTAATCTGCCGGTACGAGTTTGTATCCTGCGCGAAAAGCCCGCTATTGGGATAATATGTAAATTTGTAACAAGTATTTATTAGCGCGACCTCGTATGCATCCTGAGGGACATTAAAATCATATACAGTCGCATTCTCCGTTGTTTCCAGCACGAAGCGTTTACAAGTTCCCCCGTTATCGCCGCAGTTATCCTCGGCAATGGTCTTATTATTCAGATTCGCCGTAACAACCTGGGCGCCATTTGAGACAGAGGCAAACGTAAATCCGGCAGAAACAAAACTGACGATCACCAGGAAAATGCCAAGAACACCCACCATAATCCTGGCGCTGCGGCTCTGCTTTTGTCTAAAAAGAGCAATTCCTATCCCCACCAGGCCGATCACAAAAACGAATGCGATCGTTTCCAAAATCCCAAGAACAGCCTGGAACGGACTCGCCGAGTAAATAACCGTACTCATAATGCAGCTCCTGTTCGCACAAATTCTAGACTTAATCCTGCTCTGATTCCATGACCTATTGGTCATCCCGCTTATCCTGGATTAAATATATTCGTTTAACGACTTGGATACGAGCTTAGACGCTTTTTCCAATTATGTCCAAAGTCCCTGCCCTTACCCGTGTATTCAGAGGGAACCTGATAATTGAAGTATTATTAAAGGCAGAAGGTTGATTAAATGTCCCGGCGCACTTTTATTGTTTTAGCGATCTTACTACTATCGGTGCTCCTCAGCATCTCTCACAGGCAACAGCCAAACCTAGAACGCGGCCAATCTCTGCTGCTTGCTTCCTATACCGACACCAATAACGAGATCGCCGTCTCTGTGCGACTCATGCGCAATTTAGACACCTCTTTTTCCCTGCAAGCGACATTTATTCCACCTTCAGGATATCATCTGTACAGCAAAGACCTTTCACGCAGCGACATAAATGGTCAGGGACGACCAACCCTGCTGGAACTTCCGTCGAGCAGCCGGATGCATTCCACCGGTGCACTCACAGAGAGCGCTGACTCGGAAATGTCCGGTACCGAATCCGATGGCCAGTCCGTCTATCCAGAAGGACCCTTGACATTGACATTACCGATCAAACTTCCCCAGACAAGCGGATGGGTGAAAGATCAAGTCCGTCTGACTTATACTGCTTGCACGGTGACAATTTGCAAGGAACCTACCATTGGGAAGCTGATCCCGGTCAATATACCGGGGGCTTTCTCTTTTTCACCTTAAAGCCGCTCTCGATCAATCCTGATGTTCAAACAAGATTTAATCTTTCGCAAGCCAATCATGAATGCAGCCGGAACGCTTGGCTTCTCACCCGATTTGCGAGCACAGGTCCCCTGGGATGACCTTGGTGCTTTCGTTACCAACCCCATATCTCTTAGAGCCCGAAAGACGACCGACCAACCGACCTTGATCGAATATCCGGGCGGATTCCTACTGCACACCGGTTTGCCAAATCCCGGAATCACGACAGCCATCAATAAACATGCGCGCCGCTGGGCCGACTCCCCCATACCAGTCATTGTCAACCTGATGGCCGACCGGCCGGAAGAGACTAAGCAAATGGTCGAGAGCCTGGAAGGGAGAGAGAACGTCGCTGCTGTTGAGCTTGGTTTCGCTCCGCTTCTCGCCGATGACATTATTTTGCTCGCCATTGAAATGTGCCTGGGCGAATTACCGTTGATCGTTTCATTAGCAGCCGAACAGGTATTAAGTTTGGGCCCGCGTGCACTGCAAACAGGCGCGGCGGCAATCAGTTTGGCTGCACCGCGTGGAATGCTGCCGCTCGCCCGCAACCCCTCCCACGAGGGCGGTGAAAAGCTTATCAGCGGAAGATTGTTCGGCCCGGCTCAGTTTCCCAGATCACTCGAAGTCGTCCACTCCGCTGCGAGACTTGGTCTCCCGATCTACGGCTCGGGGGGTGTGTATTCAAAAGAGGA
>JBGQIO010000198.1:0-6930 GCA_041498515.1 Anaerolineae bacterium
CTATTCTCATCATCTTATGTAAGCGTCGAGTGGCTGGATCACTGCACACTATTACTGATCACTTCTTTTATTTTATCGGCGGATTGTAAACAAAATACACCAACATCCAGAATGGGATCAGGCCGCCCACCGCGATCAACGCCAGCAGGCCGAGCGCCACCGACGCCCAGTCGATATCCAACGGCTCCTCACCCGGTATGGGTGTAGGGTCGGGCGGAGGCGGCTCTTCCCAAACGAAGACCGGCGTGGGTTCAGGCTGCTCGGTCGGGGCAAGGGTCTGGATCTCGCGCTGCGTACCGAATTTCATCAGCACGCGTCCAAGCTGGTCGGCTGTACGATAACGCGCCGAGGGTTCCTTCGATAACACTTTCAGGATGATCTCTTCCAATGGCTTGGGGATATCGGGGATATATTCGCTCGGTGGTATCGGAGCGGCCTCTAGGTGCAGGCGGGCAAGCTCCTCCGGAGTGGAGGCAGTAAAAGGCAGCGTGCCCGTTAAAATTTCATAGGTTACGACCCCCAGCGAATAGACGTCCGAGGCCGGGCTGGGCACATGCCCCGCTGCCTGTTCCGGCGAATAGTATTGCGGCGAACCCCAGACTATGTCGGTGCGTTCGCCCGGGCTGATCGTGGCTAGCACGCGTGCGATGCCAAAGTCCGTGACCTTGAGGCGGCTGTCAGGCGTGACCAGCATGTTGTGCGGCTTGACGTCGCAGTGCACCAGACCGGCGCGATGGGCGTATCCTAGTCCCGCGCAGGCCTGCACCATCAACGGGATGCCGTCTTCGACCGTGAAGCGGCCGCGCTTGCGCAGCAAGGACTTCAGGTCGGTGCCGGGTACCAGTTCCATGACGATGAACGGCTGCCCGTTGTCGATCCCGAAATCATAAACGGTTACGATGTTTGGGTGTGAAAGATTGGCCGCCGCTCGCGCCTCGAGCTGGAACTGCAGGTCGAAATCGGAATTGCGGCTTTTGTCATCGCGTAAAACTTTAATGGCAACATACCGGTCGAGCGATGTATCGCGTGCGCGGTAAATGTTCGCCATGCCGCCCGAACCGAATCGTTCAAGCAGCTGGTAACGACCATTCAGCATACGCCCTTCATCTGGTTGAACCATAAGGAAAATTATATCATCGGGCGACCGGAGGCCGTAGGCCGGAGGTGCAGGTGATCTTCCTGCTCGGCTACATGCCACCAAAGTGGTCGGCGATTGCCCGACCATCGCCCACTTTCGGGCAAGGTGGCATCAAGCCACCATTGCCCACTTCGACGATGTGAATCGTCGAAGCGAGTAATATGAATCGCCGAAGCAACATCCTACCCCGCACCCCGCACTCCGCACTCCGCACCTCGCACATTGAATCCTTCAACTTTCCACTATAATCGTTGCAATGCGCAAGGGACTGCTCCTTTACAACCCGGCCGCCGGCCGCTTCCCCGTCCGACCTTTTGTGCGCGGCATCCTTCGTCCGTTGCGTCTCGCAGGTTGGCAGGTGGAGATCGCCGAGATTATAAGCGGGAGTCATGCGACGCATGTCGCCCGGCAGGCTGCTGCAGAAAAATATGACGCCGTCTTTGCCATCGGCGGTGATGGGACCGTCGGGCAGGTCGCCAGCGGACTCATCCACTCGGAAACGGCTCTGGCCGTCCTCCCGGCTGGTACGATGAACGTCTGGGCCATGGAATTAGGCCAGCAGGCCTTCGACTGGCTGCACAATGGTGCGCTGCAAAAAAATGCCCGCTTGTTGGCGAACGCTTCCGTCCATCGTGTGGATGTGGGTCTCTGCAACGACCAGCCCTTCTTGCTTTGGGCCGGCATCGGCCTGGATGCCATGACCATCCATCAGTTGGAGCCGCGTCCGCGCTTCGCCAAATATGTTTCGATCCCGCAATATATTGCTACTACGTTCTGGACTGCTGCCACCTGGAGTGGCATGGATTTGCGTGTTTGGGCCGACGATCAGCGCGTCGACGGTCATTTCCTGCTGGCCATCACAACTAATATTCGCAGATACGTTGGCGGCCTGGCCGTCCTTTCACCCAACGCCTTTATCGATGATGGCGAAATGGATTTATGGCTTCTCAGCGGCAGCAATATGGCCGACGCCTTTCGTACCTACTTTGATTTATTAGCTGGCCTCCATCTAACCAGCGATCAGGCGCGCAGGTTGCCTTTTCATTCCGCCCGGATAGAATCTGACACGGCTTTCTCTGTCCATGTGGATGGAGAGCCGATGCTTGGCGGCAAAAAGGTACAGATCGATATTCAGAAGCAGGCTTTGAAAGTGATTGTTCCTCCGAACGGGCTGAAGTTGCTCACTGCTCCCGGCGCAAACACCGGCCTTGGCAAAGAAAAAGATTTATGAACCGGCTCACGTCATATATAAAAAAGTCTCCGCTGGTTTTTTTGCTTCTGGCTTTGCCCTTTACGCTGGCGGCCCAGTTGTTTGGCTGGCCACCGGTTGTGGTCTTCGCCCTGGCCGCGCTTGGCATCATTCCCCTTGCCTCGTATATCGGTGAAGCGACCGAAGACCTGGCCGCCCATACCAATCCGCGTCTCGGCGCCTTGCTCAATGCCACCCTCGGCAATGCTGCCGAGCTTATTATCACCATCACGGCCGTGCAAGCCGGTCTGCTTGAACTGGTCAAAGCCTCCATCACCGGTTCGATCATTGGCAACCTGCTGCTCGTCCTCGGGTTCGCCATGGCGGCCGGCGGAGCCCGCTATGGCGTACAGAAATTCAACAAGAGGAATGCCAGCCGCAATGCGATTCTGCTGGCGCTGGCCGTCACCACTTTGATCGTTCCGTCCGTGTTCAGCCAATCCATTAGTAGAACGGGCAGCGTCAATGTGGAAGCCTTGAGCATTGGCGTGGCGGTCATTATGCTGGTCCTGTATGGTCTCGGCTTGTTCGACGCCTCCCGTACGCAGGAAAGTCCGCTATCCTATAAATTGCCGCAGAGGGACCTGCCCGCCCGGACCCTCAGGCAGTCCATGTTCATACTGGTATTATCGACGATAGGTGTCGCCTGGTTGAGCGAAGCCCTCGTCCATGTTGCGGAGGCGGTCATTACCGGCCTGGGCATCTCAGAGTTCTTTCTCGGCATTATCCTCGTCCCGCTCATCGGCAACGTAGCCGAACATCTCGTCTCCGTCAAAATGGCGCTCAAGGACAAAATGGACTTGAGCACCGAGATCGCCATCTCCTCCAGTCTGCAAATCGCCCTCTTCGTTGCGCCGCTGCTGGTCTTCATCAGCCTCCTGCTCGGGCATCCGCTGCAGCTCATATTTAATCGCTTCGAATTGCTGGCCCTGTTGACGGCCGTCGTGATCGCCGCGCTGGTTTCCTCCGACGGTGAATCCACCTGGCTAGAAGGTGCCGGGCTGCTGGCTATTTATTTCATCCTCGGATTGGCTTTCTTCCTGCTCCCATGAATCAAAGAGATCTCCCCTCTCTATGGAATATTTGGACGATCCTCGGCGCGCTGGCCGTTGCCGGTTGTCTTCTTCTCGTTACGCTGATCGCGATCGGTTGGACTCGTCCGCATCAGCCCGAGAATCAAGGCTTTGTGCCTGCCGACCTGACCATCATTGCCCCTCCGACTGCTACCGTTAATCCCACATCCACCGGGATTCCTTCAGGTACCATCACGCCGCCTGCCGGACAAATTGGTATCGGCTCCTATGTTCAGATCAGTGGCACGCAAGGGAGCGGCCTGCGCATTCGCTCCGCGCCCGGCCTGAACAGCGACACTGTTTTTCGCGGCGAGGAATCCGAGACCTTCCAGGTTAAGGATGGTCCCCAACAGGCGGATGGACATACTTGGTGGTATCTGGTCGCGCCCTATGACAATACGCGTGCCGGCTGGGCTGCCGCTGATTTTCTGGCGGTAGTGCCCTCCCCTCAATAAATTGTCTGGGCGACCTACACGGTCGCCCAGTGGTTGAGCGTTGCCCTGCGACCGCACCCCAGGGAGTATCGAAGGGTGGCCCGCCGCAGATTTTCTGCGGTTGTGCCCTCCCCTCAATAAATTGTAGGGGCGACCTACATGGTCGCCCAGACCTACATGGTCGCCCAGTCGCCCCGTGTCCACCCTTTAGAGGAACCATGAACGAAAAACCGACGAATATCACCGCAAATAAAAAGACCCGTGAATTTACCGTCAACTGGGACGATGGACATGTCAGTGTCTATCCGTTTGGGCTGCTGCGCGCCGGCTGTCCGTGTGCTTCCTGCCGCGGCGGTCATGAGAATATGAGGTCCGAACCGGAGGCGGACATATTTCAACAACACCTTGAAGATTCACCCGCCACGCGCATAGCCAACATCAAAGCCGTCGGCTCTTACGCACTGACGGTTGTCTGGGAGGACGGTCACGATTACGGCATTTATAACTGGCACTACCTGCGTGCCCTTTGTCCCTGCCCTGAGGATCGGGCGAAATATGGAAAATAAAATGTCAGGGCATATTTACCACCCCCCTGCTGGCGCCTGGTCTTCTCTGACCAGCGCCATTACCTGACCGTAGGTCTCAATTACCAACTGCTGGTATTGTCATTGCCGAAGGTCCTGCGTCCTTCAGGGCGAGCCCCGAAGGGGCGTGGTCGGAGATGGCAAGCGAACTTCTTGCCGCGAAGATCCTTGTGTTCTTCAAGGGCAATCTCGCCCTTTTAATGAGCCTTCTGGCGCCTGACCGTAGGTCTCAGCTACCTAACGCGGAGATAATCGAAAAATATTTGCAAAGGATATCTGTTATGAATGAAAAGCTACTTGATGTGATCGGGTTGGGTGCCTCGACGGTGGACTTAATTACCTTGGTGGATCATTTCCCAACAAACCGCGAGAATCAACAGGCTTTGGCCTTGACCGTTGAAGGCGGAGGTCCGGTAGCCACGGCTATGGTTACGATTTCCAGGTTGGGAGGAAAAACGGCCATGATCGACAGCATCGGGGATGATTGGGCGGGGACATTGGTGCTGGAAGGTTTTCAAACGGAAGGGGTTTCTACTGATTGCATTGGGATCCGCTCCGGTTACACCACCTCCATTTCCAATATCCTGGTATCCGCTAAAAATGGGGCGCGTGCAATTATGTGGCGACCGGGCTCGGTGCCTGAGATTTCACTTTCGGAGTTGCAGAAGTCTGTGATCCGGTCTGCAAAAATTATCCATTTGAACGGTAGGCACTGGGATGCTTGTCTGGAAGCTGTTAAGTTGGCAAAAGAGTCGAATGTCCGGGTCTCATTCGATGGGGGCGCCAATAGATTCAGGCCTGAATTGAAGACCCTCTTGCCCTTAATGGACATTTGTATCGTTGCAAAGGATTTTGCCGAAACCTGTACGGGGGAAGCCGATATATCCAAATCGGCCGGGCTGCTTCTTAAAGAAGGTCCGGAGATTGCTGTTGTAACGGACGGTAGGAACGGAAGTTGGGTTCGTACGAAAGATGGCTTATCTGTCCACCAGCCTGCCTTTCTCTTTCCTGAAACTGTCGATACCACAGGCTGTGGGGATAGTTATCACGGAGCTTTTCTTGTTGGATTGCTAAAAGGATTCCCGGTTGAAAAAGCGGCCGCTTTTGCCAGCGCCGTGGCGGCCATGAATAGCCAACAACTCGGAGGGAGATCGGGGCTTCCTGGATTCGGTGAAGTAATGAAATTTCTGGTCAGTAAGGGTATTACATTGGAATAAGAAATTACAAAATGGATATCACCTCAACCTTCGGGTGAAGCAGCATCAAGCTGCTATCACCCACTTCGGTGATATGAATCACCGAAGTAGGCGATATGGATCGCCGAAGCCAACTTTCAACCTTCAACTTTCCAACCTTCAACTTTCAACTTTCATGCGAGGTGGCCACAAGCCACCATCGCATACTTCGACGATATGAATCGCCGAAGCCAACTTTCCAACCTTCAACCATTAAGGTTTTTTCGTTGAGGTAGGCGTTAGTGTGATTGTTGGTGTCGGCGTTCCGCTTCCGGAAGGCTTGGGCGTACTTGAACCCATTGGCGTGCCTGATACTTTAGGCGTTCTCGATGGAACCGGGGTGTTCGACGCTTTTGGCGTACTGGTGGCTGTGACAATGCTCTTGAGATGGTCCGCCGCTGTTTTACGCATATCCGGTGTCATCGCCGCGGCCGGCATGGCCAGCAGGGTCTTCCAGTCCGCGATGGCATCACCGAAACTGCCTCGGCCTTCCTGGCTGAGTGCCCGCCAATAGATCGCCAGCGCCGTTTGGGTATCGTCCGTCGCCTTCGACTTTGAAGTTTCGGCTTGTAAATAGGCGCTGCCGAATGTCCCATTCCTGTATAAAGTTTCCGTCAGCCCGATATTGGCATCGAATGAATCGGGGAAGAATGAAAGGGCTTTCTTGAAATTGATCGAAGCATTATCCAGGTCATTCAGGCCCAGGTCAGAGACGCCCAGGTCGATATAGGATCGGACCTGGTTGGGGTCGAGCTTGAGGCCTGTGTTGAGCGCATCCACCGCAGATTTGTATTGGCCGGTTTTTGTAAATGCCTGCCCGAGCAGTGCATAGGCGGTTCCATCCTTGGGCTGATAGATAAGATAGACCTGGAGGGGTTTGATCGCGTCTTGGTACTGTCCGTTTGCAATATAAGCGGCGCCAAGATAATAATAGGAAGACAGCAGGGTCAGGTCGGTGGTGTTGGCTTTCTGGGCAGCTTCTAGCGCTTTCGGGATATTGCCCTGCAGCAGATAAGCTTCCGCGAACGCCACCTGGACGAGCGCCGAGTCCGGCATCAGCCCGCTGGCTTTTTCAAGGTCCGGCAGGGCGGTGTTGAAATCTTTTCGTACCAGGTTGTAATTCGCCCGGTCGAGATACACCTCGCCGTAGTTGGGATCATATTGAAGGGCAAGATCGTACAGCTGCGTCGTATCCGCTCCCCGGTCCATGCAGATTC
>JBGQIO010000199.1:0-6906 GCA_041498515.1 Anaerolineae bacterium
AGCATACACGAGATAAGGAGAGATGTCAATTGAACCTAACAATAAAGCTCTATGACATTCCTTAAGGGATAAAAAAATAGCCCAGGCATCGATCAACTTGATACTTGGGCTTTTCACACAAAAAATGGATTTTGTAAATAAATTAATTTGACTGCATTACAGAAAAAAGATACTGAATGGGTTCTGCAATAACGAAGAGTCTGCCCCAACTTGAATTGCCATTCTGGGAGATGCAGGTTTGGAAGGTAACATGACTCGGACCCATGTAAACTTTTGTGAATAACGCACTCCCTGTGAGATATTCCTGTGTATCCAGATCGACGAAATCGCTGTATACACTATAAGGGGAAGTGGCCCGATACCGATAAATATTCGTAACAATGAAATATTCGATCTGCCCGTCCCCGTAAATCAATCGGATCAACATCCCGGGCATCAGTTGGAAGAAATATTGACCGCTTAAATAGTTATGAGCAAGGAAACCGATATTTCCAAATTGGGAGGCCAATCCAAATTGCGTCACTGTGTTGTCAATCGTTGATACATAGGCGGCGTTGTAGGTTGGTTGCTGCACGATGGGTAAGGCAAAGAGCCCATCTACGTAGACACCTCGGAGTAGACTCGCGTTTCCATTTTGAATTGAAAGTGTAAAACTTGATAGGTCCGGTAATGGGGCGGTATCGGTTAGCGGAGCCGCAGAAACAGTATACGGAAGATATACCGCAACGACTAACAGTAACAGGCTGAAGCCAGCCCTGATTACCTTTGGTAGGATCGGAAGAAAGCCGTGCGTGTCCGTCTTGGGTGCCATAGGATGTTCTCCCTGATAAGGGCACCCGAAATACAGCGGACGCTGTCAACATGAAATGTTTTATTGGGGTTGGTTTTAAGTTTCATGTCGTCTTCGGCAGCCTGGCCATCATAGTCACTTTTGTGACGGTAGACCCATTGGCTTTGCGTCTCCGGTTTTCACCGGGTTTGCCCTTATCGAACGATAAGATGGATGATGATTGTTCCTGGAAGAAAACAGCGAGCCCGGAAATTTTCCAGGCTCGCCGTATTCTTTTTAGATCCCAGATCGATGATCATCGGCGGCCTGGCCATCTTAGTCACTGTTGTGACGTTAGACCCGTTGGCTTTGCGTCCCCGGTTTTCACCAGGTTTGCCTTTTTCGAATGTTTTCTTCTTGCTATATTTTATACTGTTTTCTTCTTTTTCCTCTTTACATTTTCGTAATGTATGGTTATTGAAAGGGCAATCAGCAATCGCCTTGAAATGATAAGGAAACCCGATTTTTTTAAGTTTCTTTCATCAGGGCATTTGGCGAAAGCCTTTATCGACTTGATCTCAAACCATTTATTCATCCGGTCATTTATCTCGAGGAAGAGTATCCTCAAAAATGGTTTTTCCGTAAATAACCTTCAACCGGTTATTCGTCAAAGGTAATTAAACAAAAGATTGACTCCCCCGAGAGTTCCGTGAAGAACCCTGGGAGAGCCAAAGTCTTTTTTCTCAGGTGGTATGGTCGATTATTTATCGGAAGGCGATAATCCTACGATAGCCATCAAATCATTTACCAGATCCTTATTACTTGTCCTGCGAAAATCCAATCCGCGTTCCAGATCTGTGGGTTGAGAGCTAGGAGATTATTCATCGTCGTACCATATCGAGCGGCGATAGTTTTGAGTGTGTCTCCAGCTTGGACGGTGTACATCGTCGCAGATTGAGGCAGGTAGATCACTTGTCCGGCGAAGATCAAGTTTGGATTCCATAGCTGTGGATTGACGGCGATAAGGTCGTTCACGTTGATGTTCATGCGGTGTGCGATTTTGCGGAGGGTGTCACCCCATTGGACAATGTATGTGCCGGCAGCCGTTGGTGCTGGCTGTGGAGCAGGGACAGGGCCCGGGTTGGCACTCATGGTGGGAACCGTGAGCCTTTGTCCTTCGTAGATCAGGTCGTAATTTTGGATGCCATTGAGGCTGGCGAGAACGGCCATCGTGGTGTTATAGCGGGCTGCTAGTAATTTGAGCGTATCCCCACGCGCCACCATATAAGTAGCATAGCCGTTGCCGTTAGCTAGGTAAGCCCCAGGTAGCCACAACGTCTGGCCCGCATAGATCCAGTAGCCCATGTTTGGATTAGCAAGTCTCAATGCAGCGATTGTTGTACTACACCGGTTTGCGATCGTCCCAAGGGTATCGCCCCACTGGACGATGTAACTAGTTCCGCATCCCGACCATGCCATGGCTGAACTGGTAGTCGTGAATGAAGCCAACACGATGGCTGTCAAAAGGATGAATTGGAAAATTTTTTTTGTTGACACGGCGAACTCCTTTCAAAAAAAGTGTGGTTTTGAGTGGAACTTAAATATAATTTCCAGACGAATTATCGTGCAAAAAGTTCCTGAAAGTTCAATTAATTGCATTACAAAACTGGAAGAAAATGTACGAGACGAGCTGCTTGGTATAATCTGCTCATCATCCTGTGGGATTGAAAGAATTGGAGGCACCATGCGCAGACGCATCGGAAGAATTGTCATTGCGGGATCGATGTTTTTGCTGGCTGGTTTGGCCTGCAACCTTCGTTCAGCGGCTCCCTCCGTGAACGCAGGCGCGACTTTCATCGCTGCCACCTTGCCTGGACTAAAAACTAACACTTCTGTCCCGCAAACGGTCCCGTCTTCGACGGTCACTTCCACCTCGGTACCAACTGCTAGCCTAACCCCTCAAAATACCTCTACACCGTCCAACCCCCTAGTCATCCGCGATTCTTTATGCTGGGTTGGCCCGGGAAATGCCTATGATGTTGTCAGCTCTGTCAAGACTGGTACCCGGGTTCAACTTCTCGGACTCGGAAGTCTGTCGGGCTGGTATATCATAAACAACCCCATTTATCATGACCCGTGCTGGATTCAGGCGGTTAACTTGCAAATTGATCCTGGCTACAACCTCTCCGGTTTGCCGATTATCAACCCGCCTCCTTCGTCGACACCTAAACCGACCAATACTCCAAAACCTACGAACACGCCTTGATTCTTTTTAATGGAGGCCGAAGGACATTATTCAGATGGGTACAAAGAAGTTAATAACCAGTTGTTTTATCATTCTTATTCTCGCGTTAGGCTGCGGCGGGGTAAACATAGTTAATACACCGGGTGCCCCTTCACCTCCGGTGAGCTTTACTCCCATCCCAACCCTTACACCCCGACTTACACTAGAAGCCACATCTAAGGCTGTGATCCCTTCGCCCCAACCAACAGCCACTCTCGGAGCAGGATCATATATTCCATATTTCGTGACGACCTCTGCCGATAATGTCAATTTGCGCACCCACCCTGGTACATTGTTTCCCGTGAGTAGATTGCTGGCGAAAGGCACTCGCTTGCAAGTTCTGGGCCACGCGCCGGGCGGGGAGTGGTTATATGTTCAAACCGATTCGCACATTTACGGCTGGGTATTATTCTGGCTGGTGGACAGCGGTGGGGATGGCAAACTCACGCCTCAGGTTGAACCGCAAAATGTCCAACTTGTCACAGGTCGGATCGTTGACGGATCGGGTGTGCCGATCAGTGGTATCGGATTCGCCATCACACAAGGAACGGGACCTACGGCAGCGCGCGGCGACGCTACCTCCGATGTCACCGGTCAATTCTTTGCATATCTGCCTACATCAGCCAGCGGTCAATGGTTTGTGAGCTACGTGTCCGTGTCCTGTACTAGCAACACCATGGACGCCAGCTGCAACTGTATCGGTGGTGTATGCGGGCGGTCGGATCCCGATAGGGTAGCTATCGTGCTTCCATTGGAGAGCCCGCTTCAGTTTATGTGGAAGTAGAAATATGAATCGTCTATTTTACAAGTCCAACACTTTTCATCGCAAAGATATGATACGCCATCGCTCAAACCTCTCGGATTGCTAGAGATCACATCTATTCAAGGGATTGAATTCGGCGAGCACGTTTAACCTCGCCCCGTTTCTTTTTGGATTCCAACCGCTTTTCCTTGGAAGCTCTATTGGGCTTCGTTTTCCTGCGTAGTTTGGGCTTCTCCAGCGATTTTCTTAGAAAAACCGTAAATCGAGAAATGGCGTCCTCTCGATTTTTATCCTGGGCCCGATGGCGGCGCGCTTCGATCACCAGCACACCATCATTTGTCATCCGATTGCCGGCTAGTTGGATAAACCGCGCTTTGACCTCCTCTGGCAGGGTCGGCGAACCGCGCACATCGAAACGCAATTGGACGGCAGTGGCTACCTTATTGACGTTCTGTCCGCCAGGACCGGTTGCGCGGATATAGTCAAATGTCAACTCACGCGCGCAGTGTTGTAGAATTCGGTCAATATCTTGCATGACTACAGTATAACTTTTCACCCCTTGGTCACTTCTTACACCTTTGGGTAACAATGTCCGCCTCCCCGAAACTAGGTGATTTGGGGGAGGCGGGACGGGTCTAGAACATCAGATCGTTGACGGTCTTCATCATGCTGGGTGCAGGCCGCAAGTCAGCTTCGGTTAAGCGATTTAAGGGAGTGTCCAGCAGGTTATAGGTCTCGGTCAATGAGGGTTTGCCGGTTTCGACGTACAAAAGACCGGTCACCATCCAATTATTACGCTGGGCTTCTTCCAGTATGCGCAAAGCTTCGAAGCGGCTGGTCGGATTGTAATCCTTATCGAGATTCTTTAATATCACGATCGAACCATCATGCAAGGTCACTTCACGTATGTCGCCTTCCTTCATTTCCTCTTCAAGGATGATCTCGTTGCGCGGGGCGATGTAGGTGATATCGTGAAGAGGCTCTTCGTGGTCCTTACCCCAGGTGTAAGAATGAAAGGCATTGCTCTGATTGTTGAACGTGACACACGGACTTATGATATCCAACACCGCGATGCCGTCGTGTGCGAGCGCCGCTTTAAGGAGTTCTTTGACCTGTTTTGGGTTGCCTGCGAACGAGCGGGCTACAAATGTAGCGTTGGAGGCCAGGGCTTCCATACAAATATCGATCGGCATATAAGAGTTGGTGCCTTGGTGTTTCAAATTGAGTCCGACTTCAGCCGTGGCGGAGAACTGTCCTTTGGTAAGCCCGTATACACCGTTGTTCTCCACGATGTAAAGCATATTGACGTTGCGGCGTACGATGTGTTTGAATTGGCCCATGCCGATACTGGCGGTATCGCCGTCACCCGAAACACCGATGCCCTTGAGATGACGGTCACCGAACATGGCTCCGGTGGCAACGGATGGCATGCGTCCGTGTAGGCCGTTGAAACCGAACGATCGGTTCAGGAAATAAGTGGGTGATTTGCTGGAACAGCCGATTCCACTGAATTTCAGAACATCTTCCGGAACAACGTTCATTTCGTATAACGCACTGACGATTTGATTTGAAATGGAGTTATGTCCGCAGCCCTGGCAAAGGGTGGTTGGGTTGCCGCGATAATCGTTTTTGGCAAGTCCGGCCAGGTTAACCTGGGCAACTACACCAGCCATGGGGAGAGATTCAGTCATAGGATTTTCTCCTTTATATCAACAATACTCTTTAATTCTCACGAATTTACGTGGATCTACCCGGATGAGGGTGGATTTTTTACTTCCTCATCGTCTTTGAAGATGCCGATGCGACTTTTTTCCTGGACGAGGAAGTCTTCCTTTTCCCGTTGTTCGAGGCCGCTGCTGATTTCCTTGGGGGTTTCTGTACTTTGGTCACAACTTTAGGTCCGTTACCTTTCGCACTCACAAAATAATTTGCGTCAATTGATGACAAATTGGCTAGGATGCCTTCACGCACCCATTTTGCCGACGCTGGCAACCCATCGCCTAAAGCGACAGATTTGAATTTCGCCGCATGATCCGGATATTCGATCATAAGCAGTTGGCGCATCTGCCCATCGCGGTTCATCTCGACCACAAAGATCTGATCGTACCGCTTTATGAAGGCAGTTACTTCATCAGTGAAAGGCAGGGCGCGCACACGCATGAAGTCGCATTTTAAATTATGATCGGCAGCCAATTCGTGTTGGGCCTCCAAAACGGCAGCCACCGTCGAACCGAAGGCGATGATCCCGGCAGTCGCTCCGGGTATTTTATTCAGCACAGGAGCGGGCACATATTTCCTGGCTGTTTGGTATTTCTTCTTGAGACGGTCCATCATTCTCTGCCATGTGGCTGAATCTTCGGTATAGCGCGCTTGCTCATCATGACCGGTCCCGCGGGTGAAATAAGCGCTCGCCGCATGTTTATTACCTGGTACGGTTCGATATGGGATACCGTCGCCATCTTTATCGAGATAACGGGCCCAATTTCCTTTAAGTTCCTCCAGGTCTTTCTCCCAAAGCACCTTGCCGCGCTGCATCTTTTGGTCCGGGTACTGAAAAGGTTTGCTCATCCATTGGTTCATACCCATGTCAAGGTCGCTCAGCACGAATACCGGCGATTGCAATTGCTCGGCGATATCGAAGGCGCGCCAGCCGAACTCAAAACATTCGTCGACACCCCCGGGTAGCAGGATGATCTGTTGGGTATCGCCATGGCCCATGAAGTTGACAAAAGTCAAGTCGCCCTGGGAAGTACGGGTCGGTAAGCCTGTGGATGGCCCAATGCGCTGTACATCCCACACAACCAGCGGGACTTCCGTGTAATAAGCCAGGCCTGAAAATTCGGTCATCAGGCTTAATCCCGGCCCGGAAGTGGAGGTCATGGAGCGCAATCCACTCCAGCCGGCGCCAATGGCCATACCAATAGCAGCCAGTTCATCTTCTGCTTGCAATACGGCATAGGTATGCTTGCCATCTTCGCGCTTGCGGAGCTGAGGTAAATAATCATTGAGCGCTTCGGCCAGGGACGAGGCAGGTGTGATCTGATACCAGGCTGCGAACTGCACCCCTCCGAAGATGGACCCGATCGCCGC
>JBGQIO010000200.1:0-6882 GCA_041498515.1 Anaerolineae bacterium
GACTACGCGGTCGAGGTGGCCAAGCCGGGGACAACTACGAGCGAGGCCACCCGAGTCCTTGGCACCTACCTGCGCGATGTCATCGCCCGCAACCCGAGCAACTTCCGGATCATGGGCCCCGACGAAACGACCTCCAACCGGCTCGGCGCCGTCTTCGAAGCCACCAACCGGGCGTGGGACGCGGAGCTGCTGCCAGGGGACGACCACCTTTCCCCGGACGGGCGCGTGATGGAGGTGCTGAGCGAGCACCTGTGCGAAGGCTGGCTGGAGGGCTACCTGCTCACCGGCCGCCACGGCCTGTTCAACTGCTACGAGGCCTTCATCCACATCATCGATTCGATGTTCAACCAGCATGCCAAGTGGCTGACGGTCACCGCGCACCTGCCGTGGCGGCGCAAGATCGCCTCGTTGAACTACCTGCTCGCGTCCCACGTCTGGCGGCAGGACCACAATGGCTTCACCCATCAAGATCCCGGGTTCATCGACCACGTCGTGAACAAGAAGGCCGAGGTCGTGCGTGTTTACCTTCCGCCGGATGCAAACTGCCTGCTGTCGGTGATGGACCACTGCCTGCGCAGCCGCCATTACGTCAACGTAGTAATCGCGGGCAAACACCCGGCGCCGCAATGGCTGACAATGGATGCCGCTGTCAAGCACTGCACCGAGGGCATCGGCATCTGGCCATGGGCCAGCAACGATCAGGGCGTTGCACCCGACGTGGTCATGGCCTGCTGTGGCGACGTGCCCACGCTGGAAACTCTCGCCGCCGTCTCAATAATGCGCGAACATCTTCCCGAACTGAAAATACGGGTGGTCAACGTCGTCGACCTGATGAAGCTGGAGCCCAGCACGGAACACCCGCATGGGTTGAGCGATATGGATTTCGACGAGCTCTTCACTAAGGATAAGCCAGTTATCTTCGCCTTCCACGCCTACCCGTGGTTGATTCACCGGCTGACCTACCGCCGCACCAACCACGACAACATCCACGTCCGCGGCTACAAGGAAGAGGGTACTATCACCACCCCCTTTGACATGACGGTGCTGAACGATTTGGATCGCTTCCATCTCGTGATGGATACCATCGATCGTCTGCCGCAGACCGGCGACAAGGGAATCTACCTAAAGCAGCAGCTCAAGGACAAGCTGATTGAGCACAAGCAATACATCGAAAAATTCGGCGAGGACCTTCCGGAAATTCGCAACTGGAAATGGAATCTGGGCAAAGCAAGCAAACATGTATGAAGCCTGTAGGATGCTAAGACA
Organism: Anaerolineae bacterium; assembly: GCA_041498515.1. Taxonomy (GTDB): domain Bacteria; phylum Chloroflexota; class Anaerolineae; order Anaerolineales; family Villigracilaceae; genus Fen-1038. The sequence goes on from JBGQIO010000200.1 coordinate 1,267, forward strand.
AGGACGAATTAATAAAAATAAGAGGATAGTCATTATGGGATCAAATGCAAACAGGCCAGACGTTAAACCCGTGGCGAAGGAAGATCTAAAATCCCTGCCTATGCCGGAATTGGAGAAAAAACTGGCGTCGTCGCCGGATGGTCTCAGTCAAGCCGAAGCTCAGAAACGGCTGGCACAATATGGCCCTAACGAGATTGTGGAAATTAAAACCAATCTGCTTCTCAAATTTCTCAGTTATTTTTGGGGTCCCATCCCGTGGATGATCGAAGCGGCCGTTATCCTTTCGGCGATAGCCAGGCATTGGCCGGACTTTGCCATCATCCTGCTTCTGCTTCTGGCCAACGCCGTGGTCGGATTCTGGAGGACACCATTGACTTGGCCGTGCTGGGCGGCCTGAAAAATAATCAGGCGTTGCAGGGTTATCAGGTGGTTCATTTCCAGCCATTCGACCCGGTGCATAAACGCACTGAAGCCACCGTCAAGGGCATGGACGGAAAGGAGTTCAAGGTGACCAAGGGCGCGCCACAGGTGATCTTGGAGTTGTCGGCCAATGCCGAGCAAGTCAAGCCCGCCATTGAGAAAGCCGTCAACGAATTTGCGGCACGCGGGTTCCGTTCATTGGGCGTGGCGAGGGCTGATGGAGAAGGCCAATGGCAGTTTCTTGGTGTGTTGCCCCTATTCGATCCACCTCGGGAAGATTCCAAAGCAACCATCGCAAGCGCTCGGCAGATGGGCGTGAACGTCAAGATGGTTACGGGAGATCAAATGGCCATCGCCCGGGAAACCGCTGGAAAACTTGGGTTGGGTACGAATATCCTCGATGCCAGCGGCTTCGGCGATACAAAGCATCACGAGATGGCGCAACTGGCCGAGTCCATCGAAAAGGCAGACGGTTTCGCCCAAGTATTCCCAGAACATAAGTTCCACATTGTGGATGTCCTGCAGCAGCGCAGCCACATCGTCGGCATGACCGGCGACGGGGTGAACGACGCCCCCGCGTTGAAGAAAGCCGACTGCGGCATCGCAGTTTCAGACGCGACAGATGCGGCACGTGCGGCAGCGTCCATCGTGCTGATGACGCCCGGCCTGTCGGTGATTATTGACGCGATCAAGGAGAGCCGGAAAATTTTCCAGCGAATGAACAGCTATGCGATTTACCGCATCGCTGAGACACTCCGCGTTCTGTTGTTCATGACGCTGGCGATTCCGATCTTTAACTTTTATCCATTGACGGCGGTGATGATCGTGATGCTGGCGTTGCTCAACGACGGCGCCATCCTGTCCATTGCCTATGACAACGTTCATTACAAGGATCAGCCCGAGGCCTGGAATATGCGCGTGGTGCTGGGGATCGCCACGGTACTGGGTGTCATCGGGGTCGTCTCCGCCTTCGGTTTGTTTTATCTCGGTGAGCGAGTCTTTCATCTCGACCGTGCACACATCCAAACGCTTATGTACCTGAAGTTGTCAGTAGCGGGACATCTGACGATCTTCCTCACTCGCACGCGTGGCCCGTTCTGGTCCATACGCCCCGCGCGGATTTTATGGGTGGCCGTGCTTGGCACGCAAATTGTGGCGACGTTGATAGCGGTTTATGACACCCCTTGGCTGGGGTTGGACACTGTTCGTTTGGGGCTATGCGATGGTGTGGTTCCTTGTGAATGACCGCGTGAAGCTCGCCGCGTATCGGATTTTTAGTTCATCTGAGTTGCCTTTGTTGGCCAAAAAGCCTATTGATGTTGCCCCTAAAATAGCCAAACGGGCTTATGAACTGTACAAGCAGCAAGGCCTCCGCGAAGGTCACACGGCTCAGGATTGGCTTCAGGCGGAACGGGATGTCTGGGAAGATGAATCCCATAATTGATAGAATCAAATGTTATGTTACCATCACACAGTTGAGGAACATTATGTTGTCGTTTCGAGGCAAGGTAAATCAATTTTTCGGTAAGTACAAACCGCCGGAACTGACCTTGTGTAATAGCTACTATCCTGAATACACACTTTGCGGATTTGTGCCCGTGCGGTGCAAATATTAATCAGCAAGTGCCCGACCTTTAATAGCATCGCCAAACTCCCCCACCCACCTGCTCATAAATTAGGTGGTCCATTCAATTATAATACATTCATTGCCCCCACAGAATGCCCTTCACACCCCCCTTCAACTGACAGACGACGGAAGATTTACGCCGGATTTACGCTCAAGGGTATTTCAAGCCAATCAGGCGGGATGCAAGTAAAATGCAAGTCATGTGTTTTCGAGGAGATGAAACAAAGCGGGCGAACGGATTCGAACCGTCGACGTCCAGCTTGGAAAAACGCTGCTCCTATCATAAGTGCTTGCAATTACCAGACTTATGCACTGCTTTTGGCGTAAAAAATAAGAAGTCGTCTGGGAGACTACTGGTAGACCACTGGGAGACTACTCACAGGCGACTGAAAACTTACGCTATTTTTACGCCCAACCTACGTCCAAAATCTGGACTAATTTAAACCATTTTAAGACGATGATCTCTGTTACGCAAGGCAAAGTGCTCTCCAAGGGTCGATATCCTGCCCTCGACCATCCTCGATGGTTTAAATGAGTACCGCGAATGGGTGTCTATGCTTGGTTGCAAAAGTTCAACGGATATATAAAATGTTTGCGTTTTTTAAGAATTTTTTAAGTCTTTGATATTACTAAACTTATGGATTCATGATTTTTGCGATTTTGCAGGCTATTTAATCTTCGGGTTGTATTACAGTTGTATGGATTATCCTCACTTTTTACAGCCACAAGGTCGTTAAAATTTCAGCGATTGCAGCTGAAAGAAGATTTTGATACTATCATAGCATTGAAAGGCTTGGTTGTGTGGCCAAGCGTTTAATAGGGGAAATACCAGATAAGGAGTACCTGACAGTGAAAAAAATGAAAACTATTATTATAATTGTTCTGACTCTGTTAGTTTTGATTGTGATATTACAGAACACACAAGCTGTCGAAACCAAACTGCTACTTCTTAAGATTACGATGCCTAAGGCACTGTTGATTATCATAACATTGCTGGTCGGTTTTGCCTTAGGGGTTATTGTAACCAGCCTATTGCGTGAAAATCCTCTATCACACAGAGACAGTATGGATATAAAATAAAAAGGGAAAATGCATGAAAAGAAAAGCCATTGAATCCGGGGCGCATCACACAGAGCCTGTTAAAGTTTAACATGGCATCCCAACCCAGGAAGGACAAGGAGAATGCTGCATATTACGCCAAAACACATCGGAGTCGCCGCCGACCATGGAGGGTTTGAGTTGAAGGAATACCTCATCGAGATGTTGCGAGAGGCCGGCTACAAAGTGACCGAATTTGGTAATCGCCAGCCGAAGCCGGATGACGATTATCCGGATTTTGTTATACCCCTGGCCCGTGCAGTCGCTGGTGGGGAGGTGGATCGCGGCGTAGCCATCTGCGGTAGTGGTGTGGGTGCGTGCGTTGTCGCCAATAAAGTGGCAGGTGTACGTGCGGGCTTGATTCATGAAACTTTTTCGGCTCATCAGGGGGTTGAGGACGACGATATGAACATGATCTGCCTTGGCGGCCTCGTGGTCGGCCATGCGTTCGCCTGGGAATTGGTCAAAACATTTCTTCAGTCGCGATTCAGCGGCGCCGAGCGATTCCAACGCCGCCTGGCTAAAATTGCGGCACTGGAACATAAGGAGGAAAAATCATGAAAGACAATCCTTTGAAAAAATTGGAAACGCTCGGTCAGTCAATTTGGCTTGACTACATCCGACGTGATCTGATCGCAAGCGGTGAGCTTCGACGTTTGATTGAAGAGGATGGATTACGGGGGATGACCTCGAACCCATCCATCTTTGAGAAGGCGATAGCGGAAAGCCATATTTACGACCAGGACATTCGTGACATGTCCCTCAAGAAAAAAGATGTTAAAGCAATCTATGAAGCTCTCAGCCAGCGTGACGTACAGAATGCTGCTGACGAGTTCAGGTCTGTGTATGAAAAGACTGACGGCGAAGATGGCTATGTCAGCCTGGAGGTCAACCCTCATTTGGCGCATGACACCAAAGGTACAATTGAGGAAGCCCGCCGATTGTGGGCCGCACTGAACAGGCCCAATGTTTTTATCAAAGTCCCAGCGACATCCGATGGTCTGCCTGCTATCCAGCAGCTTATCAGCGAAGGAATCAATGTCAACGTGACATTGCTCTTTGGGTTGCCTCGTTATCGACAGGTTGCGGAAGCCTATATTGCAGGTCTCGAAGCGCGCGCAGCTCAAGGGAAGCCAGTGAAACATATAGCCTCGGTGGCCAGCTTCTTTTTAAGCCGTATTGACACCCTGGTAGACCCTCTGGTCGAAAAATTCTTCGAGCCCGGCGGCAAGAAGAAGGAAATTGCTAAGAAAGTGCATGGGCAAGTGGCCATTTCAAGTGCTAAGGCGGCTTATCAAATCTACAAGGAGATTTTCGGCAATAATAGATTTAAGAAACTGGCTGATAAGAGTGCTCGTGTACAGCGGCTGCTCTGGGCCAGCACAAGTACCAAGAATCCGGACTACAGCGATGTAAAATATATTGAACAGTTAATCGGCTCGGATACCGTGAACACGATTCCACTTGAAACCATCGACGCTTACCGTGATCACGGCGATCCGAAATTACGCCTTGAACAAGATGTCGATGAAGCCAATTGGATAATGGCACGATTGCCGGAACTCGGGATCAGCATCGACAAGGTGACTGGGCAGCTTGAAGACGAAGGCGTCAAAAAATTCAACGAGCCATTCGACAAGCTGATGGAGACCTTAAGAAAAAATCTTAAGGAGTGACGATGGACAAGCAAACACCTGTCGGCAATCCAGTATACTCTTTTATGCCTGTGGAAATCGAAGGGTTCGATTCTCTGGCTGAGCTTGCTCTGGATATGCGCTGGTCGTGGAGCCATTATGGGGACAAAGTCTGGAGACAGCTCGACCCGGAATTGTGGGAACTTACACAAAATCCATGGGTTGTTTTGCAGACTGTTTCACGGGAAAAACTTGAAAACTTATTGACTAACACCGAATTTCGCAGGGAAGTGAATGAGCTTTTGGAACTCAAGGGCCGTAAGTCGGCAGCGCCTGCGTGGTTTCAGCAAAGTTATCCAAAAGCTCCTTTGACCTGTGTCGCTTATTTCTGTATGGAATTTATGCTGAGCGAGGCTCTGCCCATATATTCTGGCGGGCTTGGTAATGTGGCAGGCGATCAGCTTAAAGCCGCAAGCGATTTGGGTGTGCCGGTGGTCGGCGTGGGACTACTATACCAGCAAGGCTATTTTCGCCAGGTGCTTGATAAAGATGGAGCACAGCAGACCCTTTTTCCTTACAACGACCCCGGGCAATTGCCGATTACGCCTCTGCGAAAACCGAACGGGGAGTGGCTGCGGCTGGAAGTTGTGCTTCCCGGTTATTCTGTGTGGCTGCGTGCCTGGCAGGTCCATGTCGGCAGAGTCAAACTTTACCTGCTGGACACCAATGACGCCGCAAATTTTCCAGCTCATAGAGGAATTACAAGCGAGCTTTACGGAGGCGGGTCGGAGTTGCGACTTAAACAGGAGCTTATACTCGGGATTGGAGGATGGCGAC
>JBGQIO010000201.1:0-6869 GCA_041498515.1 Anaerolineae bacterium
AATCCGATTGCGTCGCCGCCGACCAGTTCGAGGTCCGTTGTTTCGGGCTGGTCTGGCCCAGGGCCGTATTCTGCGCAATGTCGTACTGGGCCTGCACCGTCGCCAGAGCTGCATCCGCCGTGGCTGCCGTTTGCTTCGCCGTGTTCAGCGCCGAAGCCCCTACATTGCGTTGCGCCTGCAGCAGCGTTTCATCCAGTTTGAACAGCGGCGCTCCCTTTTTGACCGGGTCGCCTTCCTGCACCAGCACTTCTCCCACTTTGCCTCCGATCTCCGGACCCACCGAGATATCCGTCGTTTCGATCGTGCCCGAAGCCGCCAGCGCACTTTTATTCCCGCCCGTGAAGGCGCGCAATCCGTAATAGCCTCCGATCAGCACCGCCACTACGATCACGATCAGCATCAGTGTCCTTACTTTAAGATTCTTTACGAAGTTCTGCATATCTTTTTCCTTTCTGCTTTTGACCTCCAGCGTTAATCGCGTCAAGTTCAACTCGAGATTAACCTACCGGTGCCTTCACCGAAGAGATAAATACGTCTTCCAGAGTCGGCGCAATCCATTCGATCGATGTCACTTCAATGTTTTCTACTTCAAGCAAATTTTGGATTATTTCTTTATATTGTTGCGCATCCGCCACAACAGCGTGGATCTGGGCGCCGTATAAGGCTACCTCATCTAGCACGATACGCCCGGATTGTTGCGCGGCTTTCAGCACCCGCATGACCACCTCGGGTTTCGGTGTGCGGATCTCTAACACCTGGCCACGCATCTGCGTGAGCTTTAGTCGGCTCGGAGAATCAAGCGCGACCAGACGTCCGCCGCTGATAAACCCGATGCGCTGGCACAATTCCGCTTCATCCATGTAGTGAGTTGTTACCAAGACAGTCACACCCTGCTTCGCCATTCCATAGATCAAGTCCCAAAACTCACGACGGCTGATCGGGTCTACACCAGCCGTCGGTTCATCCAGGAACACGACCTTCGGTCGATGAACGATGGCGCAGCCTAGAGCCAGCCGCTGTTTCCACCCACCCGATAAAGCACCAGTCAGCACAGTCTCACGACCAACGAGACCAGCCATCTGAATAATTTCGGCTTCGCGCCGCTTCAGGTCATCATTGGACAAGCCGTGTACCATTCCGTAGAAGTGGATATTTTGTTGGGGTGTCAAATCGTTATAGAGGGTAAACTGCTGCGACATATAACCAATGTGGTCATGAATAGCCTTGGCCTCTGTCGCTGAATTGAAGCCCAGGATGAAGGTATTGCCGGAGGATGGCTTCATCAAGCCCAGCAGCATGCGGATCGTGGTGGTTTTACCGGCACCATTCGGTCCGAGCCAGCCAAAGATCTGCCCCGCATCCACGGTGAAGCTGACATGATCCACCGCCGTGAATTCTCCAAATTTCTTGGTCAGGTCTTCCACAACGATTGGATACTGATAAGCCGGATTTACCTTCGTTTGCATTACATGTTGTTCATTCATCTACTTATCCTGACGTTTGTTGTTCCACCATCGAAGTATGCCTCCGCACAAGGCTTATAAAAGCCTCTTCCATGCTTACTTCGACCTGGCGGAAGCCTTCATACCGAATGCCTACACCTACCAGGGCTGCTTCGATTTGAGGCTTACGAACTGACGCTTTATCAACAAAAAGGTGCAGCTTGTCGCCATAGGATTGGACTTCAAGTACCCCTTCCAACTGATTCGCCAACTTTCTGGCTGGTACAAAATTGGATGGGATCAATTCAAGCAAGTCGCCAGGCAGGCTGTCCTTGATCGAAGCCGGAGTACCGCCGGCGATCAATTTGCCAGCATAGATCAACCCAACCTGCGTGCAGCGCTCAGCCTCATCCATGTAGGGTGTGCATACGAAGATTGTCAAGCCCTTCTCGATCTGCAGGTTTCCAAGCAGGCTCCAGAACTCCCTGCGGCTGACCGGGTCAACACCTAGTGTCGGCTCATCCAGCATCAATACTTGCGGTTCGTGGATCAAGCTACAAGCCAGTGCCAGTTTCTTCTTCATCCCTCCGGATAGCTTTCCAGCCAACCGGCCAGTAAAATCGCCCAGTCCCGCAAAATGCAGCAGTTCAGGAATCCGCTTCTTCTGCTGCTCTGGAATTACACCCTGCACGCCTGCGAAAAAAAGCATATTTTCCATGACGGTAAGTGTGGGGGGCAGTGCGAACTGTTGAGCGATGTAACCGACCTTTTCCCGGATACTGTACATTTCGCGCATGGAATCGAATCCGAGGACGCTACTCTCGCCACTCGTACGGGTGAGCAAGCCTAAGATGACACGCGTAGTGGTGGACTTCCCCGCCCCATCCGGTCCGATCAGGCCATAAGTTTCGCCGGGTGCAACCTGCAGGGTAAGCTGATCAACAGCCCTCACAAGGTGCTTATTTGTCTTGAACTCCTTTACAAGGTCCTTGGTGGAAATAACAAATTCGTTCATTCTCTCACCTTCTTCCATTAGAACTTTCTATTCTCTGATCTCAATCCAGCCTCATCTTGAATCTTTTCGATGCAATGGCCACTACAATTACCATGTAGATGACCAAGGCGAGCGCATCACCCCACAGAAAGCTGAGGCCGATGCCTTTGCTGTAGATGCCGCGCGAGATACGTAGGAAATAGGTCAAAGGCACCAGATCCCCGATCAACTGAGGTATCAATGGCATGCCTATCCGTGGATAGAACAAGCCGCTCAACAGTAATCCGAACAGCATGAAAAACATGCTCGATGCATTAGCTTCGTACTGTGTCTTCACCCGCGTTGAAATCAACAGCCCCAATCCCAGACATGAAGCGATAAACAGCAAAGCCAGCCAGAAGTAGAGGATGAGGCTTCCCTGGAAAGGTACACCGAACCAGAATATTCCAAAACCCACGCTCACTCCGAGCGTCAGGAGACACAAGATCAACAGAGGGATAAGCTTGCTTAGGATTAATTCCAACTGCCGCACGGGTGTGACCAGGATCTGCTCCAAAGTCCCCCATTCTCGGTCTCGAACGAGGAGGATGGCCGCCTGCTCAATCGCCAGGGTTTGCAAGATCATTCCTATGATCCCCGGAATCACGAACCATTTATCCTTCAGGTCGGGGTTATAGAGCACTCGCGCCGAAGCCGTGATCGGAAGTGCACTGCTCGTCCCTGCACCGCTCCTGGCAAAGTTTTCTGCCGTAAGTTGCAGGCCGAAATTCTGTGCGACAAGGTTTGCCGCGCTGTAAGCCGATTGCACTGCGAATTGGTCCGAACCATCCAGGACGATCAGGAAGTCGGCTGATCCTTTTTCCGCGCTCGCCGTGAAATCCACTGGGATAATGACACCTGCCTTCACCTCGCCGCGTCCGATCGCTTGTACCACTTCAGCCTGGCCCTGCAAGTACATGGTGGCATCGAAGTACTGGGAGTTCACCAGTGCCTCGACAAAGGCGCGGCTTGTTGTGTCACGGCTCTGGTCTACTACAGCTAGCGGAAGATGATAGACCGTTTTGGATGCAGAGTAGCCGTAAATAAACAATTGTACGAATGCCAGCCCCAGGAAAAGCATAATAAACCGGCGGTCCCGCAGGATCTGGATTGTTTCTTTTCGGATCAGAGTGCTTAGGCGCTGAAAATTCAACTCCATGTTGGCTCTCCCTTAATCTAAATTTTGTTTGAAAAGGCGCGTGCCGATGAAGAAGATCACCACCGTTAAGATTGTGAGTGATAACGCCGGGTTCCAGAGGTCACCCAATCCAACACCTTTGAGCATGATGCCACTCGTGATCGTCATGAAGAATGTCATGGGCATGAGGTAACCAAGCAATCGCAGGAATATTGGCAGCGAGTAGGCCGGGAACAGGAATCCACTTACAAACATCACCGCGATGTTCGTCAAGGATGCCAGTTGATTCGCCTGCACCTGCGTTTGAGAAACGGACGAGATCGCGAGTCCGAGCCCCAAGCTGCCTATCGCGAAGAGCATGGCTAAGGCGGAGAATAATAATAGACTGCCTCGGAAGGGAACGCCGAACATCAAAGTACCCAGGAGGAATGTAAATGCCAGGTCAAAAAACGCGAGACCGAGGTTCGGAATCATTTTTCCTATCATCAGTTCGATCGGGCGGATCGGCGTAACGAGCAGCGCTTCGATCGTGCCCGCTTCGCGTTCGCGCACGATCGCAAAGGCCGTCAATTTCAATGCGATTCCGTAAAGAAGAAAGGCACACATGCCGGGGACGAGAAACCACAGGTCTTGTAAGTCCGGGTTGTATAAGATCTGCATGTGCGAATTCAGAGCACTGAGCTGCAAATGGGTCAGGCTGATGGCATACTGCTGCGAAATGGCAGCCGCGCTGCTGTAAGCCGACTGAGTGACGAAGGAATTGGAACCATCCACCAACAACAAAACAGTCGCATCCTTTTGCGCTACCCGTGCTGCAAAATCTGAGGGAATGACGATACCGATTTCCGCCTGCCCGCTGTCAATGGCATGGACAACGCCGGCCTGATCGGGCGCCGTGGCAACGATGTCAAATGAATCCGAGTTGGTAAAGCCACGTAAATAAGACTGACTGACCGCGCTCAGGCTCTGGTCTGCGACCACCATGGGGATATGTTTAATGTCGGTGTGAATGGCAGCCGCAAACAAGATCAGTTCCAGCGCCGGCCCGAGAGTTAACCCCACATATACGATTGGCATGCGCAGAAGCTGAATGGATTCTTTTTGTATGAGTGCCCATATGCGTCTCAGCATAAACATTCCTTTCTAAGACCTCGCCTCCGCCGGAGTCGTCAAATAACCATTGATGACGAAGCCAATCACGAACTCACGAGCCTGTTCCAGCGCGGTCTTGGAGAAGAAATCCGCATCTGGTGTCAGCACCCGATAAAGCGGAAGGAGACCAAGATAGACGTGACTCATGAATAAAGCAGATGTGAATTGAAGGATGGGATCAACCTCCGAGCGCAGCAGACCGGCTTGCTGAAACTTTTGGAAAATGGGTGCGAACTGGTCAACATCATCAAAATCTCGTTGGGTTATGATCTTCGAAAAGGTTTGCCAACCTTCCGCCATCTCCCAATTAAAGATACGCATGACGCGCGGGTGCTCAACCAAATAATCGAAGTACCAGCCGATGTAGTTGCGCATCAAGTCCCGGATCTGCTCAGGTTTTAGCCTGACGTTCTCATCACGTAAGGCGCTTAGAGCCTGGTCTTGCATAACACGAGTTTGGTCATCGGCTCGCCTGACCACAGCTGCATACAGGCCAAGCTTGTCATCGAAATATTGAAAAATCAAGCTCTTGTTGTAGCCGGCCTTTTCTGCGATGTCGTCAACTCGTGCCCCATCGAATCCGTGCTCGGCAAAAACTTCTTCAGCAGCGTTCAAGAGTGCATCGCGTGTGCCTTCTGCATCGTGCATTCTTCCTCGTTTAGTTGATGGTTTGGAACGTCTAGTTCCTGGTCTTGAAGGCTTACTTCCGGGCTCAGAACTTTCAGATTTAGGCATGTTATTATCTCCTTCTAATCTAACTAGTTGGTTATATAACCAACTAGTTAGATTTTATTGCACATTTTTGTTCTTGTCAAGAGAAAATACCCCCTATGTTGCTGGGTTGAACCTCATTTACTTGTTATTTAAGTGATGGTCTTTTATATCTTTGCCCCTGCCCCTACATGCATTTAATTAGCCGCATCCTGCGTTTAAGCCTTCGATAAGATGGAAATTACATCTAAACAAAATCTATACAACCAATTGGTATTCTCAATTGACAAATTAACGGAAAAAGCTGATTTATGATAACTTACAATCTCACATCTAATATTCGCTCATTTTTGCGGGATCGTCACCAGGCGATTGCGCAGTGGATCCAGCATAATTGTAAAGTGATGTATAGATCCGCTTCAACAGTCGCAGCTGGGATACCAGCCAGGAACCCAGGTGGCTTGTCATCACCCACAAGCTTATATGACTGAGAAGGCTAATACGAAAACTTAGCATAGGTATAATCCATTCATCAGGGATTTACACAATTTCGAGTAGATTAATAATGAGGTCTCTATGACCAAAACCATCCTTGTTGTGGACGATAAAGCTAATGTGCGGACACTGGTGCGTGAATATCTGACTGAGCAAGGCTTCCATATTGTTGTTGCCGACAATGGACAGAACGCCCTTTATGCTGCCCGCCGTGAGAAGCCTGATTTGATCCTTCTCGACATCATGATGCCAGAAATGAACGGTTATGATTTCATGCGAACTTATCGGAAAGAAAGTGACAAGCCCATCATCCTACAATAACCTGCATTGCTTTCAAAACAATTTTCCAAGACCACTCAATCAATCTGTTGACCACTAGTTGGATCCAACAATTTAAGAAAGTTCTTTGAGCGATAGTGTTGTTCAATAATGGACTACTCTCTTTAGCACTACTTTTAAGGAGTTGCGACCGGTTTGCCCTTTTTTGCGACCTATTTTCATAAAATTGCGACCACTTTGTTACCGGAATTATGTATATTTATACGACTGACCTTACAATTTTGTAATGCACAAGGCATAATAAATTGAATAGTGCCAGAAGGTACTATGTGCGCCTTGCTATAGATTTGTAGGGTACATTTTTATATATCGAATTTGTTCTTAATAACAGGCATCTTCTCTCTAAAGGTACATCTACCATGAAAATCATGATCGTCGACCAACATGTTTTGTTCAGAGAAGGTTTGATAAGTCTCCTTAAAGATCAGACGGATATTAATATTGTCGGTAATGATGGTTTGGCCTCTGATATGACAGCACAAGCCTTTGTATGCGAGCCGAACATTATTTTAATGGATGCCAATTATTTCGAAGGCGATGGTAGAGAGATGATGGGGCG
>JBGQIO010000202.1:0-6775 GCA_041498515.1 Anaerolineae bacterium
ATCCTGTTATTGGGGCTGCAATCGCCAGTTTCCAGAGTTTATTAGGGTTGGCGAGGTAAAGCAGCAGGCCTGCGAGCATCAACAGCGCCGCGCCTGGAAGGTTATTAATGAGGACAAAAAATACACCGACCAGGAAAACAACGGCCAGGCGGGGCACCGGGGTGAGCATACCCAGTCCCCAACCGTGGCGATGCGATGCTATGCTAATGAGACCTTTTCCGACTATCTGATTTTGCATACTGACCTTCCTTGCCAATCCTATCAGGCAAGCCACGAACCTTTAACCAGGATTGCTGCCAGCCACAAGCCGGACCATGGCTGGCAGCTTGAATAGATTTAACGGATGCGTTCCGCGTAAATACTCAAGGCACCTGCCAATAAATTTACTCGGCGATCCCCGCGTTGCGTAATCGGGTGGTATAGAGAGGCAGCAGGTAAAGGCCCAGAACGGCCGAGACTGTATCGCCTGCAAACCAGCCGATACCTGGGTCGATCAAAGCGGCGGCGAACGGCTTGCCGCTGACAACCGCACCCAGGGCACCAATGAAGGCGCTGACTGCGCAGATGATCACTGCCACCATCAGCCCCAGGTAAAAATCACGCTTGTTCATAGAGAGGTTCGACAATAGGAGGCGGGCACCTACCAGCAATACCACCAGTGGGATCAAATAGCCCCACACGCCGGGGATGTTCAGCATCCCGCTCAGCAAGCCTGAGACCAGGACCAGTACGGTCAGGATCAGGGCGCGCACAGCCCCGGAGAGAACATCCGCGGGTTTCTGAGTACCCATGGTAGGATCGATCTTCAGTGCCTTGAAGAACACCCAAGGCAGCAGGGAATTAGCCAGGCCACCCGCGATCGGGTTCTGGATGATATCGACCAACCCCCAGCCTCCATACGAGAGGATGCCTGCGGCGTAAGCGCCGAGGCCACCGGCCAGCGTGCCGTAGATCGGGCCCAGCCAGATACCGGCGACCAGCTGCAGGGCCGCGGGCAGCCATAGGAAGCTCGCACCTTTAACCGTCGGGGAAGAGGAGATAGTCAACATCACCCAACCCAACGCGGCGATGGCAACTGCCATGAAAATGGCAAAACCGAGCCTCAGCGATGGGTCTCGTTTCGCAATATACTCTGTCGAAGCATTCTGTACAGCCATTGGAATCCTCCATTTCAAAGTAGGTTAACCGCCCGGAAAGCTTGTGGGCCACCGGGATCAAGAGGCCGGGTTGCTATCACCCCGGCAGTTCCAGCGTAATTGTGGAAGATACTATCAGCGGGGATTCACCTCCTTGCCCATCACCTCCTGGCGCAGCTTCTCTGCCTGTTCCAACGCTTGCAGCTCTTTCAGCGTGGATATATTTTCCATCATCCCCGGCGCCAGGCGGTCCCAATAAATGCCACCGGTCGGTTTTTGTGGCGACGATACGTGAATGACCTGGGTTGGTGTGACGATATAATCGCAGATGGTATCGAAGGGAGAGATCTCCAAGCCTTCGTCCACCAGCTGGCAATCATGCACCACATCGACGATGGGGGTCGAAACATCGACCACTCCCATTGAATAAAGGGTGGCCCATTCGATGTCAAAGAAACCATGGCCTTTGCCAAAGCGCGCGCCTTGTCGGGTGACGGCTGAGCCGCCGGTAACCAGTAGATCCAGGCGCGGGTAACGTCCCTGAATTTCCGCCAGCGTGATATGCCGTCCCACGCGTTCGATCACATCCAGCAGGATGGCCCATTCTTCCAGCCCCGGCGGTACATCGCCAGGCAAAAGTTCGATGAAGCCGCGGCGAATTCCGTAGCTGGTCATCAACATAACTTTCTTATCGCGGACGGTTTGAGCGCGAAGCAATTCCAAACAGTTATCCGGCGTGATGAAGACCACTTTGGCCTGGCGGTAGATATCCATTGCAATCAGGCGGTCAGTCGCCTGATCACTGCCCTCGAAGTCCGTAATGAACTCGGAAAAATCAAAGTGAAAGCGGCTGTCTGGACGCGCAACAGTCCGTAATTCCTTCCACACTTTCTGTCTTGATTTGTTACGATCGGTCATGGAAGTCTCCTGTTCATTTAAGAATTCTCCTGGTTGAACCGGTTGTGAAAGTTCCCGCAGGAACCTATGAGCACCGATCGGATGGATTCATTGTTCGGTTAGTTCAAGGAGCAGCGGCACATCCTGGGTGATCTGCCGTGGCAGCGTTCTAATGGAGGAGGGGGAAGGGCGCGGGTAGGGGCGGCTGGTGTCAAGACGCCTCGTTGGAGTGATGATCTGATCGATACCCACCCCGTAAGGCAGCGGCGGGCAGCTGAAGTCGACCAGCTGGCAGTCGTGCACTGCGGCCAGGATGGGCGTCTGGTCGTCAGCGAGACCGAGCGAAGAGAGGATCAACCATTCCAGATCGAAGAAGCTCGGCCCATGGCTGATGCGTACACCTTGTAAATTCAAGACCGAGGCGCCGGTCACCATCAACTGCGGACCCTGGGGGTGGTCCTTGATCGATATGAGGTACGGAAGCCCAAAGACATCCAGGCCGTCCAGGGTGGCCGCAAAAGCCTCCTGTCCGCTTGGGACCGTCTCCCTGGTGAGGGACTGCAATCCACGGGCGACACTGTAAGTGGGAACGATGAGGGTCTTGCCGTCCGCAATGCAGCGAGCGCGAAAACTGGTCAGGCTGTTGTCAGGGGTGACCAAGACTCGCTCCGCCCTGCCGTAGGCCGATGTGCCGCATATCACTTCTGCGCAAGTAGCGCTGCCATCAAAATCAGGGATGAAGCTGTTGAAATCCCAATGAAAGCGTGAATCGGGTCTGGCCACATCATGCAGCTTGATCCAAACCTGGCGACGGACATTATCTTTATCGTCCATGGGTTTCACCAGATCGCGACCTGATTGACAGATTGGTCGGAATTGCGGAGCAGATCCAACTCAACCTTGTTGGATAGAAGATGGAGCAGGTTTGAAAAGCAGGGCTGTCCCGAATCGGTCAGACATAGCTCTTCCATCGCCATGAGCGGTTGACCGACAGGTACCTGGAGTAAACCGGCAATTGGATCGGTGGCAGCTACAGCACGAAGTGTGGCAATACTGTGGGTGGCTTTCCGGCCGCTGACCTCCGAAGCAAAACGACCCAGGCTCGAGAAGCGCGGCAGACTCGAGCTATCAGTGTGGAACTCAAAGGCTGGGATGACAGACTCGAGAAAGGCGGCCGGAGCGCTGTCGAGCAGGTAAAGAATGCGCAGGTGTACCGCTATGTCTCCCCGCTTAATCTCCAGAACGCGGGCAGAATCTTCGCTGACAGGGCCCAGGCTATATTCCAAATTGCCGATCGTAGCATTCGTGCCCGTGCGCTCGATCATCGTGAGCGGATCATTCAGTTCATTGAGGGTGTTGGAAAGTTTGTGGAAGGCCGGGCTGATATAAGTTCCGGACCCCTGCCGGCGGATGACCAGCCGCTCCCGCTCAAGCTGGGCCAGCGCTTCCCGGACGGTGGCCCGGCTTGTGGAGAACATTTCGGATAACTCGGTCTCAGACGGCAGTG
This sequence comes from Anaerolineae bacterium, assembly GCA_041498515.1. Classification (GTDB taxonomy): domain Bacteria; phylum Chloroflexota; class Anaerolineae; order Anaerolineales; family Villigracilaceae; genus Fen-1038. Next base: position 3,541 of record JBGQIO010000202.1, read on the forward strand.
CCCCTCCGTTTTCCCCCGCCCGGTTGGATTGGATCCAATTCAAAATCTCTTTATGGAGCTGATCTGCCAGGGATTGGCCGCGAGTAATCATCCTGCCGCCGCATTTACTTGATAGTCGTCTAACAACTTTAATGTTTAAATCATTATAGCAAGAAAAAATAAAAAGTCAAATTAGAGTTTTTTAGTCGCATTTTTGGGAAGCGCTGCGGTAACTCATGTTTACTCTTTGCGAATTTCAATCACGCCGGAGAATCCGCCTCAAGCGAGCAAGTAGGCGCAACGACACCGGTTTGCGGTCCCTGATCAAAGGGTGCACGGCATTCACCAATGCGGCGAACGAGATTCGACTTCAATTGAACCCTCGCTCCGGTCGACTCCAGTTGCTTCATGATCCCTAAATCTGCCTGTAAAGAGAAACCGGCCGACTCGTTCAACGTATATATTATTAATACTTCACAAAAGGATAAAAAAATGACCGCTGACACGAATTTACCCAGGCAGGATCAACAAGGTTTGTGGCTCGGCGAAAGGATACAAATGAATAAACAATTTACCACGTTTGAAGAGTTGGGGATAATACAAATACCTCTAAAAACGACCCATATATAAAAAACAATTTCCAGAGGGGTTTATTGATGTGGCGCACCAGGCCAAAAAGGGCAGGCGATGGATGCGGCGGTTGTGCGAGGAGGTACGATCTGCATTTGACGGGGAAAATAAAGGAAATTGACCGTAACAAATTGTCTTAAAAAGCGCGATAATCAGTAAAATTTTAAATGTTGGAGAACAGCATGGCAGGGAAAAGGAAGAAAAATAACGTCGGACTTGAGATCGGCGGTAACGTCAATGTAAACCATGGGGATTTTATTGCGGGTGATAAAAACGTCAAAGTTGATAAAGGCGGCATGTTCGTGGGAGGCGATGTCAAAGGCAGCAACCTCGTTACAGGCGATCATGATTCAGTCGGCAACCAAATAACCACACGTGAGGCCCTATTTACAGAGCTTATAAAGAAGATTGACCAACGACCCGATACACCGCCTGAGGACAAGGAAGACTTAAAGGCCAACGTTACAGAGATCAAAGCAGAGGCAGCGAAGGGAGAAAAGGCGGATGAATCCTTCCTGCTCCGCAGGCTGCGCAACATCGAGCGCATCGCTCCCGATATTGCCGATGTGGTACTAGCAACCATCTCCAATCCGGCTGCCGGATTTGCCATGATCGTAAAAAAAGTAGCCGAACGCGCGCGCAAAACAGCAAGCACGTAGACCAGGAGACAGGTCATGACAAAGAAATCACCCAAGATCACCCACATCGAAGGTGATGTCAATGTGAAGGACGGCGATGTCGTTGCCGGCGATAAAACCGTCATCCACAACGGCGAGGATAATCTTCGCGTGCCTGAGGTCCCTTCTGGAGAGGATCGTAAGCGGCAGGCGAAGAGGAGAGATCTTAAGGGGAATCTTGGGGTAACAGGCGGCGACGTCGTCTTTGGCGACAAGATAATCAAGTTCTTTCAAAACAAACTAAACATCTATTTATTCAAAGATATCAAGCAGCTCGCATTTTTTATGGCTGTTGTCCTGTTAGTGGCCGGGGGAATAGCAGCCAGTATCTGGTATGCTGAACAACCCAGAGTGATGACCGGTAACTTCAATATAGCGGTAGCGGAATTCGGCGAAATTCAGGCCGACGGAACGATCAAGCCTTCTTCACACGCAGAAGAGATCAGCAGCACTCTGTTCAATTTTCTGGATAGCGAGTACCAGGCCTCGAGTTTGGGCTTGAACATCCAGGTGGCTCACAAGAACATGCCGCTGGTCATAGAAAATGCACAAGCGCAGGATTTGGCAAAGGAGGTTAATGCGGATATAGTGATTTATGGCAATATATCTGTTCAAGGTAGTCAGGCAGAATTTTCTCCGCGGTTTTATGTAGCCGAGCACCCCGATACCACCGAATTAACTGGCCAAAACGAACTTGCTTATCCAATTACGTTTGATGTCAATCAGCTATTCTCTCAAGATCAGGTCAATACTCAGTTGCGCTCAAGGACAGAAATTCTCTTGGATTTCACAAAGGGGTTGGTGTATTTCTCGCAAAAGAACCCGGATTCTGCTAACCGTTCTTTACAAAACGCAATCACTGCCGCTCAAGAAATTTCCAGTCCATTCAAGGGTGAGGAAGTGATCTACCTTTTAGCCGCGCAAATACAAGTCTCACAAAAGAATTACGATGATGCAAACAGGTTACTTGATGAAGCATTCCATCTAAATCCCGAATATGCCCGTGCACATTTGGCACGCGGAAATATTTATTATTTACAGGCCTTGGCTGCTAATTTCGATGTTGATTTGCTCAACAGAGCAATGGGGGAATACGAAATAGCGTACCAGTTACCTAATCAACCTGAGGGAGCATATATTCCTATCAAAGCGCATACTAGTATGGGAAATGTGCTCGTAGTAATAGCACAACAAACGAATGACCCAGTCTCTTATTCTGGAGCCGAAGATAACTACAACTATGTCGTGCAACAATATAATCAGACGAAGGACCCGTTTTTGCGCAGTGCGGCCACAATTGCATATTTTGGGCTTGGAGCAGCTTATGAGAGACAGGGGTTAACTGCAAAAGCACTCAAAGCGTATCAGCAAGCATACGATTTGAGTACTGATCCAGATTTTAGATCCAGAATAGAACAACAGATAAAAGCCTTACAAGGACAATAAGCTGGAGATTGTAACAGCCCATTAGACTCGAGTGTTGTTATAAGTGAGGAGAAAGGAATGAAACATTCTTCTGGCAACCCTTTCACTTTATTCCTGATAATTATGGTGATTGCAATATCGAGTTGTAGCCTTGCTTCATTAGTTGCCACGCAAGCGCCTAATATACAGCCAAGCTTTGAGCCCCCTGTGGTAAACACATTTACTCCTGTTGCCCCACCGCCTGTTGCTCCAAGTCTAACAGAAACGGACACACCTATTGCACCCCCATTAGTATCGCCTTCGTTTACTCCTGGGCCAGTATCTAATGAACCTTTAGCAACCTTCATCGAGAATGCAAATTGTCATTCGGGTCCAGGGACAAAATATGAAGTAGTTACTTCATTTTTGCAAGGTCAGGTAGTTGAAATTGTAGCCAGGAATTCGGATCCCAACAATACTTGGTGGTATGTAAAGATCCCTGGCACCAACAGTGAATGCTGGGTTTCGTTAGTAACAGTGAATGC
>JBGQIO010000203.1:0-6730 GCA_041498515.1 Anaerolineae bacterium
ATCGACTGGCTATTATCACTGGTGTTGATCGGTGGCTCGCGTTTTGCCTTGCGGACATTGTCGGAACAATCCGCAACGCCACGGAATGGTAAATCACGCAGGGCCCTAATCATTGGCGCAGGTGACGCGGGAGCTTTGGTTGTACGGGAACTACAAAGGTCGTCGCAACTAAACCTTTCTCCCATTGGCTTCCTCGACGATGATCCCGGCAAACAAAATCAGGAGATCTATGGCGTTCCGGTGATCGGTTTTGTGAATGACTTAGACGACGCGCTGGAGAATGAGCATGTGAACGAAGTCATCTTTGCCATCCCTTCCGCACCAGGGCATGTCGTGCGGCGTGTCCATGATACCTGTCGCTTGAAGGGTATTCCATCACGCACAATGCCCGGTATCTATGAATTGATCGGCGGAAAAGTGAGCGTCAGCCGCCTGCGAGAAGTGGATATTACCGACCTCCTGCGCCGCGAACCGACTCGCATTAATGAAGATATGGTTGGAAAGGTATTAACCGGCAGAAGGGTACTCGTCACCGGCGCGGGCGGTTCCATTGGACGCGAACTCTCACGCCAGATCGCACGCTGGAACCCGGCTGAGTTGATATTACTCGGTCATGGTGAAAACAGCATTTTCGAAACCCTCGTAGAGTTAAGAGAAGATTATCCCGGCCTCAAAATTCAGGCGGTTATTGCGGACGTCAAGGATAAAATCCGTTTGAAAGCTGTTTTCCAGGAATATCGAATTCAAGTTGTATTTCATGCCGCGGCCCACAAACATGTACCATTAATGCAAGCTAACGTGGAAGAAGCCGTGTCAAATAACGTGTTCGGAACGCGTAATGTTGTTGAAACTGCCATTGAATTCGATGTGGAACGACTTGTCCTCGTATCAACGGATAAAGCAGTTCGACCGGCAAACGTATACGGGGCGACAAAACGGCTGGCTGAGATGATCGTGCTCGATGCCGCACATCGTACGCAGCGTGCTTATACGGTCGTTCGATTTGGTAATGTCCTTGGGAGCCGAGGCAGTGTCATTCCACTTTTCAAACGTCAGATCGCCAGCGGCGGCCCGGTGTTGATAACGCACCCAGATATGGAACGTTATTTTATGACCATCCCAGAAGCTGTTCATCTCGTTTTGCAAGCAGCTTCCATGGGATTGGGTGGCGAAGCATTTTTACTAGATATGGGGCAACAGATCCGGATCCTCGATCTTGCTAAAGACCTCATTCGCTTATCAGGCCTCGAACCCGGCCGCGATATCGAGATCGAGTTTACCGGTATTCGTCCCGGAGAGAAGCTCAGTGAAGAACTATGGGAAAAAGGCAAGACCTATGAGAAGACGGCTCACCGAGATATCGTCCGTTCTGAACATGAAGATTCGCTAACTCCCGGTGAATTGCAGGCAACCTTTGCCAACCTTGAATCGCTAATCTCTGGCGGCCGCGCCGATGAGATCATCACCTTACTCGACGAGGTCATTCCCGGGGCGGCGATCAGTGAAACACCAACTCCCGATATTACGTCCATTGTTTGAATGTTTACAAGTTTGAAATTTGCTAGTCTGCCTCTGAAAACTTGTACATTTGCAGGCATAAGGTATGCCTGAAATCAGCCTTATTGAATGGCAAACTTTCCTCCGCGCTCACCCCGAAACGCATCTATTGCAATCAGGAGAATGGGGTGAATTGAAAGCTGCCTTTGGTTGGCAAGCGGTACGCGTTATCAATGGAGAGATTGGAGCCCAAGTTTTATTTCGTAAATTGTCGCTCGGGTTTACTATTGGGTATATACCCAAACTATCCTTTTTAAATCAATCGCTTCTTGACAATAAATCATTCTGGCGCGAAGTGGATTTAATTTGTACTAAACATCACGCCATATTTTGCAAATTGGAGCCCGACTGCTGGGATAACGGAAATAATATATTCGTGACGAAACCCTGGTCACTTTCACTGTACAATATCCAGCCGCCTCGCACAATCGTAGTTAATATTCAAGGCACAGAGGAAGAAATCAAGACGAATATGAAGCAGAAATGCCGCTACAACATCGGCCTTGCAGAAAAAAAAGGAGTAAATGTCCGCGTTTGGGATGATCTAAACAGTTTTCACAGGATGTTGGAAATAACCGGAGCTCGTGATGGATTCGGTGTGCATTCTGCGGAATACTATAAACGTGCCCATCAATTGTTTCATCCGAGTGGAAAGTGCGAATTGCTGGTTGCTGAATACGAGGGCAAGGCGATAGCCGCCTTGATGGTCTTCGCTTGTGGAACTCGCGCCTGGTATGTTTACGGTGCGTCAACCGATGAAGAACGCAACCGGATGCCAACTTATCTCCTTCAATGGGAAGCTATGCGCTGGGCGAAAGCCCGCGGTTGCCAAGAATACGACCTGTGGGGAGTGCCCGATGAAGAGGAGGCACAACTCGAAGCGGAATTTGAAAATCGGCATGACGGTCTATGGGGAGTCTATCGCTTCAAGCGAGGCTTTGGCGGAGAATTAAAGCGGTCCGCACAAGCCTTGGATCGTGTCTTTAACCCCTGGATATACCAACTGTACCTCAGGTACATGGTCGGAAGAGAAAGTATATGATGCAGGCTTTTAACGGCGGGGCATCTGAATGGAATGCAACCATTATGCAACTGCCCAAAGCACATCTCCTGCAGACATGGGAATGGGCACGCTTCAAAGCTGCCTATGGTTGGAAGCCGATGCCATATATTTGGAGATCGAACTCCGGAGATCGAGGATCGGTGATTTCAGCCGCCATGATCCTAAAGCGCGCCGTAATTAATCGGGGATTTGCAGCAAGGCTATCCATCCTTTACATTCCAAAGGGGCCGCTGATGAATTGGTCAAATGAGGACGAATGTGATCAAGTCCTGAAGGATCTGCAGCTATTTGCGAAAAAACAAGGTGCGATTTTCATAAAGCTAGATCCGGATGTTTTGATTGGAACCGGAATCCCTCAACACGAAGATGCGCGCGAAGATAAAAACGGGCAGACAGTCATTTCTGCTCTGAAGCGTAATGGTTGGCTGTTTTCATCAGACCAGATCCAGTTCCGCAATACGATGTATATCGATGTGTCCGAATCCGAAGAAGAATTGTTGGCACGTATGAAACAAAAGACCCGATACAACATCCGGCTGGCTGAAAAGAAGGGGGTCAATGTGCGTGTAGGCACTCTGGCTGACCTTCCCTTGCTTTTTAAGATGTACGCCGAGACATCACTACGCGATGGCTTCACAATCAGGAATGAAGGATATTATCAGGAGGTCTGGAAAGCCTTCATGAAACGATCTGAGGTCAGTCCTGAGCCTTCGGCCGAGCCCTTGATCGCCGAAGTAGACGGCAAACCGATAGCCGCAATAATTGTTTTCTTTTTTGCAGGCCGCGCGTATTATCTCTACGGCATGTCGTTCGAGGCACATCGTGAAAAGATGCCGAATTATCTATTGCAATGGGAAGCAATGCGTCGTGCCAAAGTGCGTGGTTGTTCGGTTTACGATTTATGGGGTGCACCGGATCAGTTCAACGAGGGTGATTCGATGTGGGGCGTCTTCCGCTTCAAGGAAGGGTTGGGAGGGCAAGTGATCCGGACACTCGGTGCGTGGGATTATCCTGCCAGTCGAATTTGGTACAAGACCTATACTCAGGTCATCCCGCGAGTACTTGATGCGATGCGGGCGCGTGGCAAGGCGCAAACGCAGCACGGGTTGGAATAAAATCCGCAAGAGTCGTGATTAAACTCGACATGCTAATATAAGCGCTTACTTGTTAGAGGAAGAAGATAAGATGATCCCTAGAATAAATTTCGCTCACCTGCCAACGCCGATTGAATCTATGCCTCGCCTTTCGGAGGCCCTCGGCGGGCCACAATTGTTCGTCAAACGGGATGACCAGACCGGACTCGCCTTCGGTGGTAACAAAACACGCAAACTGGAGTTCCTTATTGCCGAAGCACGCGAACAAGGCACTGATTTGTTGATCAGCGCCGGCGCGATCCAATCGAATCACTGCCGGCAGACGGCTGCTGCTGCAGCTAAATTTGGTTTTGAATGCATTTTAGTATTAACCGGTATACCTCCCAAGCATGCCTCTGCAAACCTGTACCTTGATGAATTGTTTGGTGCAAACATCATTACCGTTGCCGACCGTGCTGACCGTGATCGTGTAATGAAAGAAACTTTTGATAAAGCAGTTAACGATGGAAAAAAACCATATCTGGTGCCCTATGGTGGATCAAGCCCGACCGGAGCATTGGGATATGCCTATGCAGTGGAAGAATTGGTCAAACAAGGACTTCACGCAGATTGGATCATCTTCGGTACATCGTCAGGCGGAACGCACGCAGGTCTGGTGCTCGGCCAGCGCATATTCGGTTTCGAAGGAAAAGTGCTGGGAATCAGTATTGATGAAACTGAAAGCTGGCTAAAATCCCATGTTTCCATTCTGGCGTCCGAGGCCAGTCAGCTGCTTGGAAAAAAGATCGTAATCAATCCCGAGGAAGTCCTCGCAAATGACACTTACTGTAAAGCGGGTTACGGAGTCCTTACCGAAGCGGAGCGTGATGCTATCCGTTTATTTGCAAAATATGAGGGCCTATTGCTTGATCCAGTGTATACAGGACGAGCAGCAGCAGGCCTGATCGATTTAATACGAAAAGGATTTTTCAAGAAGTCTGAGAAGGTACTGTTTTGGCATACAGGCGGTCAACCCGCCTTGTTCGCCGAGAAGTATGCAAATCAAATATGAAACTCGTTATTATTCAAGACAGGTGCGGGTGAGGGAAGCCCCGCTCCCAATATCGCAGCCGCTCGAACTATTTTGTTCTCGCAATAAATCATTGTACAGTTCCGTCATCGTGACCATTTGAAAACCTTTTTCCGCAAGATAGGGTAGTACCCTGGCGGTGATAGATACATCCAACCTGTTATTATTCGGATCCTCATAAGTATGCATTTGTACGATGTCGCCATTCTGGGTGTGAGCGGCATTGTTCAGACCTTGATCAGTATTTGACGCCTCGTAACCTATGGAATACAAGGTCGCTACCAGCCCGCGTTCACGACACAGCACCTGAAACGAGGGAGTTATATCATCATAAGGCGGTCGGGTAAAATGCACCACAGGTTGAAATCCCAATACTTGATGTAAGGTGTCCATCCACTGGTCAAAATCTGCAATTAAGTCTTTGGACGACATGACTATCGGATCCACATGATGGAAGGTGTGGTAACCGATCTCGTGTCCTTTCGCATACAGCAGCTTCCAAATCCCAGGGCGGACCGTCTCGTCAATCAAAATGGCGTCGCCGATCGCGAAAAAAGTAAAATGGAACCCGGGATACGGAGTGACCATCTCACTCAATTGTTCCAGGACTTCAGGGTGCCAACAATCATCAAAGGTCATAGCAATGCGGGGATACAACCTACTGCCGTGGTAAATCGGCAGCGGTAAAGCCAAGGTTGAACCAGCACCGGCCTGCTTTATATTGCCGAGAGCTGCTGCCAATAAGGTCGCACCTCCCAGTTTCAAGAAATCACGTCGTGAAATCATAATTTAGATTTAATCACAGGAAGATGAGAATTGTCATCGTCTACAAAGTAGTAGCAAGGGTAAAGTGGTTATAGATTCCAAAATGCGATTTTAATCACTTCACGAATACCCGAAAGCCATGGCTAAATATATTGAAATAAAACATCTGTGGGCTCTCCAATGATTTCTTTCGATTTCCCGAAAATCTACCACCTCTCCCAATGCACCAGCTCATGCAGCTCCCTCCGTCCGCCTTTCTTCGGTGCGGCAGATAACTTATTTTCGTCTGCCGGATAACCAAAAGACATTATGATCCGTAAATGCAACGTCATTGGGAATCCTAATATCTCGCGGGCCTTCTCTGCTTCATAGATCGAAGCGGGGCAGGAGCCAATACCCAATTCCCAGGCGGCTAACTGCATAAATGCAGCAGCCTGGCCGGCATCGAACATGGTCTGGAATTTGGCAGCAGGTTCAGGTGTGAGAATCGCAATGGCTAATGCGGCACCTGCAACATATCCTGCCCACTGGCCGCACTCGGACAAGCCCCGGAGAATACCCTTGTCTTTAATCGCGATAAATTGCCAGGTTTGTTCGTTCTTCGAGGACGGAGAGCGCCGTCCTGCATTCAAAATGTTATATGTCGCATCTTCGGGCAATGGTTTATCCAGGAATTTACGCACAGCGCGCTTGGTTCGAATTGCATCGGAAACATTCATGTCGAGCCTCAATTTATCCGATATGAGAACCCCGAAGCATCGTCTTCGGGCCGGTATTTGAGTTCGGACTCTGCGTTCGAAATATCCCAGAATCGGTTCTTGTTATTCGAGACACCGTAGTAGATCCCAAACTTCACTTCAGCCAAAAGACTTTTCTTCACCAACTGGACAAGATCCCTGTGACTGAGCCATGTGCTATCGTAGCGTGGATTCGCGCGCGGATCATTGTCTTTCGTTACTGATCCTATGCGGAGACAAATCGACTCGAGTCCATACATATCAAAATACATCCTAGCGATCGCTTCGCCGGCGGCTTTGGAGACGCCATAAAATCCATCCGGCCGGATCGGGTCTTTGGTCGTTATCAAGTTATGATTCTTTTTTAAATGTAAACTTGGTGGGAAGCCCTCGTACGCACCCGTGACATGATTCGAGCTTGCGAATATTACGCGCCTGACCCCAT
>JBGQIO010000204.1:0-6720 GCA_041498515.1 Anaerolineae bacterium
CTGGTAATTTTGTTGGGATACCAATTATGACTCCAATTGCCCCTCCCGCTATTCCTCCTAGTCCCACTCCAATTGCCCCTCCCGCTGTTCCTCCTAGTCCCAATCCTTAATATACACATTGGTCTAGCCCCAGTTTTGTGGGCACAAAACTGGGGCTAGACCAACCCTGTACTTTTGGGAACAGGGCGCAGTGGCGGTCAATGACTGCCTCTGCTTTTTAATGTATTGGCATGGAAGACAAAAAATCATATGAGCAATTCCCTCCCAATACCCAATTACCTAATTCCTAATCATCTATTCATCCAACTCTATAACACCCGCTACAAGATGATACGCTATGGACTCTTCTTTGGTTGATTCCAGAACATATGTTCTGTACAAACATGGTGATTGAATTTAAGTGAAATATTCCGCTATTGCCAATGGTATTTATACATACTCCATAAATCCCTTTCAAAAACTCCCGATCAACAAATTGATGTGACATGCCAGTCTATAAAAAACCTATATAAACACTAGAGCTGCTCCCCTACGCCCTGCACTCTTCGTGTATCTGCGCGCAGAAAAACGCTCGACATCTTCGACGGGCTGCTTCGCGATCCCCCAAGTAACGGAGACGAGGATTCCTCGTTAAATAGATATGATAGGGGAGCATCTGGTGTATGATGAAATAGGCTGCAAACAACCTTCCGGAGGTTGTATCAGCAAAGGAACTCTAATGATTCTCGAGCATCGGCTTTTAAAAATGTTCAGGGCAATTTTTGTATTGGGTCTGGCGGCACTAACCATCCCTGCCTGTGGCAGTGCCGGAATTGCACCTCAAGTAATTAATGGGACGATCACCATCTGCCACGCCACCGGCAATGCGGGAAACCCTTACGATCAAATCACGGTCGATTTTAATGAATTGATGGCACATACCGATCACACGAATGATATTATCCCGGCGCCCGCAGGCGGCTGCCCCAACACACTCGTACCGGGTACGAACAATGGGAAGATCACTATCTGTCATGCCACCGGCAGTGCGACGAACCCATTTGAAGAAATCACGATTGATTTTAATGGATTGCACGGGCATAGCAATCACAAGGACGATATCATCCCAGCTCCCGAAAGTGGCTGCCCTTCAGTCACGGGTACACCTGGGACAATAACTATAACTCCTACTCTGACTGGGACACCTACAATGACAACCACACCGGGGACCACTACACCCGGGAATGCAGATCAGAAGATCACCATCTGCCATGCCACCGGCAGCTCAAAACACCCCTATGTAATGATCACGATCAGTATTAATGGTTTGAATGGTCAACGCAACCACCCGCATGATATTATCCCGGCTCCCGCCGGGGGCTGCCCTACCAAGTAGAAATCGTCGGCGATCTCTGCTCGCTTACCTAACTCCTGGCCTCAGCCAGGAGTTTTTGTATCAATATAAAATCACACGATCAGGTTTTGGGGAAAAAAGATTGAATAACCAGGTCACAAAAAGCCGAGTAATTTTACAAGCGTTCCATCCCTCCGTTAGTGCACCAGGTTTTGCTCCTCTCAGACCTCTGATCCGCTCAGGCCTTCAAAGTTCCAGGTTTGATGAATTAAAAATTTCCTCGCTGCTACTTTACGCCGCGAGGAAATTAAGGCACCTTCCGAACTCATTACTCCAATAATTTTATCGAATCAATGACTACCTTGAATTCCGGAACCAGGATCGCCTTCTTGGAGGTTGGCACGGCGAGTGTTACCGTAACAACCACCTCCGGCATTTTGAGAATAACCAATTGTTCGTAGACAGGAACTTTGCTTCCAGTTCCGGTCGCGAACGACAGGGTCATTTCTATAACCCCGATCGGGATATTAGATCCGGTTTTCGTTACTTTCGATGAGAGCACTTTGATGCCTTTGTATATCTGTGGAAGAGATTGCTCGGTCTGATCGACGATATTCTGAAGTGACATACCGTTCATAACGGTGTTGCTTTGGGCGGCTATATTGATACTGGCTGGATATCCATTGACCATATGTTCCGACCGAAAGTCGAAAACAAAGATCCTGAAAACGTTTGGATCCAAGCCCTTGAGAGCAGTGATCGTATTTTCAAGTCCCGGATTGTTCTTGGACGCAAGGTCAAGCAAATTATTCAAATCGTCCGTTGTTAGACTGATCGCCGTCCACCCTGACGGGAAAACAATTTCGTATTTATTATCATAGTCTGTGAACAGAGTTGTTCCATCAGACTGTACTTGTTTCAGCGATCCGGTGGGAAGCGGAGTCGGCGTGATGGTGGGTGTTAACGTGGGTGTTGGGCTTGGGGTGCTGGTGGGTGTCGTCGTTGGGCTCGGGGTGCCGGTGGCAAATGGATTAGGGAGACCCGCAGTCGAATTGCATGTGAGTGCAACAAAAGAGAAGATCAGGATTAAGAATACTGATGGTTTGGAGAATTTTTGTGTTTTCATGATCCCTCTCCTTCTATAAAAACCTGCCCGGTCACTATAACCGATGGGGTTTTTCACAACTCACCACCCTATATATTACGGGGGGCTGCACTCGCGTTACAAATCTCACGAAATGAACATCATCCTTCATCGATTTGGTTAAGCCGCAGAATCCCACCAGTCGGGCCGCCCCGCTCTGGCCCACGAAGTGGGCACAGAGTGCACGCTTTATTCGGCGGCGTTTTCATCAACTGTCTTTGGCTAATTTGGCTGCTGATCGCAACTTAATGCCAGCGGCGGCAAAACCAATGGCAAACATTAATCCAGCTGCAACGAATAGTAAGTCAAGTGAAGGTACAAGATATGCAATAATTCCCATTAAAACTGAAAGTGACCAAAACCCAACAACCCAACTTGGAAGTACGTTAGTTTGCCACAGCCTGATACCGAGCAGTATAAGACCCAGTGAAAAGATTAGCGACCCTGCTGGATACAGACTAACTCCCGTTATGGCTTTGTCGGACCTGATGACTAGAATGCCAACTACCGCAATTAAAAAGCCCAGAAAACCAAATTTGCCGGTTTCTTTATACTGTACCCCATATAAGGCGAAGATGCCCAGGAGGATAAATACATCCGTAAGGATGTAAAGTAGTTGGAGTGCCACATCAGGAGTTGAAGCAGGGAGGAATGAGGCAATTCCGCGCAGGATTCCTGCAAGAACCGCAGCTGTTCCACCTAAACTAACAAGGCTTGCCTTTGACATTTGATTATGCTTTTATGGCATCATTTTCAGGTAGCCGCCGAACCAAGGGTTATGCAGACGGGATAGGAGCTTATCGTCAGCCCGTATAACGTCCTAAAGCCTCATCGAAAACAAGCCTTTATTTCGCTTTAGAGATCACGGACACCGTGCCATCTAATGAATTGGTGACATATAGATTGCCGTTACGCGGATTGAACTCGAGCCACTGGGCACCTTTTCCCACCGTAATCGTATCTATGACGGTGTTCGTCGTGCTGTCGATGACGGACAAAGTTCCATCCAGAAAATTGGCAACGTACATATTTCCATTGCGCGGATGAAAAGCAACCCCCAGTGGATAATCACCCACGGCCAACGTCGTCACGATTTGATTTGTCGTCGCATCTATGACAACCACTGTATCCACATCCGAGACTGTAGCATACAGGTAATTCTTCCGCGGGTTATAGCCGAGCTCAATCGATCCGCCGCTCCCTGTAACTGGCAAATCAATGTACCTGACGAGCGTATTAGTGGCACCATCGATGACAGCCACATTGCCATTATGGTCGCTCACTGCGTAGATATAGCCGTTGCGCGGGTTGAACACAATGCCCTCTGGCGAAGAACCCGTAGTGACCACTGCCTGGACGGTATTTGTGATAGTGTCGATGACCGCAAGTGCATCGTAGCTAAGGCAGTCAACATACATGCGGGCATTGCGGGTGTCATACGCCATTGCAAACGGGTGAAAGCAGATCGGGTCTCCGGGCATCGGAATGGAGGCGATCAAAGTGTTCGTCCTGGAGTCAATGACCGATACGGTGTCTGAGAACGTCTCGGATAGGTACATATCCCCGTTACGTGGGTTATATGCAAGCTGTCTTGGGGATGAGCCTACCGGTATGGTGGCAATTACCGAATTAGTCGATCCATCGATGACTGAGACTGTGTCATCCTCTTCGTTGGCCACATAAAGATACCCGTTACGAGGATTGAAGGCGATTCCAATAGGGTAGTTTCCAACCGTGATGGTGGCAGTGACCTTATACGTGGTTTTGGCAACTTGATCTTGCGCGGTAAACGCGGATGTGGTGCTCATCAGCCACACAGCCAGTACGGAAAAGAAGATTAATTTTTTCATGGCACATACTCCTCCTGATGGACCTTGTGAGCTAACGGCGATACCACAATGCGGATCTATGATCCCCCCGGCGAGGTTTGGCTATGTCACTCCGACCCACTTAATAATGTATGGCTTTTTGTCCGGTGCATGCTGACCTCAAGGAAGAGTCTCATGCTAAATACACAGGACCGAGACGCTGCAATTTCAATGTCTTCTTGCACAGTCGATCAAATAAGGGCTTCCTGGGTCAACGCTGGCCTGACTGCAATTTAGTCTTATTTCATCTATTTACTCTTATATAATAGCATGAATACGGTCGTAATTTGGTCACAATAAGGGTCTTGAATTAAAGATCGGAAGATTGTATTATATTGTCCAGACATATCGAAACAAAATTTAGGCGACCATTTTGGTGTTTGGCTGCATCTGTGGAACGTAGCCGACATCTTACATTAGTCAACGAGGAGTTAAGTTATGGCACCCAATAATTCCACCAAGATGCCTGTCATCTTTGTCCACGGCCTGTGGCTTCACGGAGAGTCTTGGACCAATTGGCTGGAGTACTTCCGCGGGCAGGGCTACAACGCGGTCGCAGCAAATTGGCCGGGCGACGCGGAGACCACGGAGGCAACACGCCGGAACGCTAACGCTGTCGCCGGCTACGGTGTTACTGAAATCGCTGATCACATCGCCGGGCAACTCAAAGCGTTCGATAGGAAGCCCATCCTTATCGGTCACTCATTCGGCGGCCTTATGGTACAGAATCTGCTCGGCCGCGATCTCGCTGCTGCGGCCATCGCCATTGACCCGGCCCCCATCAAAGGCGTGCCCGAACTGCCATTCTCTGCGCTAAAGTCGGCGTTTCCAGTCCTGGGGAATCCCTTTAACCTAAATCGCGCCGTGTCGTTGACGGAGCAGCAGTTCCGTTTTGGCTTCACGAACGCCGTTGCGGATCAGGAAGCCAGAGACCTCTATGCTAAGTATGCTATGCCTGCTCCAGGACGTCCGCTTTTCCAGGCCGCCTTTGGAAATTTCAACCCCAAATCAGAGACTACAGTCAATGTGACGAACGCAACCCGCGGCCCATTGCTGCTTATTTCAGGCGCGCAGGACAACACTGTCCCGCCAGTTCTAGTCAGAAGTACATTAAGGGTGTATCGAAAGTCGCCGGCATTGACAGAGTTGAAGGAATTCGCCGGCCGCGGCCATTCGCTTACTATCGATAGCGGTTGGCGGGAACTCGCGGAATACTGCCTGACATGGCTACAGAGTAAGCGCCTATGATCGGAACCCGGAGCTCTTAATCAGGGTCTATTGAGGCATCAGTACAGCATTACCCTTCCACCGCTTCGAAGATGACAAAATATTGATAGCGCATTCCGGGTCTCCTTCATAAGCAGGTGGGAGACGTGCTGTCGATCTGTAATGCGGAGCGATTGCCCAATGAAAAGCCCTTGTTACCCTTGACACCAGACGAACCGTTGTGATATAACCCGCCGCTAACAACAAAATACCCGCTCTTATCCAGAGAGGCTGAGGGAACGGCCCTGTGACGCCTCGGCAACCTGACGCAAGTCAAGGTGCCAATTCCGGCAAATAAGAATAGCGTATGCTATTCATTATCTGGAAGATGAGAGGACGGTATCAACGGATGCCTCTTCTTGCACTTTCAGATGAGGCGATTTTGTTTCTCTTCTGAAGGGCGGGGAAATCATAACCAAGAGGAGATTCCGATGACCAAAACCGAACGTCAGCTGGGTTTCACCACGCGCCAATTGCACGCGGGGTACACGCCGGAAGAAGTCACAGGCAGCCGAGCGGTGCCGTTATACCAGACCGCGGCCTACAATTTGGGGAGCACGGAACGCGCAGCGCGTTTGTTCGCGTTGCAGGAGGCGGGAAATATCTATACCCGCATCTCCAACCCCACTTCGAACGTACTGGAAAGGCGGATCGCGGACCTCGAAGGCGGGGTGGCCGCCTTGGAGGTAAGCTCCGGTCACGCCGCCCAGACCACCGCCATTCTCACGATTTGCGAAGCAGGCGACCATATTGTTTCTGCCTCCACGCTGTACGGAGGCACCATCAATCAATTCAGATATGCGTTCCCGCGCCTAGGGATCAATGTAACGTTCGTAGACCCATCGGACCCCGAAAACTTCCGCCGCGCGATCCGGCCGAACACGAAAATCATCTATGGCGAGACGATCAGTAACCCATTGGTCAACATATTTCCTTTTGAGGAAGTGGCGCAGATCGCACGAGAGTCTGGCATCCCCTTGATGATCGACAATACGTTTGCTACCCCTTATCTCTGCCGCCCGTTCGAGTGGGGCGCGGCGATCGTTACGCATTCTACGACAAAGTTCATCGGCGGGCATGGCACTTCGATCGGGGGCGTGATCGTGGAC
>JBGQIO010000205.1:0-6712 GCA_041498515.1 Anaerolineae bacterium
AAAGAAAGCATATCAGCGATTGATCAAAGCCTCTGAAGTATATGCTAAAAAATATAAGGCGTGGAAAGATTCTCTGAAACCATACGGATTGTAATTGTTGAGAATTTATCTTACGTGAACTTCGTAGAGCACGAGCGCCAGCATTCGGACCGGCGCTTTCCACCGGATATACCTATTCGAAATTCCTTACCCCACGCTAAAAGCGTGGGGCGGTTTTAAGGCTGCCTTACTTATAAGCAGGAAGAGACCGGTTCACGAACCGGCGATAAGTTCGTGCATCAACCCGCGAACGAAATCGATCTCATCCTGATTGACGCTGTGGTCCAAATTCGGATACAGGCGCTCAGTCACAACCCCCCCCAAATGTCGAAGCACATCGGCAGCCTGCTGGACCCGTTCCTTCGGGACGTGAAAATCCGCATCGCTGCATCCCAGGAAGACAGGCGTCCCCGCCAGGGAACCCTGATAATTGCGCTGCGTATCATCCGGGCCGATCAAGGCGCCGCTGAGCCCCACCACACCGCCGTAGCGCTTCGCATTGCGGGCGGCAAATTCAAGGGTCAGGCAGGCCCCCTGTGAAAAACCCAGGAGCATGATGCGCTCAGGCGGGATGCCGGCCTGGATGATATTTCCAAGGACATCACCCATGGTTAACAGGGCGGAGGTAAGCCAGGGTTCGTTGCTGGCAAGGGGATCGAGGAAGCGATTGGGGTACCAGGTATTGCCAACGGCTTGAGGCGCGAGATAGGAAAACCCGGGCTGGGCCAGTTGGGCGGCCAGGGACAGGATATCTTCCGCCTGCGCTCCGCGGCCGTGCATCATCAACAGTGCGAGCTTGGCGCGATCGAGAGGCTCACCGGCGGAGCGGACCAGAGGCCCTCGATTTTGGACTGAATCGGTCATAAAACACCTGACCCATTTTTACCACTCACAGGGATAAAGTCAAGGCTGTGGTGACAGGCAGGCTAACATCCTTTATCGCCGGACCGCAGCCCCGGACAACCAAAATCGATCTGCGTAATAAACCATGTAAAAAAGACTCCCTCATCACGGAGGGAGTCTTGTCAATGATCAGATGGACCGATGAGCTACGGGAGCCAGGACGAGACGTAGCCGCCTAGATAAGGCAAAGGAATAATCTGACAAGTATCCACCTGGATCAGGGCCAGCATAGGATTAGGTTGTTTGCTCGTATCCGGATCATGGACGCTGGCAACAACCCAATTTCCATCCGGGCTCCAGGTTGGAACTGTGACGATAAAAGGATCGCCATCTGCGAGCTGCCTGCGGTCGGAGCCATCCAGGTTGGAAACAAATAACCCGTACTTATCGAGGGGCAGCATCTCTTCAAAAGCCACACGTTTTCCGTCGGGAGAGACAGCCACGCTGCCGTTGTAATTAATATCGAAGAGCGGGCGGGACGTGCCAGTTTGGACATCCATCATCTGCAAAGAGACGCCCTTCCTATCCTCCACCGTATATAGGATATGATTTCCATCCGGCATCCATGCTTTCGCAAAATTGGCATTCTCGCCGGCAGTTAACTGACGCGGATTCGAACCATCCACGTCGGTGATCATAAGGTTGTACGCGCCGGGTGCGCCCATCAAGCCTGAGGCCGGCCCGCGCGTGAAGGCGATACGCCTCCCATCGGGCGACCAAAGCGGCCCGCTATCTCCCCTGGCTGTGCCTGGCAAAAGAGTTGTATGCCCTGTGGCAAGATCGGTGATATATAGTCCATCGGAGGGGCCATTCTGTGCCGGACCGGTATAAACCAGCCTCGAACCATCCGGCGAAAATGAAGGCGAATCTCCGAAACCTATAGTGTTTCGATTACTGCCGTCCAGGTCCACCACAACTACCTGATAATTGTATGTTGGCGGAAGTGTATCGAAGAGAGCCAGTCTGCCAGTGAGGCCGGCAGGCAGGGGCGCATTTTTATTCAACGCTTGTCTCCAGCCTTGACGCGTGAGGCAGGCGGAGAGTTGAGGGGTGGGTGTGACCTGCTGCTCAGTTACCGGCGGCGTCCATTGCGCTTGCCAGCCTCCCGACAGCCTGATGTAAATTGACTGGATATCCACAGCGATCGGCCCTGCAGGAAAATCTCCTTTATAGGTAAAGCCACCGGTAAATGGCCCCGGGATGGATCCGCCGCCACCGCCTCCCCCACCACCGCTGACGGGATGAACATGATCCCCCACTATTGCACCATTAACGCCCGTATCTGATAACATATCAAAGGAAAGACCAGCTTGCTGAGGCAAGTCTTTCATCTGAGGTGTGGGATAAGTGGCCTTCAATACTCGCAGTGAATATCCATAACCCACGTCGACATTCTGATCTAATTCCCAAATCTGCCCGGGTCGCGGATCAGGGCCGGGGTCGAAGATAAAGCTGGCAGTCACCGGCAGCTCCACTGAAACTGAATCAAGGATAAGGGTCAATGGCCCGGCAGCCTGTATCGGAGCGGTTTTGATAGCAAAAACCGTCTGGCGTCCGTCTGTCGAGGCATGGGTCAGGTCGTCATTGGTAAGATCGAAGGGTATATCCTGACCGGCAGCATCCAGCAGATGGATACCCACCGGATCAATGACCTCGAGCCAATCGAAGGCTGTATTCCCCCAATGCACAGTGGCATAAAGCAGGTAGCCGTCATCCATCTGCACGGCGCGATCCAAGGTCAATGAAATGGCATCGGGATCCAAGGCAGAAGTATCCTGCGGCGTAGGAGTCAAAACCGCAGCGGTTGGAGTGGCGATCTCGATCACCGGGAAAGCGGTCAGATCCGGCGGAGCAGGGACAAAGTGCAATGGGATCTCCCAATTTGCCGGGGTCTTATCGGCCAAAGCCATTTCAACGCAAGGGAAGAATAGGACAGCTGTATTCACATCCGCAGAAATGGCGGGATATGAAAACCGCCATTCGTAACTCGTCCCCGCACTCGAACCGCCTCCGCCGCCTTGACCGCTTGGGAGTTCCTGGCCATCCGGCAAACGCAAGCTGGGAGGCAGGCTGCAGACTGACGTATTGAAGTCTGTTGGGAAAGCCGAGGCAGGGATGTTATCCACTTTATAAACAATGACTGATTTTTCCGAATCCAGCAAGGCTTGTTCCACTGTGATCGAAATGCCATCACGCTCCACCACGACAGGCGCGGCCAACCGGCGGATTTGGCCCTCACGCACCAGGCCAATACCGGGCACATACCCAAACCAGCGCTGGATGGCTGCCGCCACACCGGGAACCTTGACCAGCACAAGTGCAAGTATCAAAAGGACCAAAATTATCGCCGCAAAGATCTTCATACGAGGCCGCATCGTTAAACTTTTTCCTTTCCGAATTCGCGATTTGATCCGCGGAGCCAGATCGGCGTTTTCACGCAAATGGTCGTGCGCCACCGCATCCAGGATCTGGGAATATGTTTTCCGGTTCATTCCGCCGTCCTTTCCGAGCCGAGCAGCGAATGCAGGCGTTCGCGGGCAGCATTCAGCAGCCATTTCACAGTCCCACGAGGTGCGCCCAACGCGGCGGACATCTCTTCTTCGCTCATTTGAAGATAGTAACGTTGGACAATGACGGCCCGCTGGCGCGGCGCCAAGCTTGAGAGCGCTGCGCGGATCTGCCTCTTCAAATTGCTGTATTCCACCTGATCTTCCACCGAAGCCGCCCGGTCCAGAAGCCTTTCCAGGACAGGGATCCCCTGCTCCGTCAGGCAATTTCCTTTTTTCTCTCTTTTAAGAGCATTGAGCGCGGCATTGACCACACTGCGCAGGAAATAAGGCTCGAAGGGCCGCGCTTCGTCGAAGCCGCGGGCGCGCTGAAAGAAACGGACAAAGGCCTCCTGGACCACATCTTCGGTCAGCGGCTCATCCTGGGTGACCAGAAAAGCCGTACGGAGGGCCTTACCCTGGTAGCGGGCTATCAACAACTCGAGCCCGCCGATATCGCCGCTTTTAAGGCGGCGAATTGCGTGCAAATCATCCATATCGGAAATCATTTTTGTGAGGGTTCCCACCCATTTAATATACAAATCAAGCGAGAAAAAGGTTGGCAATACAGCTAGAGATATTATAGTAGGAAGCGCAATACCCCGAGAAAGAGTTGCAAGATATAATGCAGCTTGAGAGGCAGCGCTTTATTGTTGAGATCATGCCTGAAGCACGAATGACTTACGAAAACAAAATTGCGATCATAATTAAGGACGATTTGCAAACTTGGCAGAAGCTTAACGTCGCTTCGTTTTTAGCCAGTTCAGTTGCCATTCAATTTCCAGAAACACATGGCGCGAAATTTGTTAATGCTTCGGGTTCAGAGTATTTGCCGTTCATCAAGCACCCGATTCTCATTTACAAAACAGACACCCAGCAGGATATCAAACGTGCTTTTCAGCGGGCCAAGGAAAGGGGTTTACACATTGGAATCTATACGGAACCTTTGTTTGCCACAAAGAACGAGAGCGAAAACCATCTTGAAATAGCCAAGTTCTCAGACGAAGAGCAGATTTTAGTGGGAATCGTAATCTATGGTGAAAGTAAAAAGGTGAACAAAGCCCTGGACGGCTTGAAATTCCATGCCTGATACGGAATAAATACCTACCGCCACGTTTTTTAACATGCAAGGTTAATATGATTGGCTAACAAAGCGTGCACTGGACAGGTGGGATTCGATTTTTTTAATTTTGTCGCCATGATCTGAAAGATGTTGGCTCCGTACGGCTTGTTCCTCTCTGATAGTTTTTAACTCTCCCATAACTTCGTCCATCTGTGTATAAAACTCATCTTTTGTTGGAAGATGGCTAGCCTTAAAGCTAGGTCACCATTTATTGACAATCCAACTTTTCAGTGATAATATTTTGACATCAAACTATTTGACATCAAAAGAGATTGATTATGCCCACCCACTTCACTGGTTCCCGCGCAGAGATGCGCACACTGAACACTTTCATCAAATTATCCCGTTGTACGAATTCCCTGCTGACCCGGCTCGCGGAACGCAACACAATCGGCGATCTAACCCCTTCCCAATTCGCGGTGCTGGAGGCTTTGTATCACCTGGGGTCGCTGACTCAGGGTGAGGTAGGCGGCAAAATATTGAAAAGCACAAGCAATATCACAACCGTAATCGATAACGTCGAACGCGCGCGGCTCGTCCGCAGGGAGCGCGACGCGCAGGACCGCAGAGTGATCCACATCCATTTGACGGAAGCAGGTTCAGGGAAGGTGGAAGCAGTGCTTCCAGGTCATGTCGCGGCATTGGTCGAGGAGTTCAGTGTCCTGTCTGCAGGCGAACAGCAGACTCTGGGTGAGTTGTGCAAGAAGCTGGGCAAAGGGAGGAAATCTGAATGAGTATGCGTGATGAAATTGAAAGTTAGAAGATATCCCAAAAATAAAACTTACAGGTTGAAAGGAAAATAAAAATGAACGACAAAGTGATTGCAGTTAACGGTGCAACCGGTCAACAGGGTGGAGTGGTGGCAAGAAAACTTTTGGCAGATGGCTGGAAGGTACGGGCGCTCACGCGGGATGTCAACAAGCCCGCCGCGCAGGAATTGGCTTCGATCGGCGCGGAATTGGTAGCAGGCGATATGGAGGATCGCGCGCAACTTGACGCTGCCTTCAAAGATGCGTATGGAGTCTTTAGCGTGCAGAATTTCTGGCTGCCGAATGTCGGTTTTGATGGAGAAATCAAACAAGGAAAAAATGTTGCAGATGCTGCCAAAGCTGCGGGAGTCCAGCACCTCGTTTACTCTTCTGTTGGTTCAGCACATCGCGGCATGGGACAGAAACACTTCGAGAGCAAATGGATCATCGAGCAATATATTCAGTCACTGGATATCCCATACACCATTTTTCGGCCTGTGGCATTTTTTGAGAACTTCAATTGGGAGCGCCCAGCCATTACGAATGGCACGTTCAATGCGCTTGGGTTACGACCTGAAAAGGAACGTCAATTGATCGCGGCGGAAGATATCGCTGTATTTGTAGCGCTTGCTTTTACAAATCCAGAACAGTATTTTGGAAAAACAATCGAACTGGCTGGCGATGCATTGACCGAATCCAAAATCGCAGACACGTTTACAAAAGTGATCGGAAGACCTGTCAAACTCACCATGCCAAGTGGAGAGGGTGGTCGCCAATCTGAAGAAGAGATGATCGCCATGTTCAACTTCTTCAATTGTGAAGCCTATGATGCAGACATCGCCGCGCTTCGCAAACTCCACCCGGGCCTGCTTACAATCGAGCAATATCTTCGTAAGAACGGATGGGAGAACGCAGAGCCCATTCCAATGCCTGAGAATAGTGGGTGGGGAAGATAAACTGTAGTAACTAGTTGGACAGACCCAGAGTATGTGATGTATTTTTTCCGTCATTGTATTTGCCGCTAATATAAGGAAAGACCACCATGAGCAAGAATGGACCCAAGAGAATTCGCGTCGGCATCATTGGCGCCAATCCGGATCGCGGATGGGCGGCGGAGGCGCATATCCCTGCTTTGAAGTCGCTCTCGGATGACTTCAAGATCACGGCGCTGTCCACCAGCCGACGCGAATCCGCCGATGCCGCCGGCAAGCTCTTCGGTGTGCCCGTCGTGTTCGACAACCACCAAGACCTCGTGAACCACCCGGCCGTGGACGTCGTCGCTATCACTGTGAAGGTGCCATATCACCTCGAGCTGGCGACTGCCGCGCTCGACGCGGGCAAGGCCGTGTACT
>JBGQIO010000206.1:0-6710 GCA_041498515.1 Anaerolineae bacterium
CAACCTGGATGTAGTGGAAAGTAAAAATGCTGCCAATAACAATCATGTCTTACAGCCCTCGAGCAAATATCTGGAATTTCCTTTGGACGGCACCCCAAGCCTCGTAAGTGCGGCCAGGATATCGGTCCCATATGCTGAAAACCAATACAGAATAATTAATGATCTGGGCTGGCAGGTGGTTATTCATCAGGACCAGACGGAAGCTTTGAAACCGGTTGATACCCAGACCCGTAACGATCTGCTTCTGGCGATCCTGGTGACAATCCTGGCTGCTATTGCCGCAATGGGTCTGGCGCAGGTGCTCGTTGGCCCCATCGTCCGCCTGAACGCTATTGCTGAAAAAGTAGCGGCAGGTGATCTATCCGTACAGGCAAAAGTGGAAACAAGTGATGAAACGGGGGCTCTGGCGACCACGTTCAATAATATGATATCCCAGTTAAGTGGCTTGATCGGTACTTTGGAACAGCGTGTGGCCGACCGCACCAAAGCCCTGGCAACCTCTGCCGAAGTCAGTCGGCGTCTATCCACTCTGCTCGACCAGCGCCAGCTGGTGGTTGAGGTGGTTGAGCAGTTGAAATCCGCCTTCGGGTACTACCATGCGCATATTTACCTTCTCGATGAAACCAATGGGGATTTGGTCATGGCCGGTGGTACGGGTGAAGCAGGTAAAACGATGCTGGCGAAAGGTCATAAAGTTCCCAAAGGTAAAGGCCTGGTCGGTCGCGCTGCTGAAACAAAACAACTCGTTCTCGTCCCCGACACGAGCAAGGATCCTGTCTGGCTGCCTAATCCCCTCCTGCCAGAGACCAAATCCGAGATCGCCGTGCCGATCCTGGCTGGCGAACAGGTTTTAGGTGTGCTGGACGTCCAGCATAATATTACCGGAGGCCTTGGCCAACAGGATGCGGACCTGATCAGCTCGATCGCGAATCAGGTGACAGTGGCCCTGCAGAATAGCCGCCAGTATCTGGAGAGCATGCGGTTCAAACTGGGAATTGAGCGTTCGGGCGATGCGGTCTTCGCCACCGATCCAAAAGGAATCATTATCTATGCCAACCCGGCCTTCGAGAAAGTATACGGATATACACCGGCGGAAGTGATCGGTAAGAATCCCAGGATCATCAAGTCGGGTCTATTGACCTTGGAGAATTACCAAACATTCTGGGGAGCGCTACTTTCAAAGAATGCCGTTACCGGTGAAATCGTCAACAAACATAAGGACGGCCATCTGGTCTACATCGCAGGTACGAACAGCGCGATCGTGGATGATTCCGGCGAGATCATCGGTTTCCTGGCCGTCCATCACGACGTTAGCGAGAGCAAGCAGGTCCAGGAAGCCCTGACCAAGCGCGCCACCGAACTGGAACTGGCTGCACGCGTGAGCACTGCCGCGGCCACCATTCTCGAAACCGACCGGCTTTTGCAGGAAGTGGTGGATCTCACCAAACAAACATTTAGCCTCTACCATGCCCACATATATCTGCTCGATGACGCGGGTGACACCCTGGAATTGACTGCCGGCGCAGGTGAAGTCGGCAAACAAATGGTCGCCGAAAGACGTAGCATCCCACTTAATCGTGAACAGTCACTCGTAGCTCGGGCGGCTCGGAACCGCGAAGGAGTGATTGTGAACAATGTGCATGTTGAGCCTAACTTCCTCCCACATCCGCTTCTGCCCGAAACACGTTCCGAGTTGGCTGTGCCTATGATCGTGGGTAACCGGGTCGTCGGCGTATTTGACGTGCAATCTGATAAGGTAGATCACTTCACTAATGATGATATACGCATTCAGACTACGCTAGCCTCCCAGGTTGCGGTCGCTGTACAGAACGCTCGGACCTTCTCAAAGGCACAAAATCAGGCAAAACGTGAAACTGCATTGAACGTTATAAACCAGAAGATTCAGAGCGCAACCACAGTGGAGGCGGTGCTTCAAATCGCGGCGCGCGAGCTGGGTCACGCCCTGGGTGCTCCGCTCACGATTGCCCAACTGGGGTTGAAAAATCGCAGTAATGGTGGCGGGGAATGACCTTCCTTTATCTGTAGATGATATGAATCATGTTTCGCATTATCGACATGAACTATAGCCGGATCAGGAGGCATTGATTGATGTTCAACAACAAATTCCGACAACGGCTTAATGCCTTGTTCACGGATATTAAACATCTTGCTGCTGACCCGGCTTGTGATTCACCGGAGATACGACGCGACCTCGAAGCATTGCGGGCGCGATTATGCAAGCTGGAAACAGAGTTTTTGGATAGCGAAAAACGTGCTTCGGCCGCCCAGGAAGCTGCTACCTCCGCGAGCGCGGGGAAGGTAGAAGCCCAGCCGGCAGCCCTCGAACTATACGAGACGGAGCAGGTAGCTTATACCTACACCGGCGATAATTTGGAATCGATCCAGAATCCAACCTCGGGCGCCTCCCTTTCGGACCACGCCATCACTGCCCATTTAACGGCCAGCGGGCAAACCATTGGGGATCTTCAGATCGAATCGCCCTCCGAACGGCTTTGGTCCTCGGAAGAGGTGAATCTGGCCAATGCCGTGGCTCAGCAGGCTTCGCTCCAAATTCAAAACCTGCGGCTGCTGGCCTCCACAGAACGCGCCAGAGCGGAAGCAGAAATCGCTACTCGCCGCTTCATGCACGAAGGTTGGGACTCGTATCTGGATGCCATTCATCAGAACGAGCGCATAGGCTATGCTTACGATCAGACCTCCGTCAAGTCTTATACGGAAAAACTCCCGGCTAATTCGGGAGTTCATGAGCCGATGGCCATAAATGATGAACAGGTCGGCGCATTGTATATAAAGACTGACCCGTCTCACCCATTAACAAGTGACGACAAAGAACTGATGGCTGCGGTCGCAAACCAGGTCGCACAGCAAGTCGAAAATATCCGCCTGTTGGCAGATGCCTCCCGGGCTCGTGCTGAAGCCGAGGAAGCCACTCGACGCCTAACTCGTGACAGCTGGGAATCCTATACTGCAGGCAAGGACGAAACGGCGTTAGGTTTTATCTATGATTCCAATCAAGTCACTCCCCTGGGAGATTCACCTCTGCCTCAAGAGGTGAATCTCGTACAGCCCTTGACAGTTCGCGGCGAAGCCATCGGCCAATTGGCTGTGGCGGGTTGGAAAGTTATTCCACCGGAGGCCGCTTATCTGGCATCCTCTATTGCGGCTCAAGTGAGTATCCACCTTGAGACCCTGCGATTGACGGAGGAACTTAAAAAACGAGCGGCGGAATTACAGGAACTGGATCGCTTGAAATCCGCCTTTCTGGCAAACATGAGCCATGAGCTGCGCACGCCGCTCAATTCCATCCTGGGGTTCTCGGATGTTATTCTTGAACAAATTGATGGACCGCTAACCGGGCCCATGAAAAACGATCTGCAGCTCATACAGAAAAACGGTCAGCACCTGCTTCACTTGATCAACGACGTACTCGACATGGCCAAGATCGAAGCCGGACGAATAAACCTGGCCCCGGAGAGGTTCATGGTTCATGAAATTCTGGATGACGTGCTTAGCATCACCTCCACAATGGCCAGTGAAAAGAATATCTCACTCTTTGTCGAGGCCGACTCGGATACGGCCGTGGAGATATTTGCAGACCGTACACGCCTTCGACAGGTCATGATAAACCTGATCAACAACTCCATAAAATTTACAGAAAAGGGCCGGATCGCCATTCGTGCTTCCCGGCAGGGGACCGATCATGTTTTGATCAGGGTACGGGATACAGGTGTGGGTATTCCACCGGATAAGCTGGAAGCGATCTTCCAGGAATTCGCGCAGATCGATACCTCCTCAACGCGCAAAGCCGGTGGTACCGGTTTGGGCCTGCCCATCAGCCGGCGCCTGATCGAATTGCACGGCGGCCGTTTGTGGGCCGAAAGCAGTGGTGTGCCCGGTGAAGGCGCAGCCTTTTATGTAGAACTACCCATCGAAGCCAGGATCGCAGAACCGATTGAGAAACAGGAAAAATAGGATGGCTAGACCGAAGTACCTGGAATGTAATATCTGTGGAAAACAGCAACCCTACCGGCCATTCGAAGCGGCAATTTGCATCCATTGCGGTTCTCACTGGTTGGAAGGGCGTTATGACTATGACGGCTTTAAACGCGAGGTCTTGCGCGGCCTGCCCGGACGTCCTCACGACATGTGGCGGTATCAGGATATTCTCCCGCTTGATAACCCTGCTGCTCTCGACCTCTATCCCGCGGGGGGGACACCGCTGTGGCTTTCGAAACGGTACGCTCCTGGGCTTGGTCATCAGCGAATTTATATCAAGGACGAACGCTATAGTCCAACCGGTTCTTTTAAAGACCGCCAGGCCGCTGTAGCAGTGGCTGCCATGCTCGAGGGCAGTGTACGCGAGGCAGTCATTGCCTCCACCGGTAATGCTGCTGTGGCGTATGCGGCAGCCTGTGCCAGGGCGGGAATCAAGTTATGGGTCTTCATGACCAGCCTGGTTCCGCAGGAAAAGCTGCGTGAGACGGCGCTCTTTGGAGCAGAGGTCATCCGGGTGAGCGGCAGTTACGACCAGACAAAGCAGATCGCCGCCCAATTTGCCCAACGCCGTCACTTGTTACTCGACCGGGGTGCAAGTTCCATCCCTGCCCGTGAATCGATGAAAACCATTGCTTATGAGATTGTGGAACAACTCGGCTGGTGTGCGCCGGACTGGTATATCCAGTCAGTCAGTGGCGGGATTGGGCCGCTGGGCGTATATCAGGGCTTCAAAGAAATGTACGGCATGGGGCTTATTAACCATATCCCCAAGCTGGCTGTCATCCAGGCTGAAGGTTGCGCTCCCATGGTAAATGCGTTCAAGGCCGGGCGGAACGTCGCCGAACCCGTGATCCCCAACACCCGCATCACCATCCTGTCCACGGGTGATCCGGGAAAGAGTTATACCTATTTATGGAATCTTACTCAACAATTCGGCGGGGTTATGGAATCAGTCAGCGATTCAGAAGCTTTTGCCTCCATGCAGTCACTGGCCGAAACGGAGGGCACAGCCGTTGAACCTGCTACCGCAGTGGCTTTCGCCGGCCTTGAAAAACTGATCGGTAATGGAATGATCGGGAAGGACGAAACGGTCGTTGTGAATTGTACGGGACATACCTCCCCGGTTGAGAAGCATATTCTGGGCGAACAATTTGCGGTGGAGGTCCAGTTAAGTGTTAGCCGGGAAATTGCCCCGCGTGAAGGTCTGCAGGCCGCTCTTGAAAACCTGGACGAGAAAACGACAACTGTCCTGATCATAGACGACAATGAGGACGATGCTCTGCTGATCCGCCGTCTGTTGGAAAGTCGCAAGGCGTACCGCCTCTTCAGTGCCAGGGACGGGTGGGAAGGCCTGGCAATGGCCCGCCAAAAAAGACCCGACCTGATCGTCGTCGATCTCATGATGCCTGGTATCGATGGTTTTGACCTTGTCGAAGAATTGCGTTTGGATCCTCGAACACGAGGTCTGCCAATCGTTGTTGTGAGTGCAAAAGACATCAGCCCGGAAGAAAGAAAACGGCTGAACGGTCATATCGAAGCTGTTTTTCAAAAAGGTGCAATACAGCCCCGGAAGTTCTTGGACCGGGTCATTCAGGTCATTGAAAACAAAAACGTAGAAAGAGGACAATGACGCTTATGACAAAAAATATTCTATATATCGAAGACAACCCGGACAACTTATTGCTTGTAAAACGAGTGCTAAATTCGCATGGCTATAATGTATTCGAAGCCAGAGATGGTATGGAGGGACTTTCCATCGCCCAAAGGGAGCAGGTCGATCTGATCCTGCTGGATATCAACCTGCCGGATATCGATGGTTACGAAGTGGCCAGGCGGCTGCGTTCGAACGGGAATAGTTGTTTGGCCTACGTACCGATCATTGCCATCACTGCCAATGCCTTGAAGGGCGATGCGGAAAGGGCTCTCGAAGCGGGATGCGATGTGTACATGTCCAAACCGATAAACATTCGTGAACTTTGGGCGAGGGTGGAGGGTTTTGTGGATTCCCCTCAATGATCGCCGGTATTATTAAGACTATAATGGTAACGACCTATTAGGATAAAAATGCATCTTAATCCGACTGTTAACGGATATTTAACCTCTAAGACTAATTCTTTTTATTCACAATTAGAATGCTCGGGTTGCGGTGAAAAATTCTCTTCCGATAAAATCCATACTTTTTGCCCTCACTGTCAATCACCTTTATTGGCGCGCTACGATCTGGAGAATGTCCGCAACCACATTGATCGGGAGGCCATCGGTCAACGCATGTCCGGGATGTGGCGCTGGCACGAACTGCTCCCCGTTAAAGACCCCCAAAATTTCGTTTTTTTAGGAGAGGGGGACACCTCCTTATTGAGTGTTCCCAGGATAGGGAAGGAACTCGGGCTTTCCAATCTATTCGTTAAAGATGAGAGTACAAATCCGACAGGATCATTTAAAGCGCGTGGCCTCGCAGCGGCTGTTTCCAAAGCGAAGGAATTGGGAATTGAAAAAGTAATTATCCCGACTGCCGGGAATGCGGGTGGAGCAATGGCCGCCTACGCAGCTCGGGCGAATATCAAAGCGCTTATCTATATGCCGAAGGACACCCCTCGCGCCAATATCGAAGAGAGCCGCATGGCCGGCGCAGAAGTTGTGCTGGTGGATGGGTTGATCAGCGATGCTGCCGGTATGGTAGGTGAAAAAGCGCG
>JBGQIO010000207.1:0-6652 GCA_041498515.1 Anaerolineae bacterium
AGCAGAATTCGGTCTCGAGGACCACACAACTGTTCGGGCGACGGTTTCAAAGGACACGGCGACCCAGCTTCGCGACGGGCTCTCGGCCCTGCATGCCAATTGGTCTGCCGTGTCCACCTTAAATATACTAGCATGCCAGGCCGAAAGTCGAGCGGAGCGAGATCCCGCGCAGCCGGGCGTGGGACGAAAGGGTCATGCGAAGCATAGCGGAGCGTACCGCGAAGCGTGTGGATAAGCGAAGCGAATCCTGTGGGCGCGAAGCGGAATCACCATCAGTAGATACTATTTGCCTGTTGGTTATTATTCCAAAGATAGATTTGTAATTCATATCAAAAGCCCTATAATGGATGTAGATGGCGGGTAACCATCCAGAAAAGAGCTCCACTGTGAGGAAAAAACTGCTCCTTTCGATAAGCTTGACCGCCCTGTTGCTGCTTATCCTGCCGGGGCAAATATCTTATGCCACCCCCACTCCGCCGTACGTCTTGATCAATGAATCGACCGGGGAATGTTACATCACCATTCTGGGCGACGAATGCATGTGGTGCGACCCGCCGCAAGGCTGGAAAACACTGGATATGTATGGTCACTCGTACGGAACACCGACCTGCCCCGCAGGCTTCACAAAGATCGACCACCTCGAATTGAACTGCACTCGCTACAAAACCCCGTTCTGCTGCGGAGTGTTTTCCAGCCAGGGCGATTGCGCGGACATGGTCGTCAATGCCACGCAGCAAGCCTGCGCTTTTGTGTCTGACGTCAATGCCTGTATCCTGCCCGCAGGCTGGACCAAACGTCCCACAGATGTCCCTGAATCGAATTGGGGCTGCAACTACAACCGCTACCATTGGGTGGATGACGTTACCTGCCTGACCGCTCCCTCAACTCCTGCAGCGCTCGTGGTTGCGAACCTCCCCACCCGGCGTTCGGATTGGATACCGGTTATCGGCATCGGGCTGATATTCCTCGGTGGGGTGCTGGTCTGGTTCTTGAGAAAACGGACCAGCCCCTAAAGTCGGGCCTATCTCTTGCCGCGAAGATGGTAAGCGAACTTCTTGCCGCGTAGATGCCGAGCGCATTTCTCGGCGCGCAGATACCTGACGGGTGCAGGGCGTGTAAACGCAACCGCTAGGTTCGAGTGTCTTTACCTCGACAAGGAGCTTTTCACGAAATAGACGTTTCTCCAGCTATTGTGCGGCGGGTGGATTTTATTTACAATAATATGGTCGAATACGGTTTAGAAGGGTAAAGGTTTCGCCAGGCAGATGGAGGACAATATGTTGAATGGTGCAAATGGCGAGTTGGATGCTTCCAAATACATCCTGAATTGTCTGCCCTCTCCAAGCCCGGAATTGGACTGGGGGATCGATATCGCCCTCGCGATCGGTATTCATCTTCCCGGCGCGCCTATTCCACCTGGCAAGGATTTGCGTGACCCGGGCTGGTGGGCGGTAGGCGATCAGGGCTTCACCGGTTCTTGTGTCGGTTGGGGAACTGCGGATGGTGTATTGCGCTGGCATTTTCTTAAAGCAGGGAAGATCTCTCAAAATGAAACTTTGTCGGTCAGGTACCTCTGGATGGCTGCCAAGGAAACCGAATTATTTAAATCCAGGCCTACCTCCTTCATTGAGACGGATGGTACCTCGGTCAAAGGCGCCCTGGATATTGCCCGGAAGTTTGGCGTTGTGACTAGTTCCGTTCTACCGTTTGAGAATCCGCAGGGCACACCCGAGTTGTACGCGGCGGGAGATGAATCCACTTTCTATGCCCTGGCTGCCCAGCGCAGGATCAACGGTTATTTTAACCTTGGAAGGAATCTTGCAAATTGGCGGGCATGGATCGCCAATAACGGCCCTATCCTTGTGCGGTTGAATGTCGATCGGACTTGGGACGACGCCACGACCAACCACGGCAACCTGGACGTGTTCGACAATGCGCATACGCACGGCGGTCATTGTGTGGCTTTGGTGGGATACACTCCGAATCGCTTTATAGTGCGTAACAGCTGGGGCATCGACTGGGGCGATCAGGGTTTTGCGTATGCATCGGACGGTTACGCCTCGGCCGCTTTCACGGAAGCATATGGCGTTAGCTTGTGAGTGCGGATAAATTCAACCGTTTTAAAGGGATGGACCTGCCGAATGGGGATGTTCACCGATCGAGTTAGAATTGGATCCGAACCAGCTATGTCCCTGAATCAACTTCGATTGGAATGACGTTCAAATCAAGGCGGATACGGACCCGACTCAATTAACGGATACGCATTTGATCGAATACCTGCTCGAAGACCAGGCGGCTTTGTAAAGCCCTATGATCAGCGATCTATTTATACAGTTATTAGAGAAACTATTTGAGCTTTTAAAGCTCGTTCGTAGCCAGGAACTTGATCGCTTCGATGAGCTGATCCAATCCATCCTGAAGGATATGCTGGATATCCACAGGGACTATCTCGATAACCTGACTCGCGTCAGGGAATATATACGAAGGGTGGAAATTGACAAGGCGATCGAATTTCTTGAGGTGGAGAGGGTCGAATTGCGGCCTCTGAGAACGGCCATGCAGGCGCTGGTGGGGCAGCTTGCGCTTAACGAAAAACTTGAGAAATATCAAAAACTGTTAAATGCGATGGAAAACTATCTTGACCCGCGCTCCTCTCGTTCTGCCATGTTTGAGATTATTAGTATTCTTTCATCGGTAAAGGCTAAACAATCATTGCAGGGAAAAAATTACACCAGGCAGATTCCTGATCTTATGGAAGACATTGAGTATGTGATTACGGAACTTGAATCCTCCTGGGAGAATATTTTACAGGAATACAACAGGGTTTATGGAACAAGTTATACCGTTAAAACATAATATCAACTCATAATTCCCTGCTTCATAATGCCAGCCTTGATGGCGCACGGGTCGGAGTTTACCCCGCGGAGTCGTAGATGCCGAGCGTTCTTCTCGGCGCGAAGATCCTGTTCTTTAGGGCGGGGCGAAGCATAGCGCAGCGTACCGCGAAGCGTGTGGACGCACAGCGCAGACCTGCGCCGCCCGATTTCGCGTTGACATGAGTCGAGCAGCGCTGTATTTCTTCCCTGCCTCAAAACGGCTGCAACAGTTGGCGCGTCGGCTCAGGCTTGGATGTGGGAAAAATGGGTGATATAATCACCAATAACATTGGTGATTATTATGCTGCAATCTATCCTTGGCTCTGAAAGCCGCGCACAGGTTCTAACCTACCTCGTGGACAACCGCGAAGGCTATGCCACGGAGATCGCTCGAGCCGGAGGTTTGGATCTGTACGCCGTGCAGCAGCAGCTGGAAAAATTCGAATCGACGGGTTTGGTAGGTAGCCGCATAATTGGGCGGATGCGGGTTTACGCCTTTAACCCGGAACATCCGTTGCTTCAAGAGCTAAAATATTTGATCGAAAAAGCGAACTCGCACCCGTTCGGCTTACAAACAGGCGGATCGTCCATCCCCCTTCCCCAAAGCCTGCGCAGGTACTTCTGGGACTATTCCTTCAAGGATCTTTCTTGGGGAAAAGACCGCGAGCTGATCATCCGCCGATTGCTCACCGATGGCTCATGGGACTCTTTAATTTGGTTGCGTAAACAAATTGGGGAGCGTGGATTGCGCAAATGGCTGATCGCCCACCAGGGCCGCGGCCTCAGTCCCCGCCAATTGCGCTTCTGGGCGCTCGTGCTGGCGTTGCCTAGGCGGCAAGTGGATGCCTGGGCGCGGACTGCACGTTCCACCCCATGGAGCAACAGATGAGGTTTCATCTGGAAGGGCTCAAAGAAGAACAGATACGGGTCCTGCATCACGCCGGGAAAACGCTGCAAAAACGCGGCTTCTATTTGGGTGGCGGCACTTCCTTGGCAATCTACTTCGGCCATCGCATTTCAGTGGATTTGGACTGGCTCCTTTCTAGTTCAATGGGTGATGCCTTAGCCCTCGCCGGGTGGCTGCGCAGCGCAGGTCTGGATTTCGTCACTTCTCAGACCGCGCCGGGCACGTTGCATGGGACGATCCAGGGCGTGCGGGTCACTTTTTTGGAATATCGCTATCCGCTGCTCCAACCTGTGACCTCATGGAAGAAAATGGAATGTTCACTGGCGTCGCTGGATGATCTCGCCTGTATAAAGCTGTCCGCCCTCGCCCAGCGCGGACAGCGCAAGGATTTTTGCGACATCTATGTCCTGGGGACCAGGCACCGTCCGCTGCGCGAAATGCTCGGCTTGTACCGGCATAAATTCAATGTTCAAGACATCGGCCCGATCTTATATGGGCTTTCCTATTTCGATGACGCGGAAAGTGAGCCCATGCCGCGCATGGTATTAAAGGTCCAATGGAAAACGATCAAGAAGACGATCCAGGAGTGGGTAAAAGAATTGGGGAAAGTCTGATAGGCTAGAGTTGTTTTGCTTTTAAGGTTTGATCTAAGAGAGTGATTCTTAAATCCAATCATCGACCATGGATCAAGAAACGGTGCTGGTCGTTGAACGAAGGCAAGCGTCAATTGGCTATAAGCCACTACAGGAAAGGACTTTTGGAAACAGAAAGTTCAAAAGTCTCTCCGGTGAGTCCGAATTTCAAAACACTTTCTGAGGAGAGGATCTCGCCCTGATGACGCCTGGGTCGGAGTTCACCCCGCATCGTCGAAGATCCTGTTCTTTAGGGCGGGGCGCAGCACAACGTCCCCGTTCCTTCTCCTGGGGGATAGAATCCCGGTTCTTGCTCTTACGGGACAGCGTCCCCGCACTTTTTCTTAGGGGATAACATCCCCGCACTTTTTCTTAGGCGACCCTCGAAGCGAAGTCGGAGATCCCGCGGTAGCGGGACGAAGAGGGCCGACCCGCCCCGTCCTGATTACGCTTTGTCATGAATCGAAAAGGGCTATAGTTCTGCTCTGCTTCAAAACCCCCTGATACTGATTGTTTGAAAATCGCTCACCAGCCCGTATGGGCTTCCATGAACTAATGCGAAGCATAGCGGAGCGTATCCTGCGGATAAGCGAAGCGAATCCTGTGGACGCGAAGCGGTATCACCACCACGCGAAGCGGTATCACTTATAGTGTCACCACCAGCAGGGACTTTAGTCCCGCCGGGTAAAGTCCGGAATCAAGTTGGACAGACCACTACAATCGACTCACACAACTCGAAATTAATCCTTGACAGCATCAGAG
The DNA here is from genome assembly GCA_041498515.1 of Anaerolineae bacterium. GTDB lineage: Bacteria > Chloroflexota > Anaerolineae > Anaerolineales > Villigracilaceae > Fen-1038. The sequence goes on from JBGQIO010000207.1 coordinate 5,178, forward strand.
GTGCCGTGATATAAACCGTCCAATTAACTTACAACCGAATATTGAACGACGCTCTTATCCAGAGAGGCAGAGGGACCGGCCCTGTGAAGCCTCGACAACCTGGCGCAAGCCAAGGTGCCAATTCCGGCAGAATGATCTGGAAGATGAGAGGCTGTTTTTTTATTAAATTAACCCAGCCCCTTCATATCCGGAAGGGGCTTTTTGTTTATCGTTTTTTTTACACGATCCAAGGTTTCGGCATCAAGGCGGTGCTGATGCCGGTAAAAAATTCATTCAAAGTCTGCAGCTCTTCAGCCACCTGGCCAATGTGGGAGATGCCAAAAGCTTGGCCATCCATCCTGCCACCACCACGCACAGCCAGTTGAGCGAGGAGCAGCAGGTGTCCGCAGGCGTGACCCCCGACTTCATCCGCTTGTCCATCGGCCTCGAAGACATCAACGACATCCTGTGGGATTTGGATCAGGCACTCTCGAATTAATGAACGCGACTCTATCAGTAAACGAAGGAATCCGCCCCATTGGGGGGACGGGGTGAGCCCTCCTGGAGTTTACAGATGGGCTCTAAGCATGGCTGAAAGATGAAATCGTTCTTCGCCTCTCATCCTTCTGCCTACCGACCTCTGCAGGAGCAGATCTTATGCCAGTCCGTATTCCGGAAACACTCCCCGCACGTGCCGTCTTGGAAAGCGAAAATATCTTCGTGATGGGGGAGGAGCGCGCCCGCCATCAGGATATTCGCCCATTACGCGTTGCCATCCTGAACCTGATGCCGACCAAGATCGCCACCGAGACGCAGCTCCTCCGCCTGCTGGGGAATTCTCCCCTGCAGGTGGAAGTGACGCTGCTGCATACCTTTTCCCACGAGTCAAAAAACACCTCGGACGAGCACTTGGTCAATCATTACAAATCTTTTGCCCAGGTACGTCGTCAGAAGTTCGATGGATTGATCATCACCGGCGCGCCGGTGGAACAAATGCAGTTCGAAGATGTGGATTATTGGCCGGAGCTCAAGGACATCCTCGACTGGGCTGACACGAATGTGTTTGCTTCTCTGAATATTTGTTGGGGTGCACAAGCCGCCTTATACCATCGCTATGCGATTCCCAAGTATCCGCTGGCGGAGAAGATGTTCGGCATTTTCCCGCACCGGGTCTTGGAGCGCTACAACAAGCTGCTGCGTGGCTTCGACGATGTTTTCCCGGCCCCGCACTCGCGCCACACCGAGATCCGCCGGTCGGACCTCGAGCGCGTCGCCGAACTGGTCATCCTGGCTGAATCCGATCAGGCCGGCATCTACATTGTTGCGACAAGAGACGGGCGGCAGACCTTCATTACCGGGCATTCGGAATACGATCCGCTCACACTGAAGGGTGAATACGATCGCGACGTCGGCAAGGGCCTGCCCATCCGCATCCCGGTCAATTATTACCCAAGGGACGACCCGTCCCAGCCGCCGCTGGTTAGCTGGAGAAGCCA
>JBGQIO010000208.1:0-6631 GCA_041498515.1 Anaerolineae bacterium
ATTGATCTTCGATGAAGTACAATCCGGCTTTGGGCGAACAGGCAAGTGGTTTGCACTGGAACACTATGGCGTCCTTCCAGATATCATTACAGCTGCGAAAGGGATTGCATCCGGTTTACCGCTATCGGGTGTATTCAGCCGCTTAGACCTGATGAAAAAATGGGATGTTGGATCACACGGCGGAACGTATGGGGGTAATGCCGTTGCCTGCGCAGCAGGCGTTGCAACGATCAAAGCCATGCGTGATGAAAAAATGCTGGAGAATGCTACCGAGCGGGGCATTCAATTGATGACCGGCCTGCGTAAGTTGCAGGAAGAATATCCACAGATCGGCGATGTAAGGGGTAGAGGTTTGATGATCGGCACCGAGTTCATTGTGAGGGACAGCCCTCAGCAAGCCAAACCGCTCGTCAAAGAGATCGTGCACGCCGCCGAAGGACACGACTTGCTCCTACTTACTTGCGGCACGTACGACAACACGATCCGGTGGATCCCGCCTTTGAATGTCAGCGCAGCTCAGATCAACGACGGATTAAAGATTTTTGAAGAGGCATTGAAAGAAACCGTCAAATAAAATAATGGATGACAGAATCCTGTCATCCATTATTATTGAGCCACCGGTGGGCTACGACCCCACGACCTGACGATTACGAATCGTCTGCTCTACCAGCTGAGCTACGGTGGCTAATTTATGAGGCGGCGGGGATTATACAAGAAACCCTTTAAACCTGCAAGTTTTCATCGATACACAGCGTCTATTGTATATGGAGATCATCGAATGCTGAGCATTGCAATGCTTTCATATCATACCTGTCCCCTTGCCATCCTGGGGGGAAAAGATACCGGCGGGATGAATGTCTATGTTCGCGATCTGACACGCGAATTGGGCCGCATAGGTATCCATGTGGATGTTTTCACGCGTTCGCAAGACGAACACGTGCCACATGTCATCCATGAGTTAGGTTATGGCAACCGCGTAGTCCATGTAGCAGCCGGCCCGGAGAACCCGATAGCCAAGCAGAAGCTGCCAGATTACATTCCAGAGTTCGTGGAAGGAATAAAAGCGTTTGCCGCAGAAAAAGGCATCGAATATGACCTCATCCACAGTCATTATTGGATGTCGGGGCTGGCTGCCGAATCGCTATCGAATGCCTGGGGTGGTACTCCGATCGTGCATATGTTTCATACCCTGGGCGAGATGAAGAACCGAATTGCGCGTTCAAATGAAGAACGCGAGAGCCCCGAGCGCATTGTCGGCGAAAAGCGAGTATTGGCAAGGGCGGACCGCATAGTGGTCGCCACGTTGGCTGAACAAACCCAGCTTCGTTTTCTTTACAAAGCCAACGATCGTAAACTGGATATTATCCCGCCCGGTGTGGATACAAGTCATTTTTACCCGATACCTTTTGACGAGGCGAAACAATTCCTGGGATTAAACCCCGAAGATCGAATGGTATTGTTTGTGGGGCGCATTGAGCCACTTAAAGGCGTGGATACTCTTATTGAGGCGATGTCCTGCCTAAATTTGAAAGACAATCGTCGGCCAGTTCATCTTGCGATCATCGGCGGCGAACCGGAAGCAAGCCCCGAGGAAATGTCAATAGAGATGGCGCGGCTTCAAAAGTTGTGTGATGAATTGGCTTTGGATCAAACCGTTGTGTTCCTTGGCAAGAGGGGGCAGGATACTTTGCCTTATTACTACTCGGCGGCGGAAGTTGTAGTCATGCCCTCGCATTATGAATCCTTCGGCATGGTTGCTCTGGAAGCCATGGCTTGTGGAACACCAGTCATCGCTTCGGATGTCGGCGGTCTGGGGTTTTTGGTGCAAGATGGCGAGACCGGTTTCACCGTCCCGGATGGTGAACCCGATATGCTTTGTGAAAAACTTTCATTATTATTGGGCGATCACAATCTCCGTCTGAAAATGGGACAACGCGCTGAGGAGGTTGCCCAGTCTTACGATTGGGAGCAGATTGCCGCTAGAATTGTTGAAGTCTATCAGGGGTTGGTGAGCGTAAAAGAGGGTTAAATTTACTTTTCAGAGGTACCTTTTGGTACCTATGGAATTAAGTATCGCGATTAGGCACTTCCACCATTCTTATCAGGAACAAGGTTGAACCATCCAGTTCCTGCGTGCGCATTTCAAACTGGTCTTTCAAACTCTTTATAAGGCGCGAGAGTTGTCGCTGACCATACGTGCGCGGATCAAAACCGGGATCCAATTGGTAGAGCGCATTGCCCATTAAGTCGAGGCGTGCCCAACCGTCTTCCTGAACAGCCATATCGAAGGCTTGTTCGAGAAGGGGCATAGGATCCGCTTCACTCTTTTGTTTTTGTTTGGAAGTAGATCGTCGTTGGGAGGAGCGTGCTTTAGCAGCTTTCGTCTCGGCTACTAGGTTTTCGGTATATACAAATACGTCGCAAGCGTTTACGAAGGGCTTGGGTGTTTTTTTCTCGCCAATCCCCATGACAAAGATGCCGGTTTCCCGGATGCGCGTAGCCAGGCGCGTATAGTCGCTGTCTGAGGAGACCAGGCAGAATCCATCTACTACACCCGAATGCAGGATGTCCATCGCATCAATAATCATGGCGCTATCGGTGGCGTTCTTGCCAATCGTATAACGGAATTGTTGGATAGGTTGGAAGGCGTGGAAGTTAAGTGTCTCTTTCCAGGAATTCATGTTGGCTGTCGTCCAATCACCATAAATCCGCCGAACGGTTACTTGTCCATAGCGGGCAGCTTCCACTAACATTTGAGGAAGTAATCCCGGCTGGGCGTTATCACCGTCAATCAGCATGGCAATCTTGTGACGCGGGAGATTGGTTAATTGGTCATCGGCCATATAAGAGATTATACTTTAAGTCTCGAAGAACATATTGAAATTGACCCTATTTGAAGAAGTGATAAGGGTAGAGTGGAATCCCAATGAAACGTTTAATTAATGAGTAAGTTGGATAATGAGATGAAACTCCTCGAAGTCCTTTCTTTACTGGTTTTCGAGTAGGTAACAAAAATCGTGATTATGGAATGCGTTTGACAACGCCGAGACCGTCCAAGTCCGGAGGAAACAGACCGATATCTTTGCACGAATCCTTCCCGACACGTTGGAGCAAGACAGCATTGGAGGTTAAATCTATTTGAATTGCGGTATTTTCTTTATAAGTTGTGTCAATGGTGAGTTTTTGCGTAACTTGATAACCAGCCGGCAGGGAAGGGATACATTTTGTTTTATCGGGATGGGGACGGCCTTCATCCTGACCGTTAAGGGTGGCACAAACATTATCGATACCGGATGCACCAAGATTGCTGATTGTCACATAGGCATTGGTCACCTCACCCATAGCATGGATGAGGTCAATACTGGTATTGCATCCAAGTATGTCAACTTTAATTTCCACGGAAGGAATAGTTTCGATCGTTGGAGTTAAAGTTGGGTTTGAATGTGTACCTGTGACAGTTGGTTCAATGGAGGGTGTCAGGGTAGTGATAGATGACGTCGATGTGAGAGGCAAGCCGGTGAAAGTTGCAGTGACTGGTGGAATGAGAATTATCGGAGTGGCTGTATAAATGGACGGTGTGCGCGACGAAAACGGAGTAGGTGGGTTGTAAGGAAGTGGACGAACGGTCCAACCGTTGCAGGCTGTCAATACGAGCGCCAGCATCAGGCAAATAAAAAGAAAAAGTTTCATAACCAACTCCGTAAGATAATCCAATTTTATCTCAAAGGTGGCGAAAGTTTGTCAGTGAAGACTATCCCGTTGTGGAATAGCATCAATTGCTGATAAATTATTTCGTTATTTTCCCTTTCGATAATGCGTCCAGCCGTGGAGGTAAAAGTGAACGAGGAACAGAACGATCAAATCACCCTTGAAACGCGTATCATCGGAGGATCCGTTATTGTCGTCCTCCTGCTCGCTTTTTTCGCTTTATACATCGAACCAGACCAAACCGACCTCAATTTCGCCTGGACGATCCTGCCTCGCACCTCTGCCTTATTAATGGGTGCAGGTTATACAGCCGGTGCTTATTTTTTTGCACGCGTTATCGCCGAAAAGAAATGGCATAGAGTCGAAGCAGGTTTTTTAGCCATCACCGGTTTTACCATCTGCCTGTTGGCTGCGACCGTGTTACATCTGAATAGGTTTCATCAAGGAACTCTCCAATTCTACCTGTGGACGGTTATCTATGCCTTGACACCCTTTATCGTCCCGTTCCTTTGGTGGAGGAATCATAAAAGCGCCTCCAATGACTTGGAAGAAAACGATTTGCGTTTCTCATTGTTCATTCGATGGATGCTGGGAATCGTCGCTCTCGTGGGCGTATTCAGTTTTTTAATCGTGTTCATCCAACCATCGCTTTTAATCGAGGCTGCACCGTGGAAGTTGACGGAATTGACAGCGAGGGTCTTTGCCGGTTGGAGCATGCTCACATTCTTAACGGTGTTGACAATTGCCTATGATGGTCGCTGGAGCGCAACACGCTATCTTTTGCAGAGTGCAATGATCGGGATAGCCTTGACGCTGCTGGCGTTACCTCGCATGTGGAATGATTTCGATCAAACCAAACCCATGACATATATATTCATAGCCTCAGTCATTTCGGCTCTGATAGTATTCTTAATTATGCATTTGCGTCTCGACAAGATCAGCAAGCGAAACGCCCGGGTGTAAAAATGGACGGATTGATAACTATAGAAATAACATGGGTTAGGATAAAGTTTTGAATTATCTTACGAGACATTAATGCAAAATAAGTGAATTATTTGACGAAAGAAGAATAAAAAAGGAGCACTTGATAATTATCCCAAATTGTGACACAATAAGAGCGGTCCCGTCGTTGGGTGCCCCCCTCACCCAGCGGCGGGATCATCTTGTTAAAGCTGACCGCTTTCCCCCCAGTTCCCCAATTTCTTTTGATATTCGATATTTTCATAACGCTCCATTGAAAATTCGGGCGCGTATGAAGGAAGATCAATCCCCGAGATGTGGGCGGCCAGTAATTCTCCTGCTGCACAGGCTGCCATGATGCCATACCCTGAGACCGCGCCGATTATATATGCACCTTCAATGGATGAAGGCCCGACGAGCAAACGATTCTCCCGAGTCTTTATGTAATATCCACCATCCATTTGAGGCCGCGGGATTCGGCCAAAATATTCCTTAAAACGCGGCAGCATCGTCGATAATCCACGCAAAACAATCTCTGGAAATAACTCATCAACCGGAATTGGAAAAGCCGGCTCCAATGAACGTGTCCTGTATTCCCATAATATCAAAATGGTCTGGTTTTCACCTTGGCCTTCAGGTCGCATATGCACACCTGCGGGGAAGGATTGGGTTAACCAGTTTGTATCGGGGTCATTAATTAAGACGTTTCGCTCGTCTGGGTCCCATGGCAAAAATTGAACATCGTCCCAAATCAACAGGGGGGCGTCCCGCCTGACCACTCCCAAATGATCTTTGAAGGCGATTTTAAAATGCAATTCGGATTGGACCGGAATATCAATACCCAGGAGCTTTCCAATTGGTTTGAGGTAGGGTCCGGCGGCATTGATGAAAACAGGACAGTCGATCCTTTCGCCTGTACTTATTTTTATGCCATTTACGCGGTTTTTTGATATATCGATCGCCTCCAAGCGGGCAGACTCAAACTGGACACCGAACCGTTGTGCGGCCTCAATAAGATACATGCCCAATTGTTGAGCGCTCAACCAGCCTGCACGCCGGACGTGCAGAGCGGCAACTGCTGTTTCCGTCACATATGGATAGTGTTTTCGAATGAGTTGATTGCCAAGCAAAAGGTCTGCCCCATCCGGCTGGCCGTGGAAATCATCGGTCGTCACGGGTTGGTAGGTCGAATCCGGGGAGGTATGGATGCGAAGGGTCCCACCTCCCAACCGGGATATTTGGATTGACCGGTCTTTTAACTTATGGATCTTGTCCTCGTCTGCTGTTACGTAGAGGTAGCCGCGGCGGTTCATTCGAAAGATATTACCGCTTTCATTGGCGAGCTGTTCCATCAAATCTATGGAGCGATTCATCAACTTAAGAATTTCTGCGTCAGGCCACCAATTGCGATAGCATTCCGTGGAGCGATCACTGGTTAGTGATAACGGTGGACGTTCATCCAGGAGCAATATGTCTTGGATCCCGGCCTTGGCCAGATAATACGCCGCACTCACACCGGTGATACCCGCCCCACAAATAATGACTTCATACCTGCGCCGCATTCGTTGAATTTTTCTCCCAGTTCTTCCCAAATAGGTTTACACAGATATTACAATTATAAAAGTTATTAAACCTAGTTTTATAAATAATATCTATTATATCTTTTCCTTGATACCACTTGAAAATTTATTTAGGACAAATCCCATGTTGTCTAGGAGATTTGGGTCATTTAAGTTTCTTGCATTTTTACGTGAATTCAGGTAATATTATTAAAAGACATAGCATCAAGTAATAACGACGGACGAAGGGCAGGGATGAGAGGTCCTAGAAAGTTTAATTTCTAGGACATCAATGCATTCCTCCCAATTGTCCAATGGCATTCACTATAAAAGAATTTATTATTTTTCAAGAAAGTTTATTAAAGGTGAATTTAGACAATACGTCTATTTTTTTTTACCGTAAG
>JBGQIO010000209.1:0-6617 GCA_041498515.1 Anaerolineae bacterium
ATCCGTTTTTATCTAATAATATTTCCGCTGTTATATGTTTTTTCAGGCGGATTATTCCAGAAATGGGCCGAATTTACGGCAGTGCCAAAAGCTGTTGTATTGATATTAACTTTGTCCCTGGTCTCCTCCGTCCTCTCTTATTATCCTCAATACCTGGCGTATTTCAATGAGCTGGTATGGGACCGAAACACGGCCTATAAGTATCTGTCTGATTCGAACCTTAATTGGGGACAGGGAAAATATTACCTGCAGGATTATCTTTCAAAGCATCCAGAGGCGGTATACGAACCTGACAAAATCGAGAGCGGACAGATCATCGCTTCACCCGACGACCTGGTGGGCGTGACGGATGATCCGCAGAAATTCGCCTGGCTCAGGGAGAATTTCGAACCCGTGGGTACGGTGGCTTACGTCTATCTTATTTATGATGTTTCTCCGCAGGACCTAGAGACGTTGTGTAAAACCAAATCCATCTGCCCTTGATCGACAGAGAGGAGTCGAACTCATGGAAGTTAAAATTGCCGACCGAACGATCGGGATAAACCATCCAACCTATTTCATCGCCGATGTGGCTGCCAACCATGATGGAGACCTGGAACGCGCCAAGATGCTCATCCGGTTGGCTAAGGAAGCCGGGGCAGAAGCCGCCAAGTTCCAGAATTTCCAGGCCCCGAAGATCGTATCCGATTACGGTTTCAAGCATATGAATGCGCAGGTTTCACACCAGGCTACATGGAAAAAATCGGTGTTCGAAGTCTATCAAGAGGCTTCCATCCCCTTAGACTGGACGCCTATCTTGAAACAGGAATGCGATAGAGTCGGCATCCATTATTTCACATCGCCGTACGATGCGGATTCGATCGAAAATGTCGAACCGTTCGTGCCGGCCTTTAAAGTCGGTTCGGGCGAAATCGATTGGATCGAAGCGCTCGAACATATGGCGGGCAAAGGCAAACCGATGATCCTGGCCAGCGGCGCGGCGGATATTGCAGATGTGCAACGAGCGGTACATGCCATTTTGAAGATCAACCAGCAATTGGTATTGATGCAGTGCAATACGAACTATACTGCCAGCCCGGAAAACTATGACCACATCCATCTCAACGTGCTAAAGACCTACGCCACCATGTTCCCGGAGGTCGTCCTCGGCCTGTCAGACCATACGCACGGCAACGCCACCGTGCTCGGCGCGGTGACTCTGGGCGCACGAATCATCGAGCGCCATTTTACCGACGATAATCACCGCACCGGCCCCGACCATAAATTCGCTCTCAACCCTGGTGACTGGGCGCACATGGTCGAAGAGACACATCAGCTCGAAAGGGCGCTTGGCTCGACCGATAAATTCATCGCCGGCAACGAGCAAGAAACAAAAGTAGTCCAGCGCAGGTGCCTGCGCGCAGCCCGCGATATCCGGGCAGGCGAAATCTTCACCCGAGCAATGATCGACGTGCTGAGGCCAGCCACGCCGGGCGCCATCAAACCACATGAAATCGAGAACGTGATCGGCACACGGGCCCTGGGAGACATCCCCTTCGGCAAGGAATTGAGATGGACGGAGCTGGGGGAGTAAGTGCGACGTGCGAAGTGCTGTGTGCGAAGTGCGAAGTGCGATGTGCGAAGTGCGATGTGCGATGTGCGGTGTGCGGTGTGCGAGGTGTGAAGTGCGGCGTGCGTTATATAACGCTATGTTAGAAGGTTAGGTGATAGATGGTAGTTCGTAAGTTTGAAGATATCCAAGCCTGGCAAGAGGCTCGTGTATTGGTCAACCAAGTTTATAAATTGACCAGGGATGGTGCCTTATCGAAAGATTTTGGATTGCGCGACCAGCTTCAACGTGCGTCGGTTTCGGTTATGGCAAATATTGCGGAGGGTTTCGATTGTGAATCAAATGTTGAATTTGGACGTTTCCTCGGGATCGCCCGTCGTTCTGCCGTTGAAGTTCAATCTCTCTTGTATGCTGCTTTAGATACCGGGTATGTTTCTCTCGATGAGTTCAATTGTGCCTATGATCAGGCGAACAAAACCAAGGCTCTCATCAGTGCTTTCAAAAACGCCATGCTAAGGAAAAATTAATAGCATAACGGACTCGGCCATTATTTATATGCGTATTTTATATTTCTCAAAAGGTTACTCTCCTCACGACCATCGGTTCCTGTCTTCGCTGGCTGCGACCGGGCACAAGATGTTTTATTTACAGTTGGAAAGGAATCAACGGCAAGTCGAGGATCGACCAGTACCTCCACAGGTAGAACAGATCCAATGGGCGGGCGGACAAAAAGCCTTTCGCTGGGGCGATGTGCCGCGCTTCACGCTCGACTTGAAGCGCATCATCAAAGGGATCAAGCCCGACCTGATCCATGCGGGTCCGATCCAGACATGCGCATTCCTGGCCGTCTTATCCGGCTTTCAACCGATCCTGAGCATGTCCTGGGGATTCGACTTGATGGAGGACGCGCAACGAAACGGCTGGTGGCGCAGGGTGACGGGTTATACTCTTAAGCACAGCACCATCTTCACCAGCGACGCCCAGGTGACGCGCATGAAGGCCGTTGCATTCGGTATGAATCCCGATCGGACTGTTGTTTTTCCGTGGGGCGTTGACCTCGAGCGCTTTCGTCCAAAACCGCCAAAGGGCAAGAGTCGAAGACCTATCGTCCTTTTGTGCAATCGTGCCTGGGAACCGCGTTACGGCGTGGATGTCCTCGCCCAAGCTTTTGTAAAGGTCGCACAACAGCGCGAGGACGTCAGCCTGCTATTACTGAGCGGCGGCTCGCAGGCGCAGAACGTTCGCCAAATCCTATTGAACGGTGGAGTTCTCGAGCGCGTCCGGTTTGGCGGGCAGATCTCGCAAACCGATATGCCGCGCTGGGTCCGCATGGCAGATCTTTACATTTCGCCGTCGCATGTGGATGGCTCGTCCGTTTCATTGATGGAAGCGCTGGCATGCGGCCTGCCCACACTCGTCTCAGACATCCCGGCAAACAAAGAATGGGTGAGCGAGGGGGTCAATGGCTGGCTCTTTCCCGACGGGAATGCAGGGGCGCTGGCTGAAAAGATATTAGCGGTAAGCGCTCAAAGAAAGAAAATGGCTCAAATCGGCCGGGCTGCCCGCAAATCGGCAGAAGAACGGGCCGATTGGAAGAAAAATTTCGCCCTCTTGTTGGAGGCCTATGAAAAGGCCATCCAATTCAAATAACCAAAGGAGGTCCAAATGTTAGTCTCATTGATCCTTGCGGTGGCTGTCACCATACTGGCGGTCTTCTTTGCCAGTTACAACCAGAGCGTGATCGCCGTCAATGTCTTTGGATATCAGGTAAAAGGAACCGTCGGCCTGTTGATGGTGATAGCCTTGGGGGTCGGCGTCCTGGTGGGCGTGCTGCTGATGCTGCCTTCGGCCATCAGCCGCAGCTGGGCGTTGATGCGTCATAAACGAAAATTGCAGGAGCTTCAGCAGGCTTCCCAGGCGGGATTTGTGGATGCGAGGGACTCCTCGGACTCAGACGGCGGAGAATGAAACAAAGAGTCGCTGCCATCATCCAGGCACGGATGGGCTCGTCGCGCCTGCCCGGGAAAGTCCTGATGGATATTGCGGGGCAGCCCATGCTGGCCCGCGTTTACACCCGTAGCTCGCGTTCCACCAGCGTTGACCAAACCCTGGTCGCTACGACAACCGAAACGGCCGACGAACCGATTGCGGAATATTGCAACTTCAGCGGAATCCCCTTTAGCCGCGGAAGCCAATTCGATGTGCTGGATCGTTACTATCAGGCTGCACTGCAAGCGAAAGCAGACGTGGTGGTGCGGATCACCGCCGACTGCCCCGTGATCGATCCAAGTTTGATCGATGAGGTAGTAAATGTCCTGATGGGGAAAGGGGAGCGGGAATCGGAGTTTGATTTCGCTACAAATCGTCTTCCACTGCCATGGCATCGTACCTATCCGATCGGATTGGATGTAGAGGCCTGTACATTCAAGGCGCTTAAGGAGGCTTGGAGTAAGGGAAAAGCACCCCAACACCGTGAACACGCCATGCCATATTTTTATGAAGGGGTTGAACTTGAAAGCGTGAGCCGCAAACTGGAAACCGGACTTTCTCCGCGAGGTTACAAAGTGGCGCTCCTGAATCACACGACCGACTTCGGAGAGTACCGATGGACAGTGGATACAGCTGAAGACCTGGAATTCATACGTCAAATCTATTCACGCTATAACGGCCGTGACGACTTCACCTGGAAAGAGGTCCTTGATCTCGTTCACAATGATCCCAATTTGATGGAAATCAATGCGGGCGTGAAGCATAAGACGCTCAAAGATATCGATCATAGAGCCTTGAAAGATTAAAAGGTTGGCTTCGGCGATTCATATCGCCGAAGTGGGCGACGGCAGCTTGCGGCTGCCTCGCCCGAAAGTTGAAGGTTGTAGGTTGAAAGTTAAATGTTGAAATTCGAATGTTATAACCTGTATACTTGCACGCATTGAACATGTCTCTAGTCACTCTCTTCTCCGCCCCAAAATCTTTTAAGGATCCGCATATTGCGACCATTCAACGCAACGCGATCCGATCCTGGGCCCTGCTGCCGGAGGTAGAAGTCATTCTGCTCGGCAAAGAAGAAGGCCTGGTCGAGACCGCGCGGGAAGTTGGCGTCAAACACCTTTCGGGAGTCGCTTGCAACAAGTCAGGAACACCGTTGATCTCATCCATGTTCCAACTGGCCCGAGAAAACAGCAAAAGCGAACTCCTGTGTATCATCAATACGGATATGATCCTCATGCCCGATTTTGTGAAGGCCGCGCAACAGATTGTTATTCTAAAAGATAAATTTGTCCTGCTCAGCCAGCGCTGGGACATGGATATCCCCGACCCCATCGAATTCACCAGTGGATGGCAAGACCGTATTCGATCTGTGGTCCTCGGCCAGGGTATATTACACCGCCCGGCGGGCAGCGATTTTTTTCTCTTCCCCTCTTCCTGCTATACCGAGGTCCCCGATTTTGCAATCGGAAGAGCAGGCTGGGACAACTGGATGATCTACAAGGCCCGCCAGGAAAAATGGCCCGTCATTGACGCTACGCCGTCCATCATGGTCATCCATCAAAACCATGATTACAGTCATCTGCCTGATTCAAAGCCACACTATACCCTGCCGGAGACCAATGAAAATATCCGGCTGGCCGGCGGAGAGGGTCCCATCCGTTATACTATTTTAGATGCAACGCTCTACCTGCGTGAAGGCAAACTGGTGCATCCGAGTCTGTCTTATCCGGGCTTCCTGCGCGGCGTGGAACTTTTCCTGCGAGCCGTATTTTTCTTCCTGCCCGCGGAGGTCCTCGAGGATGTCGCCCGTCCCAAGCGGTGGAAGAAGAGAATACAAAAGATATTTCGATAGATCGATACCGGATATTCGATAATTCGTTAGTCGATATTCGATATTCGAGATTCGAGAATCGGGATTCGGGAATCGTGAATTGAGGATCGTCCATGATCCCGGAGTAACGAATCCCATCTCACGAACATTCAACCTTCAACCTGGAACATTAAACTTATGCGTAAAGGCCAAAACCCAGCTAAATTCGTCCAAAAGGTTCCCGAACCCGAGCGGGTCACTGTCGCACTGCTCAACTACATTCCCTTCCTGAGTGGATTCTATGCCGAGACGCTCGCGGTGCTCAAAGTCTGCATCGAGTCGATGCGCAAAGATGCAGGCCTGCCCTTTGATCTAATGGTGTTCGATAACGGTTCATGCGCTGAGGTGCGCGACTATCTAATAAGCGAAAAAGACGGGGGCCGAATTCAATATTTAGTCCTCTCTGAAAAAAATATGGGCAAGGGAGGGGCATGGAATATCATTTTCGCCGGAGCGCCCGGTGAGATCATCGCCTACACGGATAGCGATGTGTTGTTCTCGCCTAACTGGCTGGCGCGTTCGGTTGAAATTCTGGAAACCTTTCCCGAGGTGGGCATGGTGACCGCGCGCCCATTCCGTACGCCTCCAGAATTTTACAAGAACACGCTCCGGTGGGCGCGTAAAAACGCCAAACTCGAAGAAGGACAATTCATCCCGTGGGAGACTTTCCTCGAATTCAACTTATCGCTTGGACAGACTGAAGAAGAAAATCGCAAAGTATATTCAGAGACTAGAGACTGGAGGATAGTTTATAAAGGTGTGAGCGCCATGGCGGGTGCGTCACACTGGCAGTTCACCTCTTATAAGTCCACACTTCAACAGTTCATACCCTTCGACATGGACAAACCCATGGGCCAGGTGCGTCAGCTGGATAAGCGCATGAACGACGCGGGCCTCCTGCGGCTGATGGTCAGCGATCCGCTGGCGATGAACATGAGCAACACGCTCGGCTATCTGCGCGGGGAGCTGGGGAAGCAAAACCTAAAACGTAAACCGAGTTTAGCAAAGCGCGTATTGGAGTTTGGACCGATCAAGAAGATGCTGATGGCGGTGTATAACAGGATATTCAATTGGTATTATTCTTAGAAAAACTCCGCTGGTTGAGCAGCCCCGTGTTCGTCGGGCGTATCGAAAACGGGTTATGACCGGTAAGCAGAAGATGTGGTTTCGATACGGGTCTCGCTGGCGCTCGACCCTACTCAACCACCG
>JBGQIO010000210.1:0-6582 GCA_041498515.1 Anaerolineae bacterium
CTATATTTCCTCCTCACCGGAGTCGCGTTCCTTTACTGTGACTTGCCACGGTGAAAACTGCGCGGCCAAACGCCCCGGTATACGTCCTTGCATCAGCACCCCGCTGCGTTCATGTTCCAACCGCTCGACCTGGCCTGTTTCATGGAACAAAGAGATCAAGGCGCCCTGTCGATAAGGCAGGCGGACGAGGATCGGCAAGTACCTCTCATACAACTCCTGTTTGATCAAGCCTAATAATTCCGATAAGCCAATGGCGCGTTTGGATGATATCGCTACGGCCTTGGGGTAATTGCGTACCGTCTCGCGAGCAATCTCAGGACGGCTCAGGAGGTCGATTTTATTCAATGCCGTGACTGTTGGTATGTGGCCAGCCCCGATTTCGTTTAATGTGGCCTCCACAGATTGGAATTGATTCAGTGCATTCGGATGAGATATATCGACCACATGAAGTAAAAGGTCTGCCTCGGTGATTTCTTCCAAAGTAGCTTGAAAAGCCGCCACCAGGGTCGTCGGAAGTTTTTGGATAAACCCCACAGTATCGGTGAACAACGCTTGATAACCGGATGGCAATTCGACGCGGCGGGTCGTGGGGTCCAAAGTTGCAAAAAGTTGATCTGCCGTGTAAACATCTGCATTAGCGAGTCGGTTAAGAAGTGTAGACTTTCCGGCATTCGTATAGCCAACAAGTGCCACGGTCGGTATTCGAGCGCGTTTGCGTTGGGCTCGATAACGCATTCGATGTGCGCGAACCTTTTCAAGTTCGCGCTTTAGGTGCGCAATGCGAGTCCGGATCGAGCGTCGATCTACTTCTAGTTGTGTTTCACCCGGGCCGCGTAAACCAACACCACCAGTAGAACCGGTCCTTCCGCCTCCGCCACCGGCTTGTCGGGCTAGATGCGTCCATTGTCCAGTCAGCCGCGGTAAGAAGTATTCGTATTGAGCCAATTCAACCTGGAGCATTCCTTCCGCGGTATGGGCATGTTGCGCAAATATATCAAGGATAAGGGCAGTGCGGTCGAGGACACGAGTATCGGGTCCGAGCGACAATTCCAATTCTCGTTGATGACGCGGTGATAACTCGTCGTCGAAGAGGATCACCTGTGAAAGTGTCTCGTTTGCAAGCGCTTTTAGTTCTTCGACTTTACCAGGACCTATGTAGGTTTCAACGTAAGGCCGGTCTAATTTTTGAGTGAGCTTGTCAACGACTTCCAGCCCTGCTGTATCAGCCAACAGAGCAAGTTCTGTAAGTGAGTCTTCGAGCGATAGGTTATGCTTTTGCTGATAAATTTCCACACCGACCAGGAAGGCACGCTCACGCGGTGGACGGGTCGGTTGAGGTTTTCTCTTTGCCATCAGGTTCGGGATGTGCTTTCTCTAGCTTTCCAAATAACTTCTCGACTTTTGGATCGTTCGGTTCGGTCCGTGTCGGAATCAAAATGTGAAAGGTTGAACCCGGACATTTTGATTCATCCAAACCAGGGGATTCAACCCAAATCGTACCGCCATGCGCTTCGATGATACCACGTGTGATCGGCAAACCCAATCCGGGTCCGCCACCTTTGAACTTCGTTTTTCCACTTGAATGCAAGCTGGGGCCAGCCTGGCTAAACTTCCGAAAGATGAGGGTCTGGTTCTCCGGTGAAATGCCTATGCCGGTATCGGCCAAGGTGATCTCAATAAAACCAGGAAGAGTTCGCCCGTCCACAGTGATCCTGCCATTATCAGGCGTATATTTTATGGCATTGATCATTACATTGTGGAAACATTGGTATAGGCGCTCGGAATCCGCGTAAATCCACATTTCGCTGCCGGGGAAAATTTTGATCTCCAGCGTTTGATGGCGTTCAAGGATATACCCATCCAGATCGTGCTTAAGCAAATCAAAAAGATGCTTCAACCAGAGCGGCTGTAGATTTAAGGATAATAGATCGTTATCAATAACCGAGACATCGATCATATCATTTATGATCTCACGAAGACGTTGTATTCCGATGTTGATCCCGGCGAGGAGCGTATCTATTTGAGCATTGTCGGTCTTTGCAACCATATCACGGATCATGGATGCATACCCTTCGATGAGGGTTAGAGGTGTTTTTAATTCGTGCGCAGCGACAGATATGAAGTTTGATTTTGAGCGATCGAGCCGTTCAAGCTTTTGCTGTACCTGAACGAGTTCGTTTGAAACATAGGTGACACGCGCTTCCATCTCCAGCCGGGCGATTTTTTCCAATGCATACGTGTAGATCGGCATAATGGTCGTCAACAGGTTGAGCGCATCTGGTTCCGCCAGAACCTCCAAGGCAACGTCATTTGTAATTGAAATAATCTTATTGATCAGTTCGGCAACATTGTTCTTCTTTTGTTGAAGATCGGTCAGGGTCGGAGAACTGGTCCATTCAAGAAGGGTGGCATCGAGCCATGCCGGATTACCGCTGGTTAAAGCCTGTTCCAGGGAATCAAAAAAATGCTCTAATTGACCGGTAAAGGCTTCACGGGCGTCCGTACCCCGCGCCAGACTCATTGAAACGCGTTGCAGCCACGCGGGTCGGATACGGGTAAGGAGCTCGTGAGTATTCATGATAATTTAGCCCTGACTCTTTATAGTTTACGATAGCCTGGGTATTTTGGCAATTTAAAACCGATCATGGGTTTGGCTTTGTTAGCCAGGTCCACAGCACATTCCCGACGATTTGCAGGCTTTTTGGTGAAACATGCTCAGGTGTATCCGAAGTGGTGAGCCAATACTTGTCATCTATATCTATGATATCTACTGATGGGATTCCTGCCTGTATGAAAGGAATATGGTCATCCAGGATATTGTATTTGACACGAGGAATAAAAACGTCTTCATAACCGAGTTTCGAGGCCGTGTCCCAGATCGATCCACGCAGTTGGGTGTCAGAGTTGCCATCCATATAAAACGTTGCGTTCACTCCACCCACCATATCCACAAGCACCATAGCCACTGGCTTTACAGTCATCTCAGAGACGAAAGCTCTCGATCCGAGGATCCAATCCCAACCGGGAATCTTACCATTATCTTCTGCATCGAAGAAAACCAACCAGATAGGTGGATTCCCAGTCGGTAAGCTGCGTGCTAATTCGAGTAATACAGCAACCCCAGAAGCACCATTGTTTGCCCCAGGTGTCGGCTGATTTTGTTTAGAAGGATCAGGGTCATGGTCGGCATATATACGTGTATCATAATGCGCCCCAAGGATATACTCCGGTGGTTGCTCGGTTCGAAAAGCAACCAGGTTTTGGATCGGATGATCCATTGATTCAGACTCCCGGATTTGCACCTGCCACCCAGCTGCTTCAAGCTCGGTTCGAAGCCAATTTAGGATTTTTGTGTGGGCTTGCGATCCGGGAGTGCGAGGACCAAATGCAACCTGGGTCTTTACATCATTGTATGCCCGATTGCCATCAAATATTTTTGTACCTGGGCGATCATTCTGACTGAACGCCCAGATATACCAAAAACCCAGCAGTACAAAAAGGAAGCCGATTGCGCCAAGATAGAGAACAATCCGTTTTTTTGTCATCATGGTTGATTTTATTAAACCGAAGTCTAACCTCTGGTTACCTCAGGAAGTCATCGAGGTCAATGCTAGCCCGATCTGCATACGCTTTTGCCCGTTCGCGCTTTCCAAGTTGGTTTGTGGATTCAAGAGGAGGCAATATTCCGAGATTAGATTTCATAGGTTGAAAGTCTTTGATGTCGGCATGGGTGATGTAATGACATAGCGCGCCCAACATCGTTGTTCGTGGCAAGGTGAAAGGCTGTTCGGATTTGTGGATTTTTGCCGCATTGATGCCGGCCATCAGCCCGGTTGCTATGTTGCCCACATAGCCCTCCACGCCAGTGATCTGGCCGGCAAAAAAAAGATCACTCCGGTTAATAAATTGAAGGGTGGGTCGGAGAAGTTTTGGTGAAGCAATGAAAGTATTGCGGTGCATCTGTCCATAACGAACGAACTCAGCCTTCTCCAAGCCAGGAATGAGCCGAAGGACCCGATTTTGTTCGTTATATTTCAGGTTGGTTTGAAAACCTACGAGATTATAAAGATTGCCGGCAAGATTATCCTGTCGGAGTTGGACAACTGCGAAGGGTCGCTTCCCCGTGCGTGGATCCATGAGCCCGACAGGCCGCATCGGTCCAAAAGCCAAAGAGTCTTTACCGCGTTCCGCGATTATCTCAATCGGCAGACAGCCTTCAAAGAATTGCCCAGCCTTCACGCCTCCTTTAATGGCTTCTTCAAACGTTCTTAATTCAATCCGTTCGGCAGGGAGCAAGGTCTCTACAAAAGTATAGTATTCCTCCCTGGTAAACGGGCAATTAATATAATCGCCTTCGCCTTGTGTGCCTTGACCATAGCGAGATCCTCGAAAGGCGATTTGCGTATTAATGCTTTCGTAAGAGACGATCGGTGCAATGGCATCGAAAAAGAACAAATGTTCATTACCACTGTAGACAGAAATATTTTTGGATAGCTGAGGTGAGGTTAATGGACCGGATGCGATAATGCAAAGGCTGTCGGGAATATCTGTGACTTCCTTCCGGATCACCCGAATACCCGGATGATTTTGGACCCGTTCTGTAACTTGTCTTGCGAAGAGCTCGCGATCCACTGCGAGGGCGGCTCCGGCCGGGAGGGCAGAAGCCTCCGCACATTCCATCAGCATTGAACCGAGCCGTTTTAACTCGTTCTTTAGGATGCCGGAGGCTCGATCCGGTAGTTTCGAACCAAGTGAGTTGGAACAAACTAATTCGGCCAGATATTCCGTCTGATGTGCGCCTGTCGAAAGAGTGGGGCGCATTTCATAAAGGTCAACTTCCAGACCACGTTCCGCGGCTTGCCATGCTGCTTCCGTCCCCGCCAGGCCACCACCAACTATGATTAAATTGGGCATCTCGCCTTATTCAACCTTTCACAATTTCCGGATAAATCCGGAAATGAGTAATACGCAGGTTAATGACAGTTAAATTGGTCATATTTTATACTATTATAGCTTCTGGTCGTGCTGTATAATTTTGTTGGAAAACTGGCGTGTGATGATTAAAAATGTAGAAATTCACCTCAAAGAAGCCTGCCAGTTAACGGGCGCAAATTGGGTCGTAATTGCCGACCGTGAAAAAGACCGATGGTTTGTAAGTATTGCGCATAGTCTACCTAAAACCAAGCATAATGGATTGGCGAAATTTTTGGCTCAGCTAGAAATAAACGCATGGCTCAAGGGGGCACTTCAAGGAAACGACATTCGTTCCGTCACTTTACCTGAAAACTCTAAGCTGGATGCGACCCGTTTGTATTGTTTTCCGATGATCGAGTTATCGCAAGTGCTCCTTGTCGGTGCGGATCATCAAAACACAACGGAACGAAGTGTTTGGGAATTAGTAGCAGGATTAATGCAATCCCAGCTGTCCGAAAGCATTGTCGAGAATTACCTTCCGAATTTCCAAGCCGAATTGGCATACGATATGCCACGTGCCCTCGATCGGGTGCTAACTAATTTTGTCCATGTGGCAAAACCGCAAGGGGCATGGCTCGCCATTCGCAGAGGGGACATGCTTGACATCGCGGCACAATGGAACGATTCGCGCGTGGCTGCGCTGTCGATACCCATTGAAACAAACACCATCCTTCGTCGATTGAATCGTACTTTGACAGATTTAATCGCTGTAAAGGACCAGCCTGAATGGCAAGATCTCCCGCACTTGGTTCGCAAATCAACAAAATATTGGGTTTGCTTTCCGCTTGTTATCGGTCAACGATTGATTGGCGCAGTAGCTCTGTGGGGACTGGAGGAATTTCCTCCCCAAGAGCTGAACAAGTTGAGAGAACTTGCAAGACAGGTATCCCAGGCCGTTGAAATCATTGTCACATTTAATGAGTTAACGGGTCACCTCGGTCGGCTTGCCATGCTCAATGATTTTGCGTTGACCATTTCCTCCGCTCAGAATCTCGATCAGATTGCAAGGCGCGTTTTTGGCCATCTTGCCCGAACGTTTGACACAGAATTGATCGCGCTTTATTTGCTATCAACGGATGGCCAGCTTGTTCGAGAGTTTCGCAATCGGGAGGGAAAATTCACTTCACAATCGACATCATTGACCGGACATCATATCTTTCCCTTTCTTAAGGGCAGTATTCTGCGTGTGAGCGATTCTGCACCTGATTTTAAACCGTTATATACCGGTGCGCGTTCCGGTCTGATCGTCCCGCTTAAGTATCGAAGTCAAACGACCGGTTTATTAACCCTCGAAAGCACCCGACCCGACGCGTTTAGTCAATATGATGAACACCTGATGGTGGTGATCGCCAGTCATCTGGCAGGGTTGATTGAATACAGCCGTCTTCGGGAAGAAGCCGAGGCGCGAGCACGTAATTTGGGGTTGATCCACGAAGTGGTCCAACAAGTGATCGGGCTTAACGATAAAAAAGAAGTTGCGCAGATCACAGCTGATCTACTCGCCCAGTATTTTGCTTACGAGTTAGCAGGTGTCATGCTTGTGGGTGACGATCCCGAAATTCCGGTTCTCGGATTTGGCGGCTCGCGGGGCGAGCAGGTTCAAAAAGC
>JBGQIO010000211.1:0-6556 GCA_041498515.1 Anaerolineae bacterium
CATCGATCCCCTCGAGCTCGCGAAGAATGTTTTTTGTGAGATCAAACCCGAGTATGCCAAAAATGTCAAGGCGGGTGACGTAGTGGTTGGCGGCCAGAACTTCGGTTGCGGTTCCTCGCGTGAACATGCACCGATAGCCATCAAAGGCTCGCAAGCCTTATGCGTGATTGCACCCTCCTTCGCGCGCATCTTTTTTCGCAATTCCATCAACATTGGCCTTCCGATCCTGGAATGCCCGGAAGCCTCCGCCGATATCGAGGAAGGTGACGAGGTGGAGGTCGACCTCGCTAACGGTCGCATTTTCAACCACACCAAGGATCACACCTATCAAGCGCGGCCTCTCCCGGCCTTCGTCATGAAGATCGCCGAGGCGGGTGGCATCGTCAACTTTCTCAAAGAGCATGAGATCGAGGACCTGCTATGAGCTACCGTATCTGCCTGCTTCCCGGCGATGGCATCGGCCCGGAGGTCATTGCCGAGGCGAAAAAGGTCCTGGAGGCGCTTGATCTGCAAATGGAATTCCAGCAGGGTGATATTGGGTTCAGTGCTTACAAGAAGCACGGCACTCCCTTGCCCGAATCCACTCTGGAAGCGATCAGTAAATCTGATGCCACATTGTTTGGAGCCGTGACGACACCGCCGGATATCCCCGGCTTCTTTTCACCGGTCGTACGGATGCGACAGACTTTGGACTTATATGCCAATGTGCGTCCCTGCCGCTCGATCGACCACCCTGCCTCGCGCCCCGGGATCGATCTGGTGATCGTGCGTGAGAACACCGAGGATCTATACAGTGGAGTGGAGCGGATCGAAGATAATGGTAATCGGGCGATCGGTGAAATGATCATTACACGCCGGGCTTCCGAAAGAATTTCCCGAAAAGCCTTCGAACTGGCGCGTGCCGAGGGCCGGCATAAAGTTACCGTCGTGCATAAGGCCAATGTGCTGCGCCTGACTGGCGGTCTGTTCCGCCGTGCCGCATTGGAAGTGGCCGGTGAATATCCCGAGATCTTCACCGAGGAAATGTTGGTGGATACCTGTGCAATGGAATTGGTGCGCGACCCCGGGCAGTTCGAGGTGATCGTCACTACAAACCTGTTCGGCGACATCCTGAGCGACGAGGCCTCCATGCTGGTCGGGGGACTGGGCGTAGCCTGTTCCGGAAACCTCGGCTTGCAATCTGCCGTCTTCGAGCCGGTGCACGGCAGCGCGCCGGACCTCGCCGGAAAGCATAGAGCCAACCCGATCGCGACCATCCTGTCTGCCGCGATGATGCTTGACTTTATCGGCGAAGCCTCCAGTGCCGATCGGCTGCGCCAGTCCGTCCTTGAATGCCTCGCACAGCAAGCTGTCACACCGGATCTGGGCGGTACGCTGAGCACCGAGCAAGTGACAGACCGGATTATAGCGACCCTCGAACATATCCCTGAAAGGAAATAACCTATGACCCGCATCGGTTTTCTTATGACCCGCCTGCGCCCCGAGGAGAAGCTCCTGCTGGAAGAATTAACGCGCCGCGCTAAAGTGGAGATCGTACGGATCCTGGATGGCGAGACGTACTTCGATATCTCAAAACCATCCTGGGAGGTTGACGTGCTTTTCGAACGGTCCATCTCCTATTCCCGGGGTCTCTATATCTCCCGGATCTTCGAGGCACAAGGCGTTCCCGTCATTAATCCTTCCATCATCGCCGAACGCTGCGGCGATAAATATGTCACCAGCCAGATCCTGGTTCGGAATAATATCCAGACGCCGCGTGTGCTGATGGCCTTCGATGAGGATTCCGCACTTGCCGCAATGGATAGTGTTGGTTACCCCTGCGTGCTTAAACCGGTGATTGGGTCGTGGGGGCGGCTGTTAGCCAAAGTGGACGACCGTTCGGCAGCGGAGGCTTTCATCGAACATAAGGCGGCCTTGGGCGTCAACCATCAGGTCTTTTACATCCAGGAATATATCAATAAGCCCGGACGCGACATCCGCGCCTTCGTGATCGGTGAAGAAGCCATATGCGCCATCTACCGTTCCTCGGAAAGCTGGATCACCAACACGGCCCGCGGCGGGGTTGCCACCAATTGTCCCGTCACCGAGGAGATCGCAGACCTGTGCCGGCGCGGCGCGCAGGCCATGGGCAGCGGGATGCTGGCGCTCGACTTGTTCGAGACCGAGAACGGCCTGACCATCAACGAGATCAACCACACCATGGAGTTCCGCAACAGCATCACCACAACGGGAGTCAACATCCCGGAGAAGATGGTGGATTATGTATTGGCCCAGGCTAAAGTAATGGCCTGAAGCGAAAAGGATCTTTTGATGCAAATATAAAACGCCTGAATAACATTGCGGACCGCGACGCGAACCCTATACAGGAATTATGTCAGCCTGAATAGTATTGACATATCTGCGGTGGGTGGTAGAATACCGCCTAATATGTCAAGGCTTTTTGTCAGCCCGCGCACCCGTCGTCCGCATCCACTTCTCCTGGAGAAGGTTGGATCTTTTTTGGTTCGGATGATGGAATAGGCAGGCAGTACAAAAGCGCACCTGCCGGTGAACCCAAACAGCCCTCCTTCTCGGAGGGCTGTTTTATTTTCAGCAGATCACGGGATGAGCGATGGAAAGAACTAATTTTGCATAAGGAGCTGTCATGAAAACCAAACCGAAACCGCAAGTGAAGAAGATCGTCCTGGCCTATTCCGGAGGATTGGACACGTCTGTGATCGTCCCCTGGCTCAAGGAGAATTATTCCTGTGAGGTCGTTTGCTTTTGCGCCGATGTCGGCCAGGGCGACGAAGACCTGCGCGGCCTGGAACAGAAAGCTTTGAGGAGCGGGGCCAGCCAGTGTGTGATCCGGGACCTCAAGGAGGAGTTTGCCGCAGATTACCTGTTCCGGATGCTGAAAGCCGGCGGGATCTATGAACACAAATATTTGCTGGGTACGTCGGTGGCGCGGCCGTTGATCGCCAAACACCTGGTGGACGTCGCGCACGAGGTGGGAGCCGATGCCGTCGCCCACGGTGCGACGGGCAAAGGCAATGACCAGGTGCGCTTCGAGCTGACTGTCATGGCGCTCGACCCGCGCTTGAAGATCGTCGCGCCGTGGCGCGAATGGGAGATCCGCTCGCGCGAAGATGCCATTGACTTTGCCGCCAAACACAACGTACCGGTCACCGCGACCATCAAGTCGATATACAGCCGTGATTCGAACCTCTGGCATATTTCTCACGAGGGCGGCTTGCTGGAAGATCCATGGAACGAGCCGGAAGAATCCATGTACCAGATCAGCACCTCCCCGGAGAACGCCCCGGATGAAGCCGCGTATGTCACGATCGAATTCGAGAGCGGAACACCTGTGGGGGTCAACGGCGAAAAATTGTCGCCGGCGAAGATCGTCGAACGGCTCAACGCCATCGGTGGGACGCATGGGGTCGGGCGCGTCGACCTGGTCGAAAACCGGCTGGTGGGGATGAAGTCCCATGGAGTGTATGAGACTCCCGGGGGCACGATCCTGTTTTTTGCCCATCGCGAACTGGAATCATTGATCCTCGACCGCGAGACCATGCATTTCAAGGAGATGGTGGCGGTCAAATACGCCGAGCTGACGTATAACGGCTTATGGTTCACGCCGCTGCGCGAAGCCATCGATGCCTTCGTGGATTCAACCCAGGGCCCCGTCACCGGCACGGTGCGGCTCAAGCTCTTTAAAGGCAATATCATCTCCGCCGGACGCAAGTCCCCGTTCAGTTTATATCGAGAAGATTTTGCAACCTTTGGCCAGGAGGATGTTTACGACCAGAGTCACGCGGAAGGATTTATTCGTTTATTCGGATTATCCATGAAGGTGCGCGCTCTCAACGGGCTGCCCGTCTCCGGCATGGACATGCCCAGGCCCGATTATTCAAGGTTCAAACGTGATTGAAGGAGGCGGGATGATGAATATGTGGGGCGGTCGTTTCGACGGAAAATTGGACGCCTCCGCCCGGGACCTGAACTCGTCCCTGCCGGTAGACCGGCGCCTGGCAGCGCAGGATGTGGAGGGCAGCCTGGCCTGGGCGCAGGCTTTGCATCGCGCGGGTATGCTGCTCGATGGCGAACACGCTGATATTACCCGCGGCCTGCATGCCATTCTCGATGAATTTTCCAACGGGACGTTTTCCTTCGCTCCCGACGATGAAGACATCCATACGGCTGTCGAGCGGCGCCTGACGGAGTTGGTCGGCCCGGCAGCCGGTAAATTACATACCGGTCGGAGCCGCAACGACCAGGTTGCCACAGACTTCCGACTTTGGATGCTGCAGTCCCTGCCCGCCCTCCAAAATGGACTGATCGATCTGCAATCGGTGTTCATCGAATGTGCCGAGGCGGCGAACGAGACGCTCATGCCGGGTTATACACATCTCCAGAGGGCTCAGCCCATCCTGCTGGCACACTGGTGGCTTTCACACTTCTGGCCGCTCCAAAGGGATGGCGACCGTCTCGCCGAATTAACGAAACGGATTTCCGTGCTGCCTCTGGGTTCGGGCGCGCTGGCCGGTACACCGGTCCGCATCGACCGCGCGGCATTGGCGGAGGCGCTTCATTTTAAGATGCCTTCCCCCAACAGCCTGGATGCCGTTTCAGACCGCGACTTTGCCGCAGAGTTCCTGTTCTGTGCCGCACTGATCGGTGTGCATTTGAGCAAACTTGCCGAGCAGGTCGTCCTATATACCAGCACGGAGTTTGGTTTCTTCGAACTCTCCGACTCCTTTTCAACCGGGTCCAGCCTGATGCCTCAGAAAAAGAATCCCGATGTGTTCGAGTTGACGCGCGGCAAGGCCGGGGTGTTGATCGGCCAACTGGTTGGGATGTTATCCATGCTAAAAGGACTTCCGTCCACATACGACAAGGACTTGCAGGAAGATAAAGCGCTGGTCTTCACGGCCTACGACATATTGCGCGGCATCCTGCCCGTGCTGGCCGGAGCCCTGCAAACGTTGACCGTTCGCCCTGAGCGCATGCGCTCCGCGATCGACTCGTTCATGATGGCAACCGACCTGGCAGATTACCTGGCGGGGAAAGGGATCCCGTTCCGCGAGGCACATGCACTGGTGGGCAAAGTCGTCCGTGCCGCCTCGGAGGATGGCCTCGGACTTGAGTCGTTCCCGATCGAACGATATCAGTCTCTGAGCCCTGCTTTCGAGGCGGACGTATACGCAGTCTTCGATCCAATGAAATCCGTCGAACGGAGAAACGTCATCGGGGGAACGGCTCCGGAGTCGGTTAAAAATCAGATCCAATTTGCAAAAGAATCAATTCGGAAATAAAACAAACAAGGAGAAAAAATGAACAACGTTTCCTGTATTGAATGCGCAGCCGAGATCAACCTGGCAGAGAACACCGAAGTGGGCGAGATCATTGTCTGCCCTGATTGCGGAGTCGACCTGGAGGTGGTCTCCCTCCAGCCCGCCGCCGTTCAGCCGGCTCCCATGGAACAAGAGGATTGGGGCGAGTAGCTTAATGCGAAAACGCCTGCACATCGGCGTGCTCTATTCCCGCGTGCGCGTGGAGGAAAAATGGATCTTTGCCGCGCTGGAAAAACGCGGCATCGATTACGAGCGCCTCGACGACCGGACGATCTCGTTCGACCTGGAAGACCCGCAGCCCTGGCGGGCGTTCGATGCCGTGCTGGAACGCAGTATCAGCTTCACCAGCGGGCTGAATGCTTTGCGAGTCTTGAACGCCTTCCATGTGCCCACGGTGAATACGGCGGCAGTCGCTGAAATCTGCGGCGATAAGCTGACCACCTCCGCTATGCTGGCGCGGGCGGGCGTGCCTCAGCCTCACAACGTAGTTGCGTTCACGCCCGAAGCGGCCCTGGCTGCGATCGAAGCCTTTGGCTATCCGGTGGTGCTCAAGCCCGTGGTCGGATCGTGGGGAAGGCTGTTGGCCAAGATCAATGATCGTGACGCCGCCGAGGCCATCCTGGAACATAAGGCCATGCTCGGATCAGTGCAGCACTCCGTCTTTTACATTCAGGAATACATCGCCAAGCCGGGCCGCGATATCCGGGCGATCGTGGTCGGCGAACGCGTGCTGACCGCCATCTATCGCAAGTCGGAGCATTGGATAACGAACACCGCCCGAGGCGCCGAGGGGGAGCTCTGCCCGCTCACACCGGAGATCGAAGCCCTGTGTCTAAAGGCGGCGGAGGCAGTGGGCGGCGGGGTGCTGGCCGTGGACCTGGTCGAGCACCCTGAGAAGGGACTGGTGGTGAACGAGATCAACCACACGATGGAGTTCCACACCGCACAGCCGATCAGCGGAGTGGACATCGCCGATGAGATCGTGAGCTACGTAATGGATGTAGCGGATAAAAGCCGACAATGAATACAGATAAATTCAGTAAATCGCAGATTCAATGTGTCATTGCGAGCCGTTCTTTGGCGAAGTCGAAGATCCCGCGCAGTCGAAGATCCTGTTCTTTAGGGCGGGGCAATCTCGTACTTTCATGACATTCTGAGATTGCTTCGTCGGGCTTCTAAGCGCTTCGCAGAAGTGCTTCGCAAGGACACCCTTCTCG
>JBGQIO010000212.1:0-6546 GCA_041498515.1 Anaerolineae bacterium
CAGCCGGGGAAGACAGCCGAGGCTTTCACATCCGATGGATGGTTCCGCACGGGCGACCTGGGGTATCGCGAACCCGACGGATACTTTACCCTGTGCGGGCGCTCGAAGGATTTGATCATCAGTGGAGGCTTGAACATCTATCCTCCGGAAGTCGAACGCGTCCTCAATGAGCACCCGGCCGTTGAATCCAATGCCGTAATCGGCTGCCCGGACCCCGAGTGGGGGGAACGCGTTGTGGCCGTAGTTGTTCTGAGGCACAACCAGGCAGTTTCAAGCGAAGACTTAATCGGTTATTGCAGACAACACCTGGCACCCTACAAATCCCCCAAGACAATTATTTTACGAGAAGAGCTGCCGCGCAACGCCATGGGAAAAGTGCTGAAGGCAGAATTAAAGAAAACGGTCTGTTCGGATCATTCATAATCATCCCGGAGCAAAAGCAAGGCAATGAAAGTTTTTGAGTCCAAGGCCGTTGTCTTCCCAGCTCGTTGATATTCGATCTCGAATCAAAAAAGAAATCAGTCCGGTGGGCGGAAATGCCGGGCAGGTAAAGTTATTGAGCCAAACATAAACCGTTATGCGAATTCAATTACAATAAGGTCGATGAACAGACAAAAATATTATGTGGTTTGGAAGGGACGGAAGAGAGGAATTTTTACGTCCTGGCCGGAATGTGAATCGCAGGTGAAGGGATTCGTCGGCGCACGCTACAAGGCTTTTGAGACCCGTAAAGAAGCCGAGGCTGCGTTCAACGGGGAGTATGTTCAATACGCAGGCAAGCCATCCACACTTGGAAAGTGGAAGAGGGCGAGAGTCAAACCCATCCTGCCCAGCTTATGCGTGGATGCGGCCTGCTCGGGCTCACCGGGTGCTCTTGAATATCAGGGTGTGGAAACAGAAAAAGGGAAACGGATCTTCCATGCCGGACCGTTTGCAGACGGGACCAATAACGTCGGAGAGTTTTTAGCCATCGTCCGAGCAATGGATTACCTGACAAAACATCAGCTCGAGTGGCCGATCTACTCCGATTCTGAGAACGCCATTACCTGGGTGAAGGCCAAAAAGTGCAACACGAAGCTAGCGCGCCTATCATCGAACACGATGTTGTTCGAATTGATCGCACGCGCAGAGCAGGCCTTGAAGTTCCATGAGACCCATAAAGTCTTTAAGTGGGATACCGAAGAGTGGGGAGAAAACCCTGCGGATTTCGGGAGAAAATAAGGAGAACCCATGAAAACTGCATTGCTCATTATAGATATTCAGAAAGATTATTTCCCCGGCGGCAGGATGGAGCTGGTCAGACCGCTTGAAGCCGCACAAAAGGCCAAAATGCTGCTGCAGTGCTTCCGCGACCACAAGCAAAAAACAGTGCACATCCAGCATGTATCCCTAAAACCGGATGCAACCTTCTTTCTTCCAGGCGACAGCGGCACAGATATTCACGATGCGGCAGCACATTTCGAGGGCGAGCCGCTGGTGCTGAAGCATCATCCCAATTCCTTCCGCGAGACGAATTTGCTCGCCCTGCTCAAAGGCTGGGGCATCGAACGGGTGGTCATCACCGGCATGATGACCCATATGTGCGTAGATGCGACGGCCCGCGCCGCGGCGGACTTTGGCTATCAAGTGATCGTTGCTGAAGATGCCTGCGCTACACGGGACCTGAAGTACGGCGATACGACCATCCCTGCCGAGCTAGTCCACAAAGCATTTCTGGCGGCGCTTAAATCCTATGGCCAGGTGATGACCAGCGAGCAAGTCATCGTGCATCTCGCGGCGGAGCAAGAGAAAGCAAAATGAGATTTGCCATCTTCGGTGCGGGCGGCGTAGGCGGATATTTCGGAGGCAAGCTCGCACAAGCGGGCGAGGACGTGACTTTCATTGCACGAGGCGAACATTTAAAAGCGATCCGTGAACACGGTTTGCGCGTGGACAGCTTGCTCGGTGATTTTATCGTCCATCCTATTAACGCGACCGAAGATCCTGCCGAGGCCGGAACGGTAGATGCGGTTCTGCTCGCCACCAAAGCCTGGAATGTTCCGGATGCAATCGAACTGATGAGACCATTAATGAAGAAGGAAACTTTCGCCATATGGCTCGGCAACGGGATAGAACCGACCGATCAATTGGTAAAGGCTTTTGGCGAAAAGCAAGAACTGGGCGGCTTCTGCCGCATCAGTTCGTTCATCGCCGGTCCCGGGCATATCGAGCATGTGGGCGTAACCCCCTATATCGCTTTCGGCGAGCTCGATCATTCCCTCAGCCAACGCGCAGAGGAATTACGCCAGATCTTTGCGCGCATCCCCGAGATCAAGGTAGAGGTGCCGCCGGATATCTATGTCGGGATTTGGGAAAAGTTCATTTACGTGGCAGCCGTCAGCGGGGTGGGCGCGGTGACGCGCCAGCCGACCGGGGTATTTCGCTCGGTACCTGAAACACGCGCCATGTTGATCGCAGCGATGGAAGAGATACTAAAGATCGCCCAGGCACGCGGCATTAATCTCGGGAAGGATGTAGTCCAAAATATGGTTATCCATCATGTTGACAAGGTCGCGGCAGAGGTGATCGCCTCCATGCATAAGGCGATCCTGGAGGGCAAACCATCCGAGTTGGACGATCAAACCGGCGCGGTCGTCCGAATGGGCCGCCAATTCGGCGTCCCGACGCCGACGAATGATTTTATCTACGCGGCACTGCTACCGATGGAACTCAAAGCGCGCGGAAGGATTTAACGGATGACAACTCTTGACCCTGAAAGACAGAAGAAAGCCAAGGTCTACGCCCGCATCTCGCGGCGGCTGTGGTTGGTGAACACTGCACTGAGCGCCATTTACACTTTGGCCTGGCTACTCCTTGGCTGGAGCATATCGCTGCGAAGCTGGCTTATAGAACGCGGTCCCGTATTCACGAACCCCTGGTTCCTCGTGCCCGCTTTCGTTTTTATCTTCGGCGGTATCTATTTTATACTCGACCTTCCTTTAAGTTACTATTCCGGTTTTAGCCTGCCGCACCGCTTCGACCAATCCACACAGACACTCAAGGATTGGATCCTGGACCAAGTCAAGGGAATGCTGGTCGGCGCGCCGATCGGATTGATCCTGCTCGAACTGCTTTATCTTGCCCTACGCGCGACCGGAGACCTATGGTGGTTGTGGGCGGTCGGTGGACTGCTAGTTTTCAATGTCCTGCTTTCCAACCTAGCACCGGTGCTGATCATGCCGATCTTCAATAAGTTCGTTCCGCTGGGCGAAGAACACAAGGACCTGGCAGAGCGCTTGCTGAAACTGGCCGAACGCGCGCATACAAAAGTGCGCGGGGTATATAAGTTCGATATGTCGCGCCGCACGAAATCCGCGAACGCGGCGCTGACCGGCATCGGCAACACGCGGCGGATCGTGTTGGGCGATACACTGATCAACGAGTTCACACCCGATGAGATCGAGACGGTGCTAGCCCATGAACTGGGACACCAAGTCCATCGCGATATCCTGCTTCTGATCGTCTTCGGTACCATCAGCACGCTGATCGGTTTTTACCTGGCCTCGCTGGCGATGAACTGGGCTGTAACTTTCTTCGGCTTTTCAAGCGTGAGCGATGTGGCTGCGTTTCCCGCACTCGGATTAATCCTTGCCATTTACGGCTTTCTCACTTCGCCCATTGATAACGCGGTCTCGCGGTGGCGTGAACGCCTGGCCGATGAATACGCGTTACAAACAACGGGTAAGAACGAAGCCTTTTCTTCCGCGTTCGTTCGACTGGCGAATCAGAATCTTGGGGAAGTTGACCCAGAGAAATGGGTGGTTTTTATGTTCTATTCCCACCCACCTTTGGCTGAACGAATTGACATGGCAAAGAATTGGAAATCACAATAAAAATATGATTAACCCTTAATTTAATCATGGGCATATTTTGTATTCCCGTGTGCCCTCACCCCCGGTCGCCTCCGGCGTGCTTCGCGACCCTCTGGTAGTGACCCTGGTGGTGATACCGCTTCGCGTCCACAGGATTCGCTGCGCTTATGCTTCGCATCCCAAAGGGCGAGGGGAGAGGATCGGAACCCACGGGGTGCTTCGCGAAAATAGGATGGGACGGCGAATACCGCCGTCCCATCTATTTTTCCGACGAATTATGAGATTCGGGGTGAGTCATGTTTGTCCAGGTACTGCGCCGCAATAAAATTGGCAGGAGCACAATCATAACGATGACCACACCCATCAACATGATCCCATCGGTCGACCCTGCCCTTGAGATGGCTGCGGGAATTGGCGTGGGAGTAGAGGCTTGAAAAAGAGCAGCTGCTCCTGCATGGGTTTTGATAAGAAGACCAGGGCCGGAAATCGCGCCGGTCAGTGCGAGAATAATCCCGGAAACAACCATAAGTACTGGATAGAGAGTCCGAATGATTCTCCGATTCATGGTGTCAATTAGTATATCATGGGCCTTCTTAGTGAAATACCATCAACTATGTATATTTTTTTACACTTTTGCAGTATAATGCCGCCGATGTGGAAGGGATATGGTAGGCGGCCCGGAATACTATTCATCTTGAAGGAACACAGCACTTTTTTTAATCGACAGACCTGCACTCATCAGTTATAGCGAGAAGCGGTAACTCGAAATAAAAGATTCCGCAATACCCTGTAATCCATTTTCAGGAGCATCCATGATCACTAAGGTATTCAATGCGTTGAATCAACCGCTTGGGCGGATTGGAGTGCTCATCGCATTGCTGGTCCTATTCAGCGGAGCGGTTTGGGGGATCTCCGAAACGCAAAAACCTCCAGAGCAACCCATCCAGTTCCCGCATAATTTGCATGTCGGGCTGGGCATTCAATGTTTATATTGTCATCCCGGCGCGCTACGCGGCCCATCGCCCGGAATCCCCACCGAGACAAAATGTTGGGGCTGCCATCAACAAATCCCCATTCAAGGCACGGAACTGCCCAAGCTGGCAGAATATGTCAAGAACAATAAGCCCATTGTTTGGGTACCGGTCGCGGAAGTACCGGACTTTGTCCATTTTGTCCACCGTCCGCACATTGCGGCAGGCTTGAACTGCGAGGATTGCCACGGTGACGTTAGTAAAGATACTGTGTATCAAAATCCGCAGGTGATCAACATGGGCTGGTGTCTCAATTGTCATCGTCAGAAGGCCAAGAACGACCCCGTGCTTTTTGCAAAGCTTACCGATTGCAGTACGTGTCATTATTAAACCGGGTGAGAGGAACCGATATGACTAAAAATATTTCCCGGCGGGATTTCCTGAAATTAGCCAGCGTTGGGGCGGCGACCACCGCCGTGCTCACCGGTTGCGGGCCGGCCTCGCGGTACGTCACACGCGAACCGTACACGAAGATGCCGGAGTATACATATAACGGCCTGAGCACTTATTACGCAACAACCTGCCGTGAATGCTCGGCGGGCTGCGGCCTTATCGTTCGAACCATGCAGGGACGGGCACTCAAGGTTGAAGGAAACCAAAACAATCCGGTCAACCTCGGTAAAACCTGCGCGCGGGGGCAGGCTACACTTCAAGGCCTCTATAACCCCGATCGAGTAACCGATCCACTTCAGCGCACGAAGCGAGGCGGGAACGAAACCGTGAAAATGGATTGGGATGGTGCCGTCCAGGTCTTAGCAGAGGCATTGAGCAAGAATCAACCCAGTGAGATCGCCTTCCTGATGGGCATGGCTCCCGACCACCTGTTCGACCTCGTCACGGATATCACGAAATCCATCGGAGCGCCCAGTCCCCTCCGTTACGGTGCCCTGGGTATGTTCGAAGCACGTACGACGTTGATCCAAGCTGCCAATGAAATGTTCGGACAGGCTGCCCTGCCTTTCTTCGATATCGGCGGCGCGGATATGGTTTTCTCCTTTGGCGCAAACTTCCTTGAGACATGGCTCTCGCCGGTTGCCCAGACGCGCAATTTTGCAAAATTACGCCAGGGAACACCGGGACGTCGCGGTACCTTCGTCCAATTCGAAGCCCGGATGTCGCAGACCGGCGCCAAAGCGGATGAGTGGATCCCGCTCAAACCGGGTAGTGAGGCGCTGGTCGTGCTGGCGATCGGACGGCTCGCGGCTGAAGCGCGCAGCGTTTCCCTACCACCTGCTTTTGCCAATGTAGATGTGAATAATGCGGCTGCGACGGCCGATATCAGCCTTGATACGCTAAAGCGTCTGGCCGATCTTTTTATGAATGCCAACCGGCCGTTGGCGATCCCCGGAGGCGCGGCGCTCGGTCAATCCAATGGACTGCAGACCGCAGAAGCCATCCTGGCGCTCAATACTTTTATCGGTAATCTCGGAAAAGAGGGCGGCGTTTTCCTTTCCGCCGCTGCGCCTTTAGCGGATATATATCACCGACCGGCAAGCATGCAGGAAATGGCTGACTTCGTCTCAAAAATTAAGTCAGGCGCCATCAAAGTATTGTTCGTGCACGGAGTTAACCCGGTCTTTGAACTGCCCAAATCACTCGGCTTTGGGGAGGCGTTGGCCAATGTCCCGCAGGTCATTTCTTTCGCAACCTTCCCCGATGAGACC
>JBGQIO010000213.1:0-6490 GCA_041498515.1 Anaerolineae bacterium
CCGGGACCTGTTCGATTGTCCAACCTAAATTAAGCGCGCCAACGCCAACTGTGTCAAAATGGGAGGCTAGATTGTCACGAGCTACAAAATATGCCTGAATGCAGGCCATGGTAAGAACGCGCGGTCCGAGAAGGATCAACACTCGTTGAACCCCTGCACTTTTCAATTCCAGGATGGGTATCCAATGGAACTCGTAACGTATTAATCCCGGTACCTGGATCAATAAATGCAAGATCGCGCCCAGAATCACTCCATAGACTAACCCATACAGCCCCAAGCCGAAGGCTGGAAGATGGACAGGTCCCAGGCGCAGGCCAATGCTGGGGCTGAGAATCGTAACCCCAAAAATTTGTCCCAGGTTATATAAAATGGGTGCCAGCGCCGGAAGGACAAAGTGTTGGTTTGCTTGAAGACTCGCCATTACCAGTCCGCTGATCGAGAAAATCAGTATGGCGACTAAATCGAGGCGCATTAATGAGGCAGTAAGGATTTGTTGATCCGGAGTAAATCCCGGGGCGATTACATACCGTACAAACGGTTGTGCCAATGGAATGATAATTAATGATACGCCGCCAGTAATGACAAACGCCAGGTTGATAATCCGGGAGAACAAATCCCAGGTTTCACGGCGCCCCTGTTTGTCAAGATACTCAGTTAAAACCGGAATAAAAGCCATACCTAATGCCCCTCCGGAGAGGAGTGCAGAAAGATAATCAGGTATGTTATTTGCTGCGCCAAAAATGCCCATCCCTTCCAACCCCACGATCTTGTTGAAAAGCAGCGTCTTGCCAAAGGCTAACACTTTATCCAGCGCAAAGAAGAAGCTTAGCAAAAGTGAGGTCCGGGCGAGAAACGATAATTTTTTCATAGAAAGGAATCTAAGGGGCATAACATGTAAATTTACACTTGTTTTTCCGACAAGTGAAAGGATCGACTGCTTCTTATATTATTTTCTAAACACGCTTATATCAGAAATCGGCTAACAGAAACTAAACGGTGGTTGGAAGAATTTCTCAGTTTCCTGAAATTACCGGTTACTGAACGTATTCTAGATCAATCGGCTAATTAGAATGTGCCTTTATATTGTCCGCCATCGACCACGAGCATCACGCCGGTAATATACGAAGCGGCGGGGGATAACAGGAAGACAGCCGCATTTGCAAATTCTTCGGGTCGACCGATCCGACCAAAGACGCTGTTCCTGGCATCTTTGGCGTATTCTTCTTCCACGGTCGTACTGTTTATTTGTGCCCGGAAACGCTGAAGCTCCCGGATCCTGTCCGTGTCTATCGTCGCCGGCAAGATGGAATTAAAACGGACACCCTCACCACCAAGCTCCAACGCCAGGCTTTTAGTCAGCCCGATAGTTGCAAGCCGGATACTGTTTGAGAGAACAAGGTTAGGAAGTGGCTGTTTGGCCGTATATGAGGTCATGGTTAAAACGCTGGCTATTGTAGACTTTTTCAAATGAGGCAGCGCGGAGCGTATTAGGCGGACATGGCTCAGGAAAGATAAATTGATCGCCTTATCCCATTGAGAATCATCGAATAATTCGAACGTGCCGGCTGACGGTCCGCCCGCATTTGTTACCAGGAGGTCGAGCCCGTCCAATTCATTTACGGCTTGTGAAACCAGTTTGTCCGGTACGGATGGATCGGTGACATCCCCAGCCAAAGCAATGACCGGCGAGCCGGTTTCTTTTGTGATCATGGCAGCCGCTGCTTTGAGTTTATCCTCGGCACGGCTGTTGATCGCAACTTTACAGCCCTCCTTTGCAAGAAGTAAGGCGGTTGCATTTGCCAATCCTCTTGATGCGCCTGTTATGAGAGCGCGTTTATCTTTGAGTCCCAGGTCCATGTGGTCTCCGTTCGATTTAGTGTATAGTGAGCTGGTAAAAAATTATAGCTGTTTGCGTTTTCAATGTGCAATTATGATATCAATTCGATTTTCTGATCGATGACATCCCCATTCGGCCAATTCGCTTCAATCCATTTTGCCGTGCTTTGCAATGATCGTTCGATATGGGAAGCATCCGGGTTTATCATAGCGCAGGCTATGATTGCCTCCTGCCACATATCTTGATAATCCATCTCAGTTACGGAGACGTTGAACTCGCGGTGTAAGCGCGCGATCAGCGGCTTGAGGTGTCCGCGCTTTTCTTTTAGTGAGGAGCAGGTGGGGAGGTGCAGGTGGATTGTAAGCGTCCCGATCATTCATTAAATTCCGATTTACGATTTACTGTTTACCATTTACAATCGCATGCATGTCTGACATCGAAACCGCCTACAATCTTGCCCTCGACTATATTTACTCCTTCGTGGATTATAGCCTGAAACATTCATCCGAGCTTGCCAAGGCAGATTTTAACCTCGACCGCATGCGGGCATTGATGATTGCACTTGGAAATCCACAGGATCAATATCCTATCATCCACGTGGCAGGAACCAAGGGGAAAGGCTCTGTCAGCGCTTTGTGCGCTTCGGCCTTGAAGGTTGCTGGTTATCGCGTTGGTTTATATACTTCGCCACATCTATTGGATTATTGTGAGCGGATCCAGATCAGTGGTGAGCCCATCTCACATTCAGGATTTGTAGAACTTGTTAGCCAAATTCGATCAGCTGTTTCGAAAATACCAAAACTGACCACATTTGAGATCACAACGGCACTTGGCTTTCTATACTTTGCCCAACAAAAAGTTAATGTAGCGGTCTTTGAAGTTGGTCTTGGCGGCAGGTTGGATGCAACCAATGTGGTCATCCCAGTGGTTTCAGTTATTACCTCGCTATCTTATGATCATATGGCCGTTTTGGGAAATACCCTGACTCAAATCGCTGGGGAGAAGGCTGGGATCATCAAGCCAGGGGTTCCAGTTGTATCCGCCCCGCAAAAGGAGGAGGCATTGGAAGTCCTGATGCGTATTGCAAAAGAGCAGAAAGGGCCCTTCACATTGATTGGACGCGATGTTGCCTTCAGGTCATTAAGTCATTCTCTCGACGGCCAATCGCTGGAACTGGTCGATAAACTTCGATCTTCGACCCTCAACCTGCAAATGCCATTGCTTGGAGTCCATCAAGTTGAAAATGCCGCAACGGCATATGCTGCCCTAAGAACCAGCGGAATGAATATTTCGGATACGAGCGTCCAAAAAGGCTTTGAACAAGTAAAATGGCCTGCCCGGTTTGAGGTGGTCAGGCGTAAGCCACCTGTGATTTTTGACTCGGCCCATAACCAGGATTCCTTCGCACGCTTACGACAGGCTCTCGATGATTATTTTCCGAATTTGCCGGTTTATCTCATCTTTGGGGCTTCGGAAGATAAAAACATTCCTGGTATGTTCCAGGAAATAAAGACTAAGGTCAGGCGGCTTTTTGTGACAAAATCTGCCCATCCTCGTGCCCTCGAAGCTGAGAAAATCCAGGAATTAGCACGGAAAGCTGATATTCCGAGCGAGGTGGCAGCGACCGTCGACGTCGCTGTTTCACGAGCTTTGGAGATGTCAGAAAAAGATGGTAGCATTGTGTTATCGGCAGGCAGCATGTTCGTTACTGCGGAGGTAATGGCGGAGTGGAAGAAACGATTTGGGAACAGAGAGAAGAATTTAGTGGATGAATCACCAAACTGATTGGAACGAAGAAGAAGATAATTTCAACCTGGCGCTTTCGCAGCGCACCGAAGAACTTTACCGTGTGCCTAATCAAGAACCGGACGAAGACGGCCTGATCGAAGCCGCTGTTTTGCCGCTACGCGATCTGGTTGTTTTCCCGCGCATGGTCTCACCGATATTTGTGGGACGTGAGGCCTCTCTTATGGCGGTGCAGGAAGCACAGGTTAAAAACCAAACCGTGATCGGTCTCGTACAAAAGGATCCGGAACTGGAAGATCCCAAACCGGCGGATTTTTTGCCAATTGGGATCGAGATGGCAGTCGGACGTTTGCTATCGATGCCGGATGGTTCATCCAGTGCGCTCGTCCAGGGACGGCGGCGCGTGGAAATCGTGGATTTCATCCGGACGCGGCCTTATTTACGAGTGCGTGCCCGGCCGATATTTGAAGCACAGACCGCCGACCGGCAAACTCAAGCATTAATGCGATCTGTACTTGATCTTTTTGACCGCTGTGTACAGCTGGATCGTTCCATACCTGAAGAAGCGCATTTATTTGCTTTGAACATATCTGAACCGGGTTGGCTGGCGGATATGATTGCCACTTCACTTTCCCTCAAGTATGAAGCCAAACTAAGCCTGCTGACCTTGCTTGACCCGCGGGGACGTCTCCAAGCTGTCAACAAAATCCTGGCGCAGGAAGTGGACGTATTGGAGTTGGAAGACGAAATTCATTCGCGGGTGCAGAACGAAGTAGATAAAAGTCAACGCGAGTTTTACCTACGCGAGCAAATGCGCCAGATCCAGAATGAGTTGGGCGAAGGCGACATATTCACGCGCGATGCAACCGAATTGAAGCAAAAGATCGAAGCGGCTAACCTGCCTGAAGAGCCGAAAGCCGTTGCGATGAAAGAACTTGAACGGCTCAATCAGATGCCGCCGATGGCGCCTGAAGTCGGTATTATCCGCACCTATATTGATTGGATTATTGATCTGCCGTGGGTTGATTCTACGCCGGATAATCTGGATGTTAAACACGCGGCCCGAATTTTGGAGCGTGACCATTACGGACTTAAAAAAGCGAAAGAACGGATCCTCGAATATATTGCAGTGCGTTCGCTTAAGCCCAAAAAAGAACGCCAGCCCATACTATGTTTCGTCGGTCCACCCGGCACTGGAAAGACATCCTTGGGACGTTCCATTGCTGA
The DNA here is from genome assembly GCA_041498515.1 of Anaerolineae bacterium. Classification (GTDB taxonomy): domain Bacteria; phylum Chloroflexota; class Anaerolineae; order Anaerolineales; family Villigracilaceae; genus Fen-1038. The sequence continues at coordinate 4,811 of JBGQIO010000213.1, forward strand.
TGCGCTCGGTCGCAAGTTTGTGCGCGTCTCCTTGGGTGGCATCCGTGACGAAGCTGAAATTCGAGGTCACCGTCGAACATATATCGGTGCACTGCCCGGACGTGTACTTCAAACCATGAAACGGGCTGGGACCGCCAATCCTCTCTTCATGCTGGATGAGATTGACAAACTCTACTCAGATTTCCGTGGTGATCCGGCCTCTGCCATGCTGGAGGTGCTGGACCCGGAGCAAAATAATGCCTTTAGCGATCATTATCTTGAAATGCCGTTTGATCTTTCCAAGGTTATGTTTGTTACGACTGCGAATTATCTCGGTCCTATTCCGCCGGCTTTGCTAGATCGCATGGAAGTGATTGAATTTCCTGGTTACATCGAAGAGGAGAAACTTGAGATTGCCAACCGATATCTAATACCGCGCCAGATTGAAGAGAACGGTATTTCGGATATTGGCCTGACGTTCGAGGTCGCTTCCCTCCAGCGCATTATTCGCGAATATACGTTTGAAGCCGGGGTGCGCAACCTGGAGCGTGAGATTGGCCGCATCAGCCGAAAAGTGGCACGCCTTAAAGCGGAAGAAAAGAAGTTTCCATCGACGATCACCGCGGAGGTCATCGAGAAATTCCTCGATCCACCTCAGTATATTCCGCCTGAGATGGAAAAGCAGGATGAAGTGGGTGTGGTTCAGTCGTTGGCATGGACTGAAAATGGCGGCGAGATCATGGCTGTGGAAGTTGCGGTGTTGGAAGGGAAGGGATCTTTACAGATGACGGGTCAGCTTGGTGAAATCATGCAAGAGTCAGGACAGGCGGCCCTTACTTATATCAAGTCTCGTGCCTTGTCGCTAGGTGTTGATATGGAAGTCTTCGAACGGATGGACATCCATCTGCATATGCCCGAAGGCGCGATTCCCAAGGATGGCCCTTCTGCGGGGATAACGATCGCGACAGCCATGATCTCTGCTTTAACAGGGCGACCGGTGTATCGCCATATTGGAATGACGGGAGAGATCACTTTGCGCGGGCGGGTCCTGCCGATCGGAGGGGTACGCGAAAAAGTTCTTGCAGCGCACAGGGCTGGGCTCAAAGTTGTGATTTTACCCGAAAAGAATCTCAAAGACCTGCATGATGTTCCCAAGGCCGTTCGTTCTGAACTAAAGATTATCCCTGTAATCCATATGGATCAAGTGTTGGAAGTAGCGATCGCTCCTGAAGCCGTCATGGAGCCACCGAGACCGAGGAAGAGAAATGAAGAACCTGTGGCGAACCAGGCAGATGATTAGGCGAATAAAAGGGTAGGTTAAATCCCTCCTTGATTTTTTAGATTGGCTCTAATTAGTTGAATGAGAAAGGTATTTGGAATTTATTAGAAGTTCTGGGCCATCGGAGCAGCCATGCCATCATTGACCGGTAAGGTCGTTATTGTCACGGGTGCTTCATCCGGATTTGGTGCCGCGGCGGCGAAGTTGTTTGCCAAAAATGGATGCAGGGTCATCCTTGCAGCACGGCGGGCCGACCGGCTTCAGGAATTGGCGAAAGAGATCCGTGGTGAGGGAGGCCAAGCTTTACCAGTCGTTTTGGATGTCAGCCAACCGGCCCAAATTGGAGTAATGGTGGCTTCTACACTGGATGCTTACGGTCGAATTGATATTATTTTCAACAATGCCGGTTTTGGCCGCCTGGA
>JBGQIO010000214.1:0-6434 GCA_041498515.1 Anaerolineae bacterium
ACTAAAACGTTCAATGCAGCGCCTGTTGAGCGTCGCTGAGCTGCGTATGCGGGATATGATCCGCTCTCTGCCGGATGGTCACTACACAGCCATAGGGTACCTGGATGGATATGAAGACACCGGAGAAGTGGATATCCCCATTCATGTGGATATGGAAATCGTCGGCGATGAGATCAAAGTCGATTTGACCGGCTCCGCACCTCAATTGGATCATGCACCCATCAATATGCCTTTCTATGGGACGACTGATATGGCAGTCTTATTGACCTTGAGGATGCTGCTCCTGCCAGAGACTGTTTATCCAAATCTACCTCACAACTCGGGCTTGTTCCGCCCAATTTCCATCGCAGCGCCTCTCGGAACGATTGTTAACCCCATTTTTCCGGCCCCAACCATTGGTCGCTTCTGTGGTGGACAGATGCTGTCTAACTTGATCGTGCGAGCGTTGCAGGATATCCTGCCGGACACGGTATGTGCTGGTTGCTCAACGACGAAAGCGATCACCTTCTCCAGTACCACAAAAGAAGGTGAATCCTGGATTTATATGGACGTGACCGAAGGCGCTTACGGCGGGATGCAGGGGATGGATGGGTTAGATGCCGTTGATGTGCTTTATGCCAATACCAAGAACAACCCGATCGAAGACATCGAGGCGCACTATCCATTACGCGTTGAGCTGTATGAGCTGCGTGAGGACGGTGCTGGCGATGGACAGTACCGTGGCGGGTTCGGCCCAATGCGAGACACCCGTATTCTCGTGGATGGATTTATCTCTGTTGAAGGGGATGGATTCCGTCATGCTCCTTGGGGGTTGAAGGGCGGAAAGGATGGCGCGACAGGCGGGGTTGTCATCTTCAAGGACGGCGATAAGAAGGGCGTACTGCTCTCATCGAAGATCGATAACATGTCGGTCAAAGCCGGTACGGTGATCCGCGATCTATGCCCTTGCGGTGGTGGGTTTGGACAGCCGGAACTGCGGTCCAAAGAATTGCGCGATCGAGACCGTGCTGAACACTTGGTTACAAAATAAGGTGCTTCGCGATCATGCCAAAAGCACTCGTGATCAATCCCAACACCTCTCAGTCGATGACAGCGGAGATCGAGCAGACCGCTCAGCATGTCTTTCAAACCCCGTGGTCTTGTATTATTTCGGCCTCACCAGCCGGATCTGAATCGCTTGAGTCTTGGAGCGATTATGCTTTAGCCAGCATCACTGTGTTGCCGTTGCTCGCTGAATACCCGGATGTGGACGGTGTTGTCCTGGCTTGTTTCGGGGATCCCGGTCTTTACTCGCTCAAAGAGGCGTTTGATAAACCGGTGGTGGGGATTGCCGAAGCATCGATGTCTGTGGCACTTCTATTAGGGAATCGCTTTGGCATTCTAGCCGGTATGCGTCGGGCCGTGGAATTGATGGACAACATGATACGCACCTATGGCCTGGAAACACGCTATGCCGGAACTGAATCATTGGACTTGCGCGTGCTTGATTTCGATAAAGACCGCCCCGCAACGCTGACCGTTTTGGAAAAGGCGAGCCAGAAACTTCGTTCGCGTGGTGCGGAAGTGCTTCTGCTGGGCTGCGCAGGACTGACCGGTTTTGTCGAAGACCTTCAGCAGCGGGTTTTAATGCCGGTGGTTGATCCGGTGGAAGCAGGATGCCGGATGCTGCGAACCGTATGTGATGCCGGGTTGAATACCAGTCACGTTGGCTTGTATAGCAAACCGGCACAGCAGAATATGCAGCGTCTGGAGCGGCTGTTCAGTCCGCATTTGGCCGAAATCCTGCGCAAACCGAGAAAATAACGTATTGTTGTAATCTAAAGAAGCGCTTCCTTCCCCTCCGTTTGGAAGTACAGCGCTTCTTTGCTCGCGTCCTTGGCACCAGCCTCTGTTTCCGTCTAAGTCTTGTCTGTTAGATTGGCCTTCACCCAGGTAGCGATCATCGTATAAATAATATCTTTTTGTAGGTCCAGATGAACTGCATGACCGGATCCTTCCACAATTTTCAATTCTTTGCGGCCTGGCAGCAAGCCATGCAGCTTTTGACTTTGGTTCGTTGGAATTATTTTATCTTCACACCCTTGGATCACTAAAACAGGGATGTTCACTTTTTTGGCGACGTCAGTAATATCAAGCCAGACATTATCTAAACCCTCCGGTATCGGGAAGGCATTATAGATTTCTTGAACCCTGGGGTCCGCAAAATAGGCCTCATTTGCGGTTTCGTCTGACATGGTTTTCAACCTTTTCATCTCGTCCAGCCGGGAGATGGTCAGGGGTTTATGAAGAAAAACCCTTTTGAGCTTGGCAACGATTGAAGCCAACACATACACCACTCGCTCCGCTAATGTTGGCAGCAAGTACACCGGGGCAGACATGATCACCGCGCATGCCAATCTCATATCATGGGCAGCAGCCAGCACAGCTGCACTCCCCCCGCTTTCCCAACCCACCAGGCTAAAAGCCGAACAGCCGCGGCCTTGAAGGTAATTCAAGGCATCGCGAATGTTGTATGCCCAGGTGCGTAAATTCACCGATCCGCGTCCCCCTTGGCTGGCGCCGTGACCGGCAAAGTCGAACGTAAAGACGATGAACCCTTCCTGGTTCAGTCTGTCTGCAAATGCTGCCCAGTTTTCTTGTGTTTCAAAAGCTCCATGGCAAAACAGGACCGCCCTCTTTTCCGGGCGGTCTGTCTTCCACAAGGAACCGTGAATCTCAAGGCCTTCTGAATGAAATATGACCTGTTCCACATTACTCAAAGGATCTGCTTACTCCCTCTGCGAGATCAGATGCATCCTCTCAAATGGATGGCATAATTTCAAGAAGATGCCTTCCCTTGTGCAATTACAAATGCATCATACATTTCTTGAACAGTGAGAATATCCTTTGGTATACCGTAATTACCCAGGGCTTGTGCAAGGCGGGTGATCTGAGGCGGCTTTACAAAGGTTTGTGCCAGAAGTTCAGGCTGGGCAAAAACCTCCCGCGTGGTGCCATCCAGTAAGACTTTGCCTTTGGCCAGTGCAACCACCCGCTGGGTATATTGGGCCACGATGGGCATCTCGTGGGTAATAATGATGATGGTGTGACCTTCCTTCTCCCAAAGGTTGCGCAGGAAATTCATCACCTCGAGTGACTGCCGCAGATCCTGGCCGGTGGTGGGTTCATCCACAATGATCGTCCGCGGCCGCATGGCGAGGATGGAGGCGATGGATACTCTTTGGCGCAAGCCTTTGGTCAGGAAGAATGGATGCTCTTGGAAAATGCTCTCTTCGACACCGCATACGTTGGCGGCTTCACGCACGCGCTCATCCACTTCTTTTTCGCTTAGCCCAATGTTGCGCGGCCCGTAAGCGATTTCTTTATAGATGGTATTGTTGAACAACTGGTGATCGGGATTTTGGAATACGTAGCCTACTTTTGTAACGATCTTCTTCGTTACCCCCTTCTCGCGGGTATCCAGATTATCGATCTTCACATAACCGGAATTGGGTTTAAGCAGCCCGTTCAGGCACTTTGCGATTGTTGTTTTTCCGGAGCCATTTTGACCGATAAAAGCGATGAACTGGTTGGCGTAAATATCCAGGCTTATATCCCGCAGGGCAGGCGTGCCATCCGGGTAGGAAAAGACTAGTTTCGATACTTCGATTAGTCTTTCGTCGTTCATGATGGTCCTTTCGGATATCCGTTTGGTTTCAATAATGATTCGGTTGCTTGAATGGCATCATTCAGGTTCACCGGAAGCCCGCCATCATACAGTTTATTTCTCTTCAATTGATCTAAAAAGGCCGTGGCCATCGGGGGATTGATCCCTTTCTCATAAAGGAATTCGCTATCCTCGAAAAAGGCGGCAGGCGGAGCCATTTTAGCAATGTTGCCTTTATACATGAGTATGATTTGAACGGAGAGCGGTGCTACTTGCTCTATATTGTGTTCGATCACAATGATGGTCAGGTCCTGCTCTTTTTTAAGATTTGTCAGGATGTCGAAGATAAAATCCTTGCCTAACGGGTCAAGCATGGAAGTGGGCTCATCCAGGATTATGATCCGAGGCTTCATGGCCAGGACACTGGCAATTGCTACACGCTGTTTCTGCCCTCCGGATATTTCGTAAGGCGGTTTGTCGAGTAAATCGCTGACCAGGGTAATATTGGTTACCCATTCCAGCCGCTCTTTTATCTCATTTAAAGGGAGGCCGATATTCTCGAGTCCGAAAACCAGCTCTTCTTCCACTGTCATCGAGGTGAATTGGGCTTCGGGATCGGCAAAGACGAACCCGATTTCGTCCGCTAGTGCCTGCGCTGAGATTTGGCGGGTATCTTTTCCGAAGATTTCAACTTGTCCCCGCCAGACACCGTTAAAGCTGTTGGGAATGAGGCCTTTGATGCAGGATACCAGGGTGGTCTTTCCGTGCTCGTTGGGGCCTACAATGCTTGTGAAGGTGTTCTCTTCGATTTCAAGATTCACATGCTCGATTGCAAAATTATTACGTCCGGCGTATTTCCAGCCAAGGTCCTGTATGGAAACGGCGATCATCAATTGACTCCTATGTAAATCGGGATAATAAAAACTGGTAGAGTGGCGAATTCTGCATGGAGAAATATCCATAGCGGAGCTGCAAGTAGCCTACCAGGATAAATATCCCGATCATAAGAACAATCAAAACAGTATCGATCGCCCGGATCGGATATTGGGTGAGAATATAATCGCTGCGTTTCCCGCCGCCTTCGATTTTGCCGGAAGGTGTATATCCCCGGGCGTATAGAGCGTTGCTGATCTCGTCCGTGCGCCGGATGGCCAGGGTAAAAAGCGGGATCATATACATGCCGTAAAGCTTTGCCCTGTCGCTCAACGACATGGATGATTCATCCAGACCTCTGGCTCGCTCGGCCTCCCGGATGGTATGCATATCCTCCATGAACATCCCGGCTGACCGCAGCGCCAGGCTGAAAAAGTAAGTAACGACGAATGGCACTTTAAGGGTACGGATTGCCACCAGGGTATCGCGCTCGCGGTTTGTAGAAAAGTATTGGATCGTTCCAAACAACATCGCCATTAACCGCCAATAGCTGGCAAAGGTAAAATAAAAGACCTCAAGATAAAAGGTGATGCCCAGGAACTTGAAAATATGGTATTCCGGTTTGGGGCCCGGGAACGCCGTCGACACGGCAAACATGAAAATGGCGATTGTAACCGTCAACGGCAAATAGATCCGCAGCCCCGAGATATCCACTTTGGCCCAGATAAGGAATAAAAAGATAAGTACGATCAGTATGAAGTTGATTTCAGGTACCAGGATGAAAAGAGATACCGCCCCCAGGAATAAAAGCGTGAATATCCTTGTGACGGGATGAAGCTTGTATAGAGGGGATAGGATCGGCACGGTTCCAAGGAGCGTTCGCCGCATTGTTTGTTGTTTTGGCTCGGAAGGAAGTTCTATGGTTTGTTGCATTTGCATCCCATTAACTCATTTTATAAATCAAAGTAGGGCCGAGGAGTTTGCCTCAGCCCTATTTTATCTTATCAGACTACGGATTGCTTAGGCCCAATAGCCTTTGCAGAATGCTTTGGTTTTGACAACCAGGGGGGACAGGAACTTGAGCATAAGAACGCCAAGTACCCAGGAGGCAACAGAGTTGCCAAGGAACCAACCAACCCAGGCTACAGGTTGAGCACTTGCCGTGATCAGCCCGAAGATCCTCAGGACGGTAGTTCCCCACAGTGCGCCAAAAGCGTTCGCGCCGAGGATACCAACCAGCGTGAACCAGAGCCAATCCCTGCCGAACTTAAGAGACGGGTTTAGCTTAAGCTGGCGGAAGATCCAGCCGGCTGCTATGCCTTGTACAAAATTCCCCGGTATATATGCCAGCGAAACAGGCAGGGGAGCGGAACCGCTCATCGCGTTGGAAATGAGTGGGAATATGAAGGCCGCTAACCCGCCCCACATCCCGTACCAGACCGAACCTACCGCCTGGATCGCCTGTCCGGGCCAAAAGGCGGATACAAAACCGATCGGTATTGCCAGGGATCCAAATGTCCCTACGACGATACCGATCCCGGTAAACAGGGCCAGAGCAACAATATGGACGATACCCGGTTTCCTGACCTCCCCTTTCTCCATTGCCCAAACATTGTCACTTGTTGCAGAAGTCATACTTGCTGTTGTCATTGCATCTCTCCTTATGATGATAAAAAGGCGCAAATCTAACTAAACGGGTGATCGTGGTTTGTAATCTGGATTAATTCGATATCAACATCTCCTTTCATCACCGGTCATATATAAAGGATTATATTGATTCAATAACTATAAAATTATCCCTGCTTTTGTGAATATAACACCTCGATATGGAAAGAGGTTCTAAAATGCGAATGGCTAACGTGCATTTAAATTATCAGTCTTGTTGTTTGGACAAAAATTGTATAGGCAATAACTC
>JBGQIO010000215.1:0-6418 GCA_041498515.1 Anaerolineae bacterium
CTCACCCGGGTCGGTCGTCACTCTCACGATGAGCCAGTCGGAGAGCACACGCGTCCCGCCGGTAACAGCGCTGCGGTCCCCGCCTGCTTCACGGATGACCGGAGCTGATTCACCGGTCACGGCGCTTTCATCTACCGAGGCAATGCCTTCGATGATCTCGCCGTCGGCAGGTATGAGATCGTTGACTTCGACTAGATAAACGTCACCCTTACGCAGATTGATAGAAGCTACCAGGTCATATTTGGACTCGCGTTTAGCATGCTGCAATTTCTTCGCCTGGGTTTCCTTGCGCGTACGGCGCAGGGCTTCCGCTTGCGCCTTGCCGCGTCCTTCGGCTACTGCTTCTGAAAAGTTTGCAAATAGGACGGTAAACCATAGCCACAGCGACACAGCGCCGATAAAACCGGCGGGTGCTTCACCATGTCCGAACAAGGCTTGTATCCACAGGGCAGTGGTCAGCAGGCTTCCCACTTCCACTACGAACATCACCGGGTTGCGTACCATCCAGCGTGGGTTGAGTTTAATGAAGGAATCCAGGATCGCGCGCTGATAAAGTTCACGTCTAAAGGATGATTGTTTTTTTAGTTGAGTATTCATTTCCTGGTTCCTTCTAATGACCGAAGATCATCAAATGCTCGACGATCGGTCCCAATGCCAGCGCCGGCAGGAATCCGAGCGCGCCGACAATGACGACGACCGCAATCAGCCACCCGATAAAGAGCGGGGTGTGCGTACTCAGTGTCCCTGCACCAGCGGGGACCTTCTTCTTCCGCACTAACGATCCGCCAATTGCCAGGGCCGGGATTGCCAGCCAAAAGCGGGCAAAGAACATAATGACACCCAGTGCAGTGTTGTAGAACGGTGTGTTCACACCTAGGCCGGCAAAGGCGCTGCCATTGTTACCGGTGGCTGAGGAGAAGGCATACAACACCTCGGTAAATCCGTGTGGGCCTGGGTTGTAGATAGTCGCCCTGCCTGCTGGTGATAGAACCCCTACGGCTGTTCCAACCAGGGCGGTAAAGACCGGGATCAGCAGGATCAGCGAAGCCATCTTCATCTCATAGGCTTCGATCTTCTTGCCCAGGTATTCCGGTGTGCGCCCGACCATTAAACCGGCCACGAATACAGCCACGATAACGAAGGCCAGCATTCCATACAGCCCCGAACCGACACCGCCGTAGATTATTTCTCCCAGGTGGATTAACCATAAAGGGATCATCCCGCCGAGGGGCATATTCGAATCATGCATGGAATTGACCGAGCCGTTCGACGCGGCAGTTGTCGCGGTAGCCCATAGTGCCGAGTTAGCGACGCCAAAACGCAGTTCTTTACCTTCCATATTCCCACCCGGGCTGGTATTGCTTTGCGTTTGGTCCACACCCATTTTGGCGAACGCCGGGTTGCCGCCTTGTTCTGACCAGACCGTCACTGCCAGGAGCGCCACGAAGATGACCGTCATCGTTACCAGGATTGCCCAACCCTGGCGTGTATCACCTACAATTTTGCCGAAGGTGTAGCACAGCGCGGCTGGAATAAGGAGAATTGAAAGCAGCTCTAAAAAATCGGAAAAAGGCGTTGGGTTCTCGAATGGGTGCGCTGAATTGACGTTGAAGAAGCCGCCTCCGTTGGTGCCAAGCTGCTTGATGGCGATTTGTGAAGCGGCCGGGCCTACGGCCAATACTTGCTCGGTCACCGCTTTCCCATTCGCATCGGTTGTCGGCTGGAGGAGCGTAGCGGTTTTATAGGGACCAAATGTTTGTACTACTCCTTGCGAAACGAGCACGATGGCAAATACAAGAGCCAGCGGAAGAAGGATATAAAGGGTGGTGCGCGTCAAATCCACCCAAAAGTTGCCGATGGTTTTGGCTGTGTGACGTACAATTCCGCGGATCATGGCGATTGCAATGGCCATTCCCGTAGCCGCGGAGACAAAATTCTGTACGGTTAACGCCAGCATTTGGCTTAGATAACTCATCGTCGTTTCGCCGCCATAGCCCTGCCAGTTGGTGTTGGTGGCGAAGCTGACGGCCGTGTTCCAAGAAGAATCCGGTGACACCGCCCCCAGACCTTGTGGGTTGAGCGGCAGCCCTCCCTGTAAGCGCTGCAAGCCGTAGACCACGAACAAACCTAAAACATTGAACAGCATCATCGCCAACGCGTAAGTTTTCCATCCCATTTCTTCCTGGGAGTTAACCCCCGCCGCGCGATAGATCAATCGCTCGAGAGGCTGCAGTATCGGGTCGAGAAATGTGTGCTCGCCCTCATACACCTTCGCCATGAATGTACCGAGCGGTTTGGCCAGCGCCAGTAAAACGACCATATAAAGGATAAGTTGACCCCAGCTGTAGATGTTCATCCGAACCACTCCGGTTTGATCAGTGCCAGCACTAAATATACGAAGAGGCCCAATGTGATCAGGCCCACGATCAGGTATATGCCGCTCATACTTTATCCTCCATGAGCCTCTCGCAAAGTACGATGAACCCCCAGGTGAGGGCCAGGAAAATCAATGTCAGTCCTATATAGAGAAGATCAGCCATTTATTACCTCCATGGTCAAGGTCAATATCGGCTAAAGTATATTTAATTGTTCGTCAAAGGAAGGACAAGAAACCGGCGGGTTATGTCAAGAAACTATCAAGAAAATGGTCCCCCTGCTATTTAGCCCGGGAGACCGGATAAGTCTCAAATTAATAAACACCTCGGAGTTATTAAACCCCGAGGTGTTGGCTGGCAGGTACGAATTGATTTAAACCAGCAGAAACTCGCCTAATGCGATCACAAGGAACGTGCCGACCAACGCCAGCAGCCCGGTCAGGCCTGCGAACATTTCTGTTTGTGCTTCGCGTTTCTCAACCTCTCGCAGATTCCGTCCCGCCATGACAAAGCCGCCATTATATGGAACAACCACTGAAGCGATGCGGACCTCCGCAGTCGGCTGCCACGTTACTCGGTTCTCTCCGCTGCCTTTTGCAGAATCCAGTGCACCCATTGGATAGTCAGGCATCTGCCCATTCAATAGACCCGATGCAGCTACCGGTTTGCGATTGTTATCATACACTACGATAAAGGGTGCCAGGCTGGTGGACATTTCGATTTGTGTTTTAGAGATAACGGAATCAATCGTTGCCCCGCTGTCCAATGCCGCCGCGGTATCTTCCGCCATCTGGATTTGCGGATCATTGGCAGCTTGTCGTTGCGACTGTTGCACTGTGATATAAGCCAACGCGCTGAACGCAGCGATTACAACGGCAACTGGCAGCCAAACTCTAAGTATGTTTTTCAATTTATTCATGGATTTCTCCTGTTCTTCGGTTAGTGTACATAACCTCATCTTTCTTTTCCTGTCAAAAACTCTCTTAATAAAATAAGACTTCGGAAGCCCGGTGGACTTCCGAAGTCTAAACTGCCTACAGCTCACAGATTACTCGTCAAGACTTGCTTTTCTTGGTTGCCTTCTGTTCCGCCTTCTCCATGCGGCTCATCACGTCCATAACTGCCACAGCCGCGATTTGAACGATGTTGTTCACTTCATCGCCTGTTTGCAGCACATGGACGGGCGCACCCATGCCAAGCAGGATCGGACCTATGGCCTTGGCTTTGCCCAGGCGGGACAGAAGTTTATAGGCGATGTTCGCCGACTCAAGGGACGGAAAGACTAGCACATTTGCGTCCTTGACCGTACTGAACGGGTAACGCTCATCGATGATCTCGGGCACCACCGCTGTATCGGCTTGCATTTCACCGTCTACAGGCAGGTCGGGTCGGCGCCTCTTGAGCAATTTAACTGCCTCTCGCACTTTATCTGATAGCGGATGCGGTGTGGAGCCAAAGTTGGAGAATGACAGAAAGGCTACGCGCGGGTCGATCTCCAATTGCTTTGCAAAATCCGCAACCAGGATCGCGATCTCTGCCAGGTCTTCGGCGCTCGGTTCAATATTGACCGTCGCATCGGTGAACAAATAAACTCGATCTTCTACCAGCATCAAGTAAACGCCGGCTGCCCGTGTTACATCTTTTCGGGTGTGATGGATTTGCAGCGCCGGACGGATGACTTCCGGATAATCGTAGGTCAGTCCGGATACGAAGGCATCTGCGTCGTTCATCTTGACCATCAACGAACCAAAGATGTTTGGCTCACGCACTTTCTTTACCGCATCTACCATCGTCAAGCCCTTGCGGTTGCGGAGTTCGTAGTATGCGGTCTCGTATTGACCGATATTTTTGAAGTCGTTCGGGTCCACGATCTCGGGTTTGTAATCGAGTGAGAGATTCTTGAGCTGCTCTTCGATGACACGCTTGCGGCCGATCAGTACCGGGATGCCGATTTTCTCATCCTGGATCTGGTAGGCGGCCCTGATCACCTTTTGCTCTTCGCCCTCCGCGAAGGCCAGGCGTTTCTCGCCGCCGCTGGCGCGCGCCTTGTTCATAATGAAGTAACGGACCTGCGCCCCCATGCCCTGGCGGTAAGCCAGCTGTTCGCGATATTCGTCTATATCGATTGTCTTGCGCGCCACGCCGGTTTTCATCGCCATGTCTGCGACGGCCGGTGATTCCCATAACAACACACGCGGGTCGAGCGGTTTGGGAATGATGTAGTCGCGTCCGAATTTGAGGGCGTCGACGCCGTAAGCCCGCAGGACGGAATCCGGCACATCCTCTTTCGTAAGGGCAGCCAGCGCCTGGGACGCTGCAAATTTCATGTCGTCATTGATCGCTCTGGCCCGTACATCCAAAGCGCCGCGGAATATGAACGGAAAGCCCAGCACATTGTTAACCTGGTTCGGATAATCGGAACGACCCGTTGCGATTACAACGTCCTTACGGGCCTCCTTGGCGAGTTCATACTTGATTTCCGGGTCTGGGTTGGCCATGGCAAACACGATCGGGTCTTTCGCCATGGATTTGACCATGTCGGGCGTTAACACATTGGCAACCGACAGACCGTAGAACACATCCGCGCCGCGTACGGCATCCGCCAGGGTGCGCGCCTCCGTCTCGACCTGGAAACGGTCTTTGTATTTATTCATGCCTTCTTTACGACCTTTGTAGACCACCCCTTTGGAGTCTACCAACATGATGTTTTCCCGCTTCACTCCCCAACGGATGGCGAGTTCAGCGCATGAGATGGCGGACGCGCCCGCGCCCGAGATCGTAATGTGAACCTCGCTGTGCTTCTTCCCCACCACCTCAAGCGCGTTGGCAAGCCCGGCCGAGGAGATGATGGCCGTTCCGTGCTGGTCATCGTGGAAGACCGGGATGTCGAGCATCTTCTTCAACTCTTCCTCGATATAAAAGCATTCGGGTGCCTTGATATCCTCGAGGTTGATACCGCCGAACGTCGGCGAGATCGCGGCCGCAACTTTGATGATCTCATCCGGGTCGTGTGAATTGACTTCAATGTCAAATACATCGATATCCGCAAATTTCTTGAAGAGTACCCCCTTACCTTCCATGACGGGCTTCGAAGCGAGCGCGCCTCGATCCCCCAACCCGAGGATGGCCGTACCGTTGGTCAGTACGGCGACCAGGTTCCCCTTGGAGGTATATTCGTATGCAAGCTCGGCGTCTTTTTCGATTTCGAGCACCGGTTCGGCCACCCCTGGGGTATAAGCCAGTCCCAAGTCGCGTTGCGTATCCATAGGTTTGGTTGGGACGACCGCGATCTTGCCGGGTTTGCCCTTTAGATGATGATATTCAAGTGCATCTTCACGAGTGATCTTAGCCATGTAACCTCCTGATGAGATAACCAACATCTAAATTATGTCACAGGGTTAAAAATCCAACTAGTAGCATTTGTCATGCCTTCGTAAAAAACTCGAACCCCAATCTAATTATCTTACCCCACAAACTCCAAAAAGTTTTGGTATTCACAACCGCCTTATCAAGACGCTGTATCTCCGCCGTTGCTGTTTCCCTCTCCTTCGAATAACTCTCAGGGTGGCTGGACCTCCATTAACAAAACGTTAAAAAATCATGTATAATAAGGACAAATATCTAAGGAATTAATTTTCACCTTTCGCCGGCCTTTGCGAAGCACGCTGTCTACGTTACGTTTTCGATCGTGCGTGCCTTATGTTTTCATCGAATGCGGGTGCGGCTTGGCTTGTTAATGGATTTCTGGAAATCGTAAGACATCCTGGCTTCAGGAGATTTTGAAAGTCGCCGTTATTTTTAACGGATAATTTGAGAAAATGCCTTCTCGGATTGAATTACCGACTGACGTGATGTGAATTAATCACGTTCGAATCCTCTCATCCCATCCCGTCTGCTGCGGGACCTGGGGCCAATTTACTTTTCCAAGACTCTAATTACAGCTGAGCCGCTTACTCGAAGATGGCAAGCGTTCTCGAAGACCCTGCGCACTTCAGGGTCGGAGATGCTGAGAGTTTGTCTCGGCGCGGAGATTGCCGTCGAAG
>JBGQIO010000216.1:0-6372 GCA_041498515.1 Anaerolineae bacterium
GAGATCGATTTCTCTGTGGTAAGCAAGGATTCGGCTGTTACACAATTAAACGCCGGGGCGATTGATGTTTATGCCGGCGGCCTTGCTTCCGTTGACTTTCCCACTATCAAAAATGCTGGCTTAGGCTATGCTGCTTCGAATGGTTTGTACTACGATATCATGTACAACCCGGCTGTGTTAAAGGACGCCAACGTCCTCAACCCGTTCTCTGATCGCAAGATCCGCGAAGCCACGAACTGGTTGTACGACCGCAACTATATCAACCAGGAAGTTTATGCGGGCGGTGGTCTTCCAAAGTTCTTCCCGATTCAGACAAATGGTCCGGACTATGCCGACCTAGCCGATGTTGCTCGCGGTTTGGAATCTCAATATACCTATAACCCCGATAAGGCTAAGCAGGTGATTTCTGCTGAAATGACTACGCTGGGTGCAACTCAAGGCGCCGATGGAAAGTGGCAATATAAGGGCAAGCCTGTCTCGGTAATCTTCCTCGTCCGCAGCGACAGCGATGGCACCCGCGTCCCGATCGGTGACTATGTAACCAAGCAGCTCGAAAGCGTCGGCTTTACCGTTGATGAGCAATACAAGAAATCCTCTGAAGCTTCCCCGCTGATCTTCGACAGCGATCCCCTCGATGGCAAATGGACGTTATACACCGCTGCCTGGAGCTCGAGCGTAATCAGCCGCGACGATGCCCCGCAGTTCCAGCAGATGTATCTAAATACAAGCATACAGGGTACTCAACCCTTCCTGTCGAATGTCGCTGATCCCGCCTTCCAAAAAGTTGGCGATGATCTGTATAATTCCGCTTTCAAGGACCTCGACCAACGCCGCCAGATGCTAGTTGAGGCGATGAAACTCGGCCTTCAGGATTCTTTGCAGGTCTGGCTGATCGATGGCAAGAACTATGCTCCTTATTCTCCAAAGGTACAAATCACTTCTGATTTGGCTGCCGGTATCGAGGGCGGTCAGATGTATCCTCACACCGTGCGCTTCATTGGTCAGGAAGGTGGCACCTTAAAGTGGGGCGAACCCGACCTGTTCGGCGATCCATGGAATCCGATCGGCGGCAGTAACTGGACTTTCGATCATGCTGCCTATGGAACTACGGAGAGCGGCGCCTTCATCAGTGATCCATTTACCGGCCTCGTCTGGCCGCTCAACGCTGAGAAGGCAGATATCACAGTCCAGACAGGCCTGCCGGTCCATAAGACTCTTGACTGGGTCACGCTTAACACGGCTGATACGATCAACGTACCGACTGATGCCTTAATTGACTGGGATGTCAAAGCGCAGAAGTTCATCACTGTGGGCGAGAAGTATCCCAATGTTCTGTACGCCAAGGTAAAGAGTGTGGTGACATACCGCTCTGATCTGTTCGATGCAGTGAAATGGCAAGACGGCAGCAACTTCAGCGTTGCCGATATCTTGATGCCCATGATCATGAGTTTTGATCAAGCCAACCCCGATAGCGCCATCTACGATGAGGCAGTTGTACCAGCCTTCAAACAGTTCCAAACCACTTTCAAAGGCTTCAGAATTGCTTCCACCAGTCCGCTGACTATTGAATATTATACGGATCTCTATCAGCAGGATGCCGAACTGAACGCGGTTTCCTTGTGGCCAGGCAATACTGGCTTCAATGTTTCGTATCAGACGGGTGAAGCTGGTTGGGATGTTATGGCTGTCGCTAATCTGGCAGAAGCTGCCGGCGAACTGGCATACTCCCCCGACAAAGCAGATGCCAAGAAGATTGAAGAGACAAGCTTTATCGGCGGCCCGAGCCTGGATATCCTGTCCAAGCATCTGGATGAGGCCGAGAGCCAGTCTCTTATACCGTATGCTCCTACACTTGGTCAGTACATCACGGCCGCAGATGCCAAAACCCGCTACGACAACCTCAAGGCTTGGTATACTGCCCATGGTCACTTCTGGGTTGGCACCGGCCCGTATTACCTTGACAAGGCTTTTCTAACTGAGAAAACCCTGACCCTGAAGAAATACGCGGACTACCCCGATCTGGCGGACCGCTGGAACAGCTTTGGCCAACCCAAACTTGCTGAGGCAACGCTGGATGGTCCTGCTCAGGTTAAGGTCGGCGATACGGCCACCTTCGATGTAGCAGTGACCTTCAAGGGCGATCCTTACCCACAGAACCAGATCAAGCAAGTCAAGTATTTGCTATACGATGCCACGGGCGCTGTTGTGGACACTGGCTTAGCCACTGCAGTTGCTGATGGTCAGTACCAAGTCGTGCTCGGCGCAGATATTACATCCAAGCTCACGGCTGGCTCCGATAAGATCGAAGTGGCTGTTATCCCATTGCCTGTTGCGACACCAACCTTCACTTCCCTGGACTTCGTGACAGTCCCATAGGGGCCGCAAAGGCACTAGTTTAAGAAATAGGGGCAAGGAAGACCTTGCCCCTTTCTTTATCAAGTTCCGGTTAGAGATTAGTATGGCAGTCGCTGCTGAAACATCTTCTAAAAATCCGAATAGCAAGAAATCCTCGCTGGCCAACAGCACTTTCACACGCGTGGCCAGATACACAGTTGTGCGCTTGTTCACCCTATTCGTAACTGTGGTTATCGGCGTCTATTTGACGATCATGATCGCCAACATGGGTGGGTATGTGGACCAGATCTTGAAAGCCGAGATTCGCGAGCGCGTCACTCAGCAATTTGTAAACAGTCCTACATTTCGAACAATGAATCCAGATTCCCGCCAACAACTCCTGAGTCAAAGTATTGTGCGGGAAGAAAACCGTATAGGGCTTAATACTCCGGTTGCAATCCGTAATCTAAGATATCTTACCGACGCGCTCACGCTAAATCTGGGTCGAGCTCTCAATATGACCAGCGACAGCGGCTCCAAAGAGGTGCGCCTGATCATCCTGGAACGGCTGCCCGCTACCCTATTATTGATGGGCACCTCGGAATTATCCCTGTTTTTTATTAGCATCTTTCTGGCGCTTTCTCTTTCCCGGCGCTACGGCAGTTGGTGGGATAAGATGATCATAACGCTTTCGCCGACCTCGGCTGCCCCGCCCTGGTTTTATGGTATTTTCTTCATTCTTATTTTTGCGGCCATTTTCAAGGTCCTGCCCTTTGGAGGAATGGTTGACTCACCTCCGCCAAGCAACCCTATTGATTTTGCGCTCAACATTCTGAAGCATATGATCCTCCCGGCTTCGGCTCTCATTATCAGTTCGCTCTTTCTGAGCATTTACAACTGGAGAACTTTCTTCCTGATCTATTCCAGCGAAGACTACGTTGAAATGGCCAAAGCTAAGGGCCTGCCTGCGCGTGACGTAGAGCGCCGCTACATTTTGCGTCCTACTCTACCGACGATCATCACGAATTTTGCTCTGACACTCATCAGCATTGTAGGGGGGGCAATTATCACCGAAACAGTTTTCCTGTGGCCCGGGCTCGGGCGAACTTTATACCGTGCGATCGGCTTATTTGACACACCGGTGATTGTTGGTACAACTATCATTTATGCTTATTTGTTGGCCTTTACCGTGTTCCTGCTCGATTTTGTCTACGCTTTGGTGGATCCACGGGTCAAAGTGGGCGGTAATTAGCCATGGAATCACTAAGAAATTCTTTTCGGGAAATACTGCGTTATCCATCCGCCATCGTGGGTATCGTGATCATCTCACTCCTAGTGATTATGGCGGTTTATGCCGTAATTAAGATCCCTTATAATCGCGCAATTGATCTTTGGCGCGGGGGAGAGAGTGTCTGGTACCAGAACCCCAAGTTTGCTCCGCCGGCCTGGTTCAATTTCTTCTCAACCAAAAAACTTCCCATATCTTTTGCGGTGAATACCGCTGACGGCAGTATGAGCAAGACCATCATACCGGGAGCGCAGGGCACCGGCACGGTTAATATTTCCTATGCTTTCGATTTCCAATATGATGGTTATCCACAGGAAATGCTCGTTTATTTCACAACGAAGTTTGCTCAAAAACAACCATTTGTTTCAGTTGCGTGGCTGACCCCGGATGGCCGAAAGATACGGATCGACGATTTTGGCGTCAATCAAAACCAGACCCTCCGGTTTTCGCAGGATCAAAGGCTGCTTCAAAGGTTGCAAGGTGAGGATCCAATGCAGGCCTTGTTTCAGGATCCTAAAACCAAGGCCATTATAAAAGGGAAATACCAGCTACAGATTATCGGTACGACCTTTGAAGAAGGCTCGGATATTAACGCCGAATTTGTGTTCCACGGACAGTTGTTTGGCCTGGCAGGCACCGACCAGCAACGCCGCGACCTGGTAGTGCCATTGTTATGGGGAGCACCCGTTGCCTTGATCTTTGGCCTGGTGGCTTCCCTTGGAACTCTTGTGCTGACGATGATCATTGCGGCGATCGGTACGTGGTATGGGGGTTGGATAGATGAGTTGATCCAGCGCATTACCGAGATCAACCTGGTTCTGCCCTTCCTTTCCATTCTGGTGATGATCGGCACATTTTATTCGCGGAGCCTGTGGGTGATCCTGGGTGTCACTGTGCTTCTCAGTATTTTCACGGGCTCGATCAAGAGCTATCGCGCCATCTTCCTGCAAGTGAAAGAGTCCATGTATATCGAAGCGGCGCGGGCATACGGCGCCAGCGATTTCCGGATCATCTTTCAGTATCTTATCCCGCGCATGATCCCCCTGTTGATCCCGGGTTTGGTTCAGGCCGTGCCAGCCTTTGTTTTTCTCGAAGCCTCGCTGGCCGTGCTGGGTCTGGGGGACCCGGTGCTGCCCACCTGGGGCAAGATCATCAACGACGCCGATACGAATGGAGCACTCTATAAGGGTTATTATTACTGGATCCTGGAACCGGCTGCCTTGTTGATGATCACGGGGTTTGGTTTCGCCATGTTGGGCTTCGCTTTGGACCGGGTCTTCAATCCACGGTTGAGGGATATATAAACGGATGGCGCAAAACAATAAGCTCTTGCGCATCGAGGAATTGGTTCTGTATTTTAAGACGACGCAAGGCCCTGTCCAGGCCGTCGATGGGGTGAATTTTGAACTGGAATCCAATCACGCGGTTGTGATCCTGGGTGAATCGGGGTGTGGAAAAAGCTCATTGGCCAAGGCCATATTGCGCCTTTTGCCTCGCAATGCCGGCCAATATTCCGGCCGTGTCTATCTGGACGGAAAAGACATCATGCTTTTAAATGACGAAGAGTTCCGCCAGAACATACGCTGGGCTGCCATCTCCATGGTGCCGCAGGCGGCCATGAATGCATTGAACCCGGTGATCAGGGTCGGTGACCAGGTGTCGGAACCTGCCATGGTTCACCTGGGTGTCAGCAAGACCGAGGCAATTTCACTGGTCAAGAAGATGTTCCAGCATGTGGGAGTCCCCGAGGATTTCATCGGTCGCTATCCCTTTGAATTAAGCGGCGGGATGCGCCAGCGTGTCGCCATTGCCATGGCGCTGGTCACCTCTCCCAACCTCATCATTCTGGATGAACCCACCTCCGCGCTGGATGTGTTGACCCAGGCTAATATCTTTAACGTTTTGAAACGCCTCAAGAAAGAACTGGGAGTCAGCTTCATCCTGATCACTCATGATATTGCCACTTCCAGCGAACTGGCCGATGACGTGGCGGTCATGTACGCCGGTCAGATCGTGGAAATGAGCGATGCTTATCGTTTCTTCGACAAACCCCTGCATCCCTACTCTCAAAAACTCATGGCCAGCGTGCCAAGGCTGCATACGATCAAGGAACCGGAATTCATTACCGGTCGGCCACCCAGCCTCATCGACCTGCCGCGGGGCTGCCGTTTTGCCGATCGCTGCCCGTCCCGCTTTGAAAAATGCGTTCAAGACCCGCCCGTGATCGAAAAAGATGGGCGCAAAGTCAAATGTTGGTTGTATGCCTGAAATGGACACGTACACGGATTTGACGGATCGCACGGAGCTGCACGGATCATCCATTGGCTTTTGCCGGAGGTAGCTTGATCGAAATTGGTGGCAGTGCGGCGTTAAAAAACCTTTGAAGGAAAATCCGGTTCCCTCAAACGTAATGAATTCGATAATGATCGCAAGGGCTCATTGCATTGGATGCGAAAATAAAGATGAATTCCGTGTGCAACAAATAATAAATCAGTATCTGAGTTTGGAGCAAGGTCATGGTGGCTGAAACAAAAATTGTTGAAAAGAAACAGGATGCGCGCAAAGTCTTACTGGACATCGATGACCTGCACGTCTGGTTCGAACTCAGGCGCTTCGGGTTTGGTCGCGCCGGATACGTAAAAGCGGTGGACGGCGTCACCTTTGTAGTTCACAGCGGCGAGGCAATCGCCGTCGTAGGTGAAAGCGGCTGTGGCAAATCGAGTCTGATGAAGACCATCCTGGGTCTTTAC
>JBGQIO010000217.1:0-6364 GCA_041498515.1 Anaerolineae bacterium
GCTTCGACATTTGGGGGGGGTTGTGACTGAGCGCCTGTATCCGAATTTGGACCACAGCGTCAATCAGGATGAGATCGATTTCGTTCGCGGGTTGATGCAGGAACTTATCGCCGGTTCGTGAACCGGTCTCTTCCTTGTTATGAGAAAGGCAGCCTTAAAACCGTCCCACGCTAAAAGCGTGGGACGAGGAATTCCGAATAGGTATATCCGGTGGAAAGCGCCGGTCCGAATGCTGGCGCTCGTGCTCTACAAAGTTCACGTAAGATAAATTCTCAACAATTACAATCCGTATGGTTTCAGAGAATCTTTCCACGCCTTATATTTTTTAGCATATACTTCAGAGGCTTTGATCAATCGCTGATATGCTTTCTTTCCAGCTAATGGCAAGTCCGGAACTTTCCCTGCTGATTTAAGAGGAAGTAATGCACCGAATTGCCTGGCCTCATTTTGTGCGTCATTCAACTCATTCAACGCTGAAATATATTCATCGAATTTCGTATTACCTAGAGAGATTTCCATTTTTTTCCTCCATTAGATAAAACCGTGCGATGTGTTTTGGGTGTTTTTTCAATTTTCAATCCCTTTCCTGATGCAAGGCCGCCTGTTATTTCGGTTATTGTAGCATCCAAAATGCCGTCCTCACCCTTACATGTTCCTAACTGTCAAATGAGTAAGGTTGGCTGATGAGCCGCGGAATGACTCGCCTGGATTTCCGCTTGATGGATACGCCGGAGATTCACTTGGCCTCCGGGGATGCGACGGCGCTGCCCTTGAATCATCTCAAGGCGCTGGCGCTTTTATTTTACCTGGCTGCCACCGGACAGGCTCATACGCGTGGCCACCTCGCGACTCTCCTGTGGAGTGAAGCCGGCTCCAGTGAGGCGCACCATTCGCTGCGCACCAGTCTCTATCATTTGCGTCAGGCGCTGCAAGCCGGCGGCGCGGATCCGGCCCTGATCAGCGACGGAGAAATGTTGAGCCTGCGGTCCGAGGCTTATGACTGCGATGTGCTGGAGTTCCGCGGTTTGCTCGCCCGGGGTGACGAGGCTTCTCTGGCACAGGCGGTCACACTTTATCGGGGGCCTTTTTTGCAGGGTTTTACCCTGGCCGACGCTTCGGTTTTCGATGATTGGGTGCAGCTGGAGAATACGCGGCTGAGCCAGGCCTGCTGCGAAGCGCTCGACCGGCTGTCTACCGCGGCCGAGTCTCGCGAAGAATGGGCTGCGGCGCTCCGCACCACTCAGCGGATGATCCAGATCGACCCCCTGGTCGAGACCGCCCAACAGCGGTTGATCCGCTTGCATCTGCACCTGGGAGAGGTCGGTCAGGCCCTGCGCCAATACCGTCAGTTCGAGGATCGGCTCCGCGAGGAGCTTGGTCTTACTCCCTCCCCGGAAACCCGCGCGCTGCTGTCGGAAGTATTGCGCCGGCAGCGCAACTCCTCGACTCCCGGGGTCTTTCCCGTGCGTACTTCCAGTCTTCATCCTCATTCGCTGCCCTTTATCGGGCGCGATCCTTTGCTCGAGCAGATATCGGGCGTCTCCCAGGAAGTACAGACGGGCCGTGGGATGACGGTGTTATTACAAGGCGAGGGCGGCATCGGTAAGAGCCGGCTTCTGGACGAATTGATCTCCCGGTTGGCAGGCGGGCCAGCACCCTGGATCGTTTTACAGGGCGCCTGCTCGCCTTTTGATGACCTGCTTTCGCATGGCCCTTTCCTCGAAGCCTTGCAAAATGGGGTGCCGGGTGATCTGACCGAATTACTGGCTGAGTCGACTACGGCTGTGCCCGATGCCAGGGGTCGATTCTTCTGGAACGTTTTACAAACGGTCCGCTCGCTTTCTCAAAGCGCGCCTGTTCTGCTCGCCATAGACGACCTGCAGTGGGCGAACAGTTCGACCTTGAATCTTTTTGGGTTCCTTGCCATGCGGCTCCACCACTTGCCCGTCATGCTGGTGGGCACAGTGCAGCACGCAGAGGCCATCCCGGCCCTGCAAAGGCTGATCACGCTGGGACGCCGCCGCGGCGAGCTTCACCTGTTTCCCCTTACTCC
This sequence comes from Anaerolineae bacterium, assembly GCA_041498515.1. GTDB lineage: Bacteria > Chloroflexota > Anaerolineae > Anaerolineales > Villigracilaceae > Fen-1038. The sequence goes on from JBGQIO010000217.1 coordinate 2,054, forward strand.
GCTATCTCTGGAAGCCGTATTGGTTCTATTAAACACGTTCGGCCTTAACCCGGAATCGGTGGAAACTTTGGCCGAATGGTTGTATTTAAAATCGGCAGGCAACCCTTTCCTCCTGACCGAGATATTGGCGCAGTTGCGGACAGAAGTGATCCTCAAACCTGCACGGGATGCCTGGCAGTTGGACGTCACTCGCTGGCTGCGCTGGCGAAGTACATTTACGTTGCCTGAAACAGCTCACGATCTGGTCACCTGGCGTTTGGCGAACCTCTCTCTCGATGCGAGGTTTCTCCTGGATGTATTAGCGGTTGCCGGTCAGCCGCTGGCTGTGGCTGTCCTGCGTAAGGTCCCCGGTATCCAGGCCGGATCGCTTCCAAGGCTTGTAGACGAATTGGCCACCCGCGGACTCATCATCGAACCACCTAATGCTATGCTCACGCTGCCGCACCACTTGCTGCGCGAGACTCTGCTGCAGCACCTGAGCAACTTGCGGCGGCGTACCATTCATCAGTATTTAGCCGAGGTGCTGGATAATGGAGCCGCCCGGCAGGACGAAGATACCTTGCGCCAGATCGCGCTGCACGCCGTCACCGGGGAAGACGTTGACCGGGCGCGCCGCTTCGGCTTGCGGGTCCTGGACGACCTTCCGCAGGAATATACCGGCGCGGAGACGGTGGATTATGTCCACCATTTATATGACCTTCTCGCTCCCACCGCCTCCGTCGAAGAAATGGTCAGGCTTACGCGCGCATTGGGCGCGCTGCATCAATCGCTCGGTCATCTCGAAGTGGCGGCTCACTGGCACGCACAAAATCTGGAGTGGGCGCAGAAGACCGGGGATCTTGCCGCGCAGACCGAAGCCAATTTCGAAATGGGTGAATTGGCCCTCATGAGCAATAACTACCACGTCGCCGCGCAGGCGGCTGGACAAGGTCTGGCCTTGATCAAGACCGATGAACCTTCCTACGATCCATCCTCTCCTCTGCTTCAGCCCCTGATCGGCAGAGGCCATCGCCTGCTTGGGGCCGCTCTTGCCATGGAAGGCAGCGACCTCGCCGCCGCTGAGGAACACCTGCAAGCGGCGGTCCTCGAACACCGTCGGAACGGAAATCAGGGCGATCTTTGTGCGGCCTTGTTCGAACTCGGCAATATCGCCGCACAGCGCGGGGAGCTGGGGCGTGCTCTTGACCTCTACGATGAATCCGCACACACGGCGGAGAACGGGCGCATCCATTACTACTTTGCCCTGGCGCGCAACAATTTTGCATATCACAGCCTGCTCCTGGGTCAGATCGATGCAGCTCAACGATCCGCGGCCCAGGGCATGAAGGTCGCCGAGGCCCACGACCTGCTGGCGGCCTTGTTACATCTTTACAGCACGCAGGGTGAGATCCATCTTTATCTCGGCGAGTGGGACCTGGCGGAAGAATCATTCCGGCGCGGCCTGGCGCTCGCGGAGGAGCTGGGCAGCCTCGAACGACAGGCAGGTTATCGGGGAGGATTGGCGCTGGCTGCCCGGGGACGGAAAGATCCCGACTCTGCCATCCAGCTGCTCGAGGAAGCCCTGGCTCTGATCGCCGAACAGGGCTACTGGCACCTGCGAACGCGCCTTCAACTGTGGCTGGCGGAGATACAGTTCGAAAAAGGCTGCTTCGCTGAGTCTGCAATACCGCTCGAAGAAGCTCTTTCGATCGCGCGTGATCACCACCGTACACTCCTGCTCGTGCAAGCTGAACGTCTGCGCGCCAGCTTGCTGGCCGCCAATGGTGAGTGGCAGGCTGCGGATGCTCTTTTTACCGAGACCCTCAAGAATGCTTCCGCCCTCGGCCTCCCGCTTGAAATTGCGGGTGTACAGGCTGCCTGGGGCAGGGCTGCACTCGACCATTCAACCGATCCGGAGCAGGGCCGCGCCAGGATCGCTGCCGCCCGCGCGATCCTGGTTGCTCATAAGGCCCAAGCCGACCTGGCTCTCCTGCTTGAAGAGGGAAGCTCGCTCGACTCCTGATCTTCCATTTTTGGTGCTGTTTCCCACTAACCTAGCTTCTGAACTTCGCGCCGGCAGTGACGCTGCATTGACGCCTCAAGCCTATAATCTAAATATTGTTCATCTAATTCATAAAATTCAAGATCATGGATCCGTTCCATTATGTCTCCTATGCCCAGGAAGTGATCTTCGGTCCTGGTTCCCTTGCCCAGTTAGGTGTGGCGGTAGAACGCCTGGGTCCCCAGCGGCTGTTGCTGTGCACAAATCGCTCCGTTCGAGCGGGCGGTCATGTGGCCTCGGTCCAGACCGTCCTGGGTGGACGTCTTGTCTGTGTGTTCGACCAGGTCCAACCTCATGTTCAGGATTTTCAAGTTAGCGAAGTCCTGGCACTTGCTGTCGAGAATAATGCAGAGGCAGTGATCGGGTTCGGGGGCGGCAGTCCCATCGGCATGGCCAAAGCGGTCGCTTTCGCGCTGGAGGAAAAAAGGACCGGTCATCCGACGAGCGCCCTATCCCCGGTTGCCCAGCCTCTCATCCCGGTCGTGGCCATCCCGACCACCTACGCCGGTTCTGAAATGACGCCCACCTATGGGACCACGCACACCCATGAAGACCCTCCGCGCAAGGTCACTGCCACCGACCCCAGGGTTGCGCCGAAACTCGTCGTCTACGATCCGGAGCTAACACTCGACCTGCCTCCGGAAATGACGGCCTCCACCGGCATCAATGCCCTGGCGCACTGCATCGAGGCGCTGTACTCGATCACACGCAACCCTCTTTCGACAGCTGCCGCGCTGAGCGGCGTACGCCATATCACCGCGGCGCTGCTGCGCTGCTATAACGATGGGAAGAATCTCGAAGCCCGTACCGAGATGCTGCTGGGCGCTCACCTGGCTGGCTTATCGCTGGCGAGTGTAAAAATGGGATTGCATCACGGCCTATGCCACGTATTAGGCGGGTCAGCCAATGTACCACACGGTATTGCAAACAGCATCATGCTCCCGCACGTCATGCGCTTTAACGCGGAGGCGACCGCCGCGCAGCTGCTGCCAGTTGCCGAAGTAATGGGGATCCCCTCGAATGGCGCCAGCCAGTCGGCGGTGATCGGGTCCGCGGCGCAGAAGATCTTCGAACTTGTCGGCCGGATGGATCTACCGCGGCGTTTGCGTGACGCAGGTGTAAAGGAAGCCGACCTGCCGCGCCTTGCCAGACTGGGTTTCCAGAACCGCACGGTGCAAAATAACCCCAAACCGATCACCGATGCCGTCCAAATCGAAACGCTCTTAAGAGAAGCCTGGTAAAGGAGGTGCTAAATAAGCAGAACCGGTGACGCTCGACCCCCGAATGATTAACGGTAAACAAATCGTAGTACTCAGAGTGAAGGAGAAAAAATGTCCGCCGTCAATTCCATGGATTACAGTGGCAAAGATACCGTGCTTGATGTCATCAAGAAGGAAAGCAGCGATTTCTTCAAGCTTGTAGATGACCCCAAGAACTGGAAGGTGCAAACGCGCTGCACCGAATGGGAAACCCGCGACCTGGTGGGCCACATGATCGATGTGACCGAAGGCTATCTCACACGCTGGGACAAGGCTCGCAAAAAAGAAACGATCGACACGGTAGGCCTGCTGGTCATGGGCAGGGACCTTAATTCACATGCCCAGGCCCTCCGCAGTCTCAGCCGCGCGGAAGCCATCGATCGCCTCAAAGGTGACTACAGCAAAATGATGGATATCTTCGGGAAGCTGACCGCCGATGAGTGGGGCGGCTTCATGGTCACCCATCCGTTCATGGGCGCCCTCCCGACCCTTTTCTATCCCGCCTTTCACGTGATGGATTATGGCGTCCATACTTGGGATATCCGCTATGGCCTGGGCGAGAAGACCCGCAAGCTCGACGAGCGCACGGCGGGCGTGCTGGTCCCCTACATGCTGTTTGCGCTCCTGCCTTCGACCGTCGATGCCAAGTCGGCCGAGGGAGTGGATGTAAAGTATGGCATCGAGATCTCCGGCGAGTGGGGCGGCAAATGGATCGCGACCGTGAAAGATGGCAAGTTCGAAGCCAAGCCCGAAACCGGCAACTTCGAGAGCGTGGATACCATCTTCAATTTCGACCCGTCGGACTTCGTGCTGACCGCGTTCCAACGCTACCCCGGTGGTGCTGCGCGCGGTGACTACGAAAAAATAAACACGATCCGTAATTTGTTTTTCACCATCTGATCCCTCCTTCCGGGGTGCGAAGCGCTTTTCGCATCCCGGACGACTTAAGCCATAAAGTGTCAAGCTATGGAGTAATGTTATGACCACAATTCAGACCCAGGGCGTACATCA
>JBGQIO010000218.1:0-6353 GCA_041498515.1 Anaerolineae bacterium
CATCATCCGAATAAGCAATCCTACGCGGGATGTGGTCATTGTGGACGCGCAGTCAAGCTCTTATGACTGGATTACCACACTGGACCTGCCCAACGATCCGCATCTCATCGCGACCTTCCATTATTATGAGCCTGCCCAATTTACCCTCCAAGGCGCGAATTGGCTTGGCAAGGATACTCGAAGGTGGCTTGGGACAACCTGGGAAGGATCAGACGCACAAAAGGCCAGGATCACAAGCAATTTCGATCTGGTGGCTGATTGGGCGGATCAACATCATGTCCGTATCCTACTCGGTGAGTTTGGCGTATATTCCACGGCAGAAAAGGCATCTCGTATACGCTGGACGGGTTTTGTAAGGCAGCAAGCCGAACAGCATGGTTTTGCCTGGGCCTACTGGGAATTTGCCGCCGGTTTCGGAGTATATGATCCGGTAAAATTAAAATGGCGTGAAGATCTCTTGAACGCCTTAATCCCATAGCTTAATAAGAAGAGAGGACATAAAAGGTGAGAGAGCTGAACCTCAGACAGATTAAACCTACTGAAGCGGAGTGCCCGCTGAATCCTGATCACATAGCAACTATGACCCCGTCCGTAGACAATCGGAGGGGTCGCTTTTTTGGTTAGGAAGGAGAGAGGGTCGATACCCTTGTGAAATAAGGCATGGTGAGCCAAAGAGCTTTATGCTTGAACTAATATGCCGGCCGGGATGACCCGGCTGTCGTGTTATTAGACACCAGTAGACAGTGACAAAAGTTCTCTCTTATCTCCGGCAAGGTATGGTAAAACTCGTTTAATAGAATCTCGATAAAGGAGAACCGTTCAAAATGAAAGATTGGAAAGCACTGCTTGGCCCCATGCGCCTGCCCTTCGTCATTCTAGCTCCGGTCTGTGTGGTGGTCGGTATGGGAACAGCTTACTGGACTACTGGCCATGTGAACTGGCTGTATTTCATTCTGACCCTGGTTGCCGGGACCGCTGCTCACATCAGCGTAAACGCCTTCAATGAATACTTCGATTTCAAAACCGGACTTGACGCCCGTACGCAGCGCACTCCCTTCAGCGGTGGCAGCGGAACTTTGCAGGCCCGTCCGGATCTCGAAAGCGGCGCCCTGACCATTGCCTGGACCGCACTGGGGATCACCGCTGTGATCGGAGCCTACTTTACTTATTTATGGGGATGGCATGCACTACCGCTAGGAATAGTCGGCCTGGTCCTGCTCTATGGTTACACTGCGTGGATGGTATACAACCCGATCCTTTGCCTGCTTGCCCCGGGACTTGGCTTCGGTCCCCTGATGGTCCTCAGCACTTATTTTGCCCTGACGGGGACCTATTCCTGGCAAGCCCTCGTCGCTTCGCTTGTACCTTTCTTCCTTGTCAGCGACCTGTTATTGCTGAATCAATTCCCGGATCTGGAAGCCGATCGTTCTTCGGGACGCCGCCATTATCCGATCTTGGTGGGCCGCACCATCAGTGGATACATCTACATTGCCTTCCTTATCGCCTCCTATCTAGTCATCGCACTGGGCGTGATCTTCGGTCTCCTGCCGCGCTTTAGTTTGCTTGGTTTGTTGACCCTCGTTCTGGCGGTGCAAGTTATACGCAACCTCCTGGCAAACTCTGACAATGTACCTGCACTCCTCCCCTCAATGGGTCAGAATGTGCTTATTAATTTGCTTACGCCGGCGCTGCTGACCATCGGTTTCTTCATTCATTAACTTGGTAGGCAGCTTTGCCTGGTCTTGATGCAGACTCTTGGGCTGTGGAGGACACAGTCCCCTCATCCCTGATCGCTCGGAGGCTAAACTCCTAATCACCTTTGTTAAAATTCGTGCCATTTACGGACTTCATCGATTCGTTGACTCACATCCGGTTCAGGATACGGAGATGTGTCGTTCACATTTTTATCCATGTCGGAACCGGTCAGTGCAGAAAACACAGCCGAGGCACCATTGGCAACGTTGGCAGCGTCGTAGCCGCCTTCGAGCACGAAGACGATTCTTCCGTTGCAGTGCTCTTCAGCAAGATCAACCAGCTTCTTCGAAAGCATGTAGAAACCTGCCGTTGAAAGCCCCAGGGAGGTTATCGGATCGCTCCAATGTGCGTCGAAACCTGCTGAGACAAAGATAAATTCCGGCTTGAAATATTTTATGAAGGGTGTGAAGATTTCGTCCGCAATACGCCGATAGGTTCCATCTCCCGATCCGTCCGGAAGCGGTACGTTAACGATCCTCTTCCTGGCATTTGGCGCCTCTTCAAACCAGCCAGTGCCGGGATAAATCCCCCATTGATGAGTTGACAGGTATGCCACGCGTTCATCATCGAGGAATACAGCCTGTGTGCCATTGCCGTGGTGGGCATCATAGTCAACGATGGCAATACGTTCAAGCGGCTTGCGGCTGCCCGCCCCTGACAGCGTGTCGCGCGCTGCAATGGCGACATTGTTGAAAATACAGAACCCCATGGCCCGGTTGGGCTCGGCATGATGTCCTGGCGGGCGGACAAGCGCAAAAGCATTCCGAGTTGCGCCAGTTAATACGGCACGGGCACAGGCCAGGGTCCCGCCTGAAGCGAAAAGAGCATCATCGAAAGAGGTCGAAGTGACGAAGGTCGGTGCAGGGTCAATGACAGCCATTCCCTGCTTGCAGATCTCTTCCAATGAAGCAATCAGCCTGGGATGATGGACACGTGCTATTTCCTCCACCAGAGCAGGCTTTACTTCCAGCTTTTGCGCGCTGAACGAGTTAAGCCGAGGCGTCAAAACATCAAATCGACCGGGTCGTTCAGGATGGTCTGAAAATATATGCCGCGGTGATGGCACAAATGTGTAAACCGTTGACATTTGGTAATTTTACTCCCTATGTTTTACCGGACAAGAATTTATTTAAAAAAGGAAAAAAGTTTTTACCTTTGGTCGATGCGTCATGTTCACGAAAGGCATTGGGTGAGATCGCCTTAAACGATTGCCAGGCGTGTCAATGACACGCCTGGCAATCTTGAGGGGGGAGGGACACCACCGTCAGCCAACATGGGGGGGGCATGCGGACTGTTGTCGGTGGTTGACACCCTTAATACCAATAAAAGGGAGGGCAGGTGTCTAGCGGCTAATATACATCTGAATTATCCAATTAACATTAAATTACGATTAGAGAAAGGAAGCACAAACATTGCTATTTTCTTATTTTCTTTTATTGAATAACTTTAACCACTCCTCGATTTCTTCTGAAGATAGCCCCCTTTCCTCCGCTGATTTGGCCACAGACGTATCCCTGCCAGGATATTCTTGAAACCTCTTGAGCAGTCTCGCAAATTCTTCCGAGGAGGCTATATCCGCGTGTGCATTGCGAGCCGCGTTCTGAACTTCATGATCTGAACTGACAACAATCCAATTACGCGCAGCCCGCTCCAACTTTTTAAGCCTGGCTTTGATGGCCGAATCTGCCGTCGTTCCCAACCGGACAAAGTGAGCGGTTACCGCGCCATATTTCTTTGTGCTGATCTGACCCGCCGGAGCGCCGTCAAAATAGACTTCACACCCCCGGCGGGAGAGACGGGAAAATCCCTGTAGAACCGCGATCAATTCCATCTCGTCGTCGGGAGAATCCAAACGCAATCCAAGTTTAGGGATCAGATTATGACCGTCAATGAGATAAGGCATCCCACCCATTTTACCCGCTAGGATAGGCAAGGACGAGGTTAGACGTTATCTCTCATCCGTATCTTAAGTCGTTTATTTATGATCGTTAGAAGGCTCAAGCGGATGCTTGGAACCCGTAAGTAGCATAGGGAAAATTGCTTTTTGGGGCGTGCAGTTCCGCTGAGCGCCCCAAAAAGCAAACCCCTCCTGAGGCCATCTTAATTCATCGACGTCGTGATCTCGAACTTCGGCGGATGCTCCAAATGTTTCTTGACCGCACATAATTGCGCCGAATTGATAACAGCCTCGCGATACCTTTCCGGAAAGCCCGGTGGCAGTTTTATCTCCAGGTCGATCTTCTCGACCATTCCACCTGTAGGATTTCTGGTCACCCGTTCAACGATCTGCAGCCCCTGCGTGGATAAGCCGCGCTGCTGGCAGAAACCCAGCACATAAATACCGGCACAGGTGCCGATCGAAGAGAGAAACACATCAAACGGCGACGGCGCAGAAGCCGTCGGAGGCTGGTCGGTCTGGACCGTGAAATGGCCAAAATGCGCGTCCACTCTTGACCCGCCCGGGAAGTCTATGATCAATTCCATGCCTGCCACTCCTGAACAGAATTTACGTACATCCCATTGACGGTGCAACCCTCAAAAAACAGGCGTGTATAATGTAACCATTCTACTATGATAGGAGTATGACATGGCAAATAAAAATAAACTGATGATTCCTCCGCAAGGCGGGATGGTGCGTGATTTTATCCTGCGGGTTAAACTGATCCTGCGTCTGGTCGGCGACAAGCGCATAAGCCCATGGCTTAAATTGATACCGATCGGCGGTTTGCTTTATTTGATCTCACCGATTGATCTCATCCCCGACATTGCCTTTCCGATCATCGGTGAGCTGGATGATGCCGCTGTGCTGTGGATCACTAATTATTTTTTCGTTGAACTTTGCCCACCGGAGATTGTGAACGAACACCTTAAAGCTTTGAGCGCCAGCAGGAGCAGTGTCGATGACGATGATATTGTTGAAGGTGAAGCAGTTGAAATCAAAGGCGTGAAAAAATAGGAACGTACGGCCTTGTACTGCTTTGTCACGACTTGAGCTTAGCCTACGCTCCAATACACTGTGTCCTCTGTAGGGAGAGAAGAACTTACAACGTCCTCCCTGAGCAGGAGATATAAAATGACGGGTCAAATTGAGAGTTGATTATGAGGACAACGGCAAAGCGTTTTCTCCTCTTATCGATTATTTTTTTGACGGGCTGCGTCGGTCAAGGACCTAGCCCGACCACGACAGCGATACCGGCTCCCTTGACCGATTCAATTATCGGAACTCCCAACCCTCTGCCTCCTAATAGCGGCGAACCGACGACAAACCCTGCGACCCCGGTCGCGGCATTTGAAGCCAATTCTTTTCCCAACCCGGCTTCTTTTAAATGGACGCCGATTGTTTCAGGCTTTATTTCGCCGGTTAACTTCCAATTCGTCGACGATGGCACCGGACGCCTGTTCGTCGTGGAACAGGCTGGTCGTATCCGCATCGTCACGAATGGCCAGGTACACGAACCTGCATTCCTAGACATCACAGACCGGGTCGGAAGCGGTGGCGATGAGCAGGGTTTGCTCGGCCTGGCTTTTCATCCGGACTTCGAAACAATCCCATATTTCTATGTAAATTACACGGATAAGCAGGGGAATACGGTCATTGCGCGCTTTACGTCCGACGGGGATAGGGCCGATCCGGCCAGCGAAAAAGACCTGCTGCACATTGACCAGCCATTTCCAAACCACAATGGCGGCGAAGTTCTTTTTGGCCCGGATGGTTATCTCTATCTGGGACTGGGCGACGGAGGCTCACAAGGCGATCCGTATGGCAACGGCCAAAATACGAACGTATTATTGGGTAAGATCCTGCGAATAGACGTGGACCACGGCGACCCGTACTCCATTCCTTCAGATAATCCATTTGTCAGTAGCGGCGGCAGGCCTGAAATCTGGGCTTATGGTCTGCGTAATCCATGGCGATTTTCATTTGACAGGCTTACCGGCGATCTTTATATCGCGGATGTCGGTCAGGACATCTGGGAAGAAGTGGACGTTGTGACCGGCAATCCGGGGGGTTTGAATTATGGCTGGAGTTACTATGAAGGCATGCATCCCTACTCGGGACAGGCGCCCGCAGGAATTAACTTTATTTTTCCCGTCGTTGAATACAGCCACGCGGTCGGAGGCTGCGCGATCATCGGCGGCTTTGTTTATCGCGGTGCCTTGCCCGAATGGCAGGGAATTTACCTTTACGGTGATTACTGTTCTGGAATAATTTGGGGACTTATCCGCTCGTCGGATCCAAGCTCTGGGAATCCCTGGCAGTCTCAGGTCCTATTTGAGACGAAAGCCAGCCTTACAACATTCGGAGAGGATCTCTCGGGCGAAGTCTACTTCGCCGATCGCGGCGGAACCATCTATCGTCTTGAGAAATAAATAAACAAGGATCAAGTTGACGGTCGCGTAAGCGTGACCGTCAACTTGATTCCAAAGAGCTCATCTGTGAGCTCGAAGGGAGACTGCCCCGAGACCCTGGCGGTTTCTTCCATTTTAGGGATAACCTCTAAGTTACTAACTGGGTCATATTAGTCCAAAAATTGGGTCGTTTGTCACGAGCATTCGTGACGCGTGTCACTGGCAGAGCTGTCTGACATCTCGTAAAC
>JBGQIO010000219.1:0-6350 GCA_041498515.1 Anaerolineae bacterium
CGCAACATGAAATGCGGTCAGGGTTCGTGTGGGCACTGTCAACTCGGCCCTTATTTTGTGTGTAAAGATGGTCCGGTCTTCCGGTTTGACGCGTTGCAACCCTTCTTCAATGTGGAGGAGTTCTAATGACGAATCAAAAGCCAACGATCGCTGTTTATAAGTTTTCATCGTGTGATGGCTGCCAGCTTACTATTCTAAACATGGAAGATGAGATTCTTGATTTGGCAAATGTAGTCGATATTGCTTTCTTCCTCGAAGCTACACGCGCTGAAAAACCGGGGCCCTATGATATTGCCCTCGTCGAGGGTTCGATCACCACTCAACATGAGGTCGAGCGAATCCAGGAAATCCGACGACAGGCTAAAGTATTAATAGCCCTCGGAACTTGCGCAACGGCCGGAGGCATTCAAGGGCTGCGAAATTTCGCAGAAGCAGATAATTATGCTAATGTTGTCTATGCTCATCCTGAGTATCTGCACTATTTGAAGACATCAAAGCCAATCTCTGATTATGTCCCGGTGGACCTTGAGCTGTGGGGCTGCCCTGTAAATAAAGCTCAATTTATTGAAGTCATCGTTGCCCTGTTAAATAACCGGAAACCAAATCTTCCCAGTTATCCAGTCTGCCTTGAATGTAAAAGGCGTGGCACGATTTGTGTGTTGATAGATAAAGGTATTCCTTGCTTAGGCCCTGCCACCGTGGCTGGTTGCGGTGCTTTGTGCCCGTCCTATGGACGTGGCTGTTATGGCTGTTTTGGTCCTGCACGTGAAATGAATATCCTTTCGCTTTCTGATATTACCAAAAGGCTCGAGCGGTATCCTGGCGAAGCTGCCCGTTTGTTCCGTGGTGTGAGTGGATATGCCCCATCGTTCCGAAAAACTGCGGATGCACTTTTATCCACTCTCAAGGAGACAAAATGAAGACGATCGAAGTCCCGGCTTTGGCTCGAGTGGAGGGCGAAGGCGGTTTATATATCAGCCTTCAAGATGGAAAAGCGGTTGACATCCGCCTTGACATTTATGAACCACCTCGCTTTTTCGAAGGTTTTCTCCAAAACCGCTTTTTACAAGAAGTGCCCGACATAACAGCTCGGATTTGCGGTATTTGCCCTGTCGCTTACCAAATGAGTTCAGCTTACGCTTTGGAAAATGCTTTAGGAATCAAAGTAAGCCCTCGAACGCGTGCCCTCCGTCGATTAATGTACTGCGGCGAGTATATTGAGAGTCACGCCCTGCATATCTATATGCTGCAAGCCCCCGATTTATTTGGAAAAGAGTCTGCATTTGAATTAGCCGCCATCGCACCAGATGTAGTGAAGAACGCACTGCGACTAAAGAAAATCGGTAACGAGATACTGAAAGCCATAGGGGGGCGGTCTGTTCATCCCGTAAACGTTTGTGTTGGCGGATTTTATAGCTGGCCAGACGCCGCTCAGCTCAAGACATTAGTCGCCGATCTGGAATGGGGTTTGCAAACGTCAATTGACTGCGTCAAATGGGCAATAACTCTCCCTTATCCGGATCTCGAAATTGATTACGAATATGTGGCCCTCCACCATCCAGACGAATATGGGGTAATCGAGGGCGATATTTGGTCCTCGAAAGGGCGTAAACTAGCGATCTCAGAATTTGAAAAGGGTTACATCGAAGAACACGTCCAACGCTCTAATGCCTTGCACGGTCATACCATAGATGGGAATACTTATCTCGTTGGACCGCTGGCACGCATAACCCTGAACCATGAACAGTTATTGCCGTATGCGCAAAAAGCCCTGAAAGATGCAAAACTCAAATTGCCGATCAATAACCCGTATAAATCACTGATAGCCCGAGCCATTGAATTGGTACAGTTCTTTGAAGAAGCCATCCAGCTCGTTAAAGGTTACAACCCAGAAGGCCCGGCACATGTCGAATTAAAATTCAAAGCCGGTGAAGGCGCAGGTGCAACTGAAGCGCCGCGTGGTTTGTTATATCATCGTTACAAAATTGACGAAAACGGTTTCATCCAGTTCGCGAAGATAACACCCCCTACAGCACAAAACCTCCCGCGAATCGAAGCGGACCTGTTAGTAATGGCACCTCAGTTTATGAAGTTGCCTGTGTCCGAAGCTACCCTTACCGCCGAGCATCTCGTTCGCGCTTATGATCCATGCATCTCGTGTGCAACTCACTTCCTGAAGTTAAAAACGGAAGAGGTTCACAAAGAATGAAAATCGCGGTGATTGGCATTGGTCAGAGCTTGCGTGGCGACGATGGAGTTGGACCGTTAGCCGTTCGTCGGTGGCAGGAAAAATATCCAGAAACCGCCAATCTGCCCGGCCTTCAAGTGGATGTGAGGGAAATCCCCGGGTTGGCTTTGCTTGACCTCCTAGATGGGTCAGAGGCTGTAATCATGGTGGATGCCGTCAAATTTTCTTCTCCTCCAGGGACTCTACACCGTCTCAGTTTAAAGCAACTCTCTTCGTTCACGACTGATTCAAAGTCTGCACACGGTTGGGGAGTCGCCGAAACACTCCGACTTTACCTGATGTTGAATCCGCTGAGGCAGAACATCCCTATCCGACTGATCGGCGTCGAAGCGGAACAACTTGAAATGGGGAGCGGGTTGAGCGAGACTGTTGTTCAGGTCCTACCACAAGTTTGCGATGCAATCCAAGAAGAAGTGCGAACACTGCTCTCAAGTTAGAAGGCATGGGGTAAACCGCCGGATCCTTAGATCCGGCGGTTTTTAATTCTATGTGGTATATTACCCCTGAAAATTTATCCAAGAGGTATCCATGAAAATTAATTATCAAGAAACCACCAGGGATTTGTTGAAGCGCATCGATATCCATGAAAAATATGGCGCGCGAAACATAGACCGATGGACGACCGAAGTACTTCAGCCCAAACCGGGTATGAAGATTCTCGATGTAGGTTGTGGTGCTGGCAAGCAATGTTTCTTATATAGCGATTTCACACAAAGGCAGACCAAGATCATTGGCGGTGATTTTTCAAACGAGCTCCTTGAGAAGGCTCGCAAAAGAAATACCGAACGCGGCGATAAAATTACTTTTCAGTTTTTAGATTTCAATCAGCCTTTCGAATTTGCGGAGAATACTTTCGACTTGGTTTCGAGCGCTTTCGCAATTTATTATGCCTCCGATTTAAATTTTACTTTTGGTGAAGCGCGGCGGGTTCTAAGGCCAAGTGGACGTCTTTTCGTCACCGGCCCTTTGCCAGAGAATAAGCAGATGTTCTACGAGATTATCAAGGAAGCGACTAACCGAACGATCCCGCCAATGCCGGGCTCATCCCGCTTCAAAGGAGATATTTTGAACGCTATAGAACGAATATTTGACAAGACTGAGTTATTGACTTTCGAAAACCCCATTACCTTCCCATCTGTCGAGCCTTTCATCGAATATACACGGGCCTCTCTCTCAGAAGACCGCAAACTATGGACTTCCATGTTTAACGGGAAGGAAGAGTACGAAGCCTTGATCAAGTCGATTGAAGGCGTTGCTAAAAAGTGGTACAAACGCGAGGGGAAATTGGTGATGAATAAGGTAGTCGGCGGTATTTTGGCAACCAAATAACACTTTGTCCCAGCGAAGGTATTGTCTTAGCATCCACGCCTATACCCTTGATCGGAGAGGATTACTATTTGCATACTCGCAGCGAGGATAGACTCTTATGATCTTCTACGGTAAACGTGTTCTTTTCCTCGGCGCCCATCCCGACGATATTGAACTGGGCTGCGGAGCTTTGATCCATCATATTGCGCCAATCTGTGATGTATTGTGCGTCACACTTTCTGATAACCAAAAAAACCCGCTCCTCAAAAACGTCGTGGATGAGCACACCAAGAGTATGGCGATCCTAGGTATATCGAAGGAAAAAGCGCTGTTTGGGCAATTTACCACTCGCATCTTTCCAGATGCACGCCAGGAAATCCTAGAATATTTCCTGCAGCTGCGTAGAGACTTCCGACCGGACATCATATTCGTACACAGCCAGCACGATATCCACCAGGACCACAACACAATGACAGACGAGGCTCTGCGGGCGTACCGTGGAATTACTGTTTTGGGCTTTGACGTCGTCCGCTCTTCTCACGGGTTCTTTCCCGATTTTCTTGTTGAAGTTGGTGAAGAAGATGTCATTGCTAAGATCAAAGCTTTATCGCAATATGAAACTTACAGCGATAAATATTATTTCGATAGCGAATTGACGCGCTCCATCATGGTCCGTCACGGCGCGCTTGCCGAGATACCCTACGCAGAGGGATTTGATATCTTACGAATTGTAGGCAGGTTTGAACTTTGCGAATAAATTACTGGTCTACTGTAGAGTGAACCGGTCAGAGGAAAGGTGAGGAGAGATGAGATTTGAAATCATTTATCAAGAGCTGGTTGACAGCACAGAAATGATTAGGACATTATTGGCTGGTATATCTCAAGAAGAAACGCGCATTAAACCTAACCCCGATTCTTGGTCAATTTTGGAGCTTCTCTGTCATTTATGCGATGAGGAAATCGAAGATTTCCGTGAACACCTTGATTTTATTTTGAAACCCGATAACAAAGATTGGCATAACATAGACCCGCAAAGCTGGGTGACAACACGAAAGTACAATGAACAGGTTTTTGCCAATATACAGAAGAAGTTCTTTAGAGAACGTAGAAAATCGTTGGACTGGTTGAAGAGTCTTTCTGAAGAGAATTGGGATACTTCCAATATATCAGAGTATGGTCCCAGATCCGCAGGCGAATTGCTTGTTTCATGGATGGCTCATGACAACCTGGCTGTACGCCAATTTGTAGAATTAAGGCGTAACCGGATTGAAAATATCACCAAGCCCTACAGCATAGATTATGCAGGCGATTGGTAAACCAGCCCTATTTTTACAAAAAGCAGATTTGTAAAGTTCCGCCAGTTTACATTACTCAATGACTTGTTATTCTAGCGGAAAACCCAGTTGTATCATCCCATCTACTACTTTGACAGGATAAGCAGGGATATCAACTACTGCAGGCATTTGGACCACTTTTCCAGTGCGAATGTCGAATTGTGCACCATGACGGGGACAGGTAATGTTAAATCCTTCCAATCGTCCTTCTCCCACCGGACCATCGTCATGCGAGCAAACATCGGCTATAGAGAAGAATTGACCCCCGATATTAAAGATCACAATCGGTTTTCCCTCGATTTCAACAAACAATCTCTCGCCTTGAGGCAGTTCGCTGACAGGAGCAATTTCGAGAAAATCAACCTTTGATTCGTCAAGGATTGCGTAGTTGAACATAATGCCAAGTATATCCGTATACAAGTAAATAACCAACCTGCTTGTTCGCAGAATTGTTGGCTTTCTTGTGTACGTAATTACGCGTTTTCTTGATTAATTCTTACTCCACGAGTTCATCGTTGGCTTCGCCCAGGCCGTAAACACCTGCTTTTAATACTTTTAACGAAAGAAGCGCACATTTCAGTCGAACAGGGCCAAGATCAATCCCAAGTAACTCTAGAATGTTTTGTTTACTAAGTGATTTTACCTCATCGATGGATTTGCCAATGATCGATTCCACGAGCAGGTCTGCTGACGCCTGGGAAATTGCACATCCATGTCCATCAAAGCGTGCATCGGTCACTTTATTATTGCCATCCACCTGCAGGTCGATCACGATATGATCGCCGCAAAGGGGATTGCTATCCTCAAACGAAATGTCATGGGGGATTAATCGCCCCCGAAACGTCGGATTCTTATAATGTTCGATGATAACTTCGCGATAGAGATCATCCATTAGCTGAATACCTTTTTGACATTATAGAGTCCATGTATCAATAAATCTACTTCCTCCCTGGTCGAGTAAAGATAGAAACTGGCGCGAGTAGTTGCAGGTATTCCAAACTTTTCGTGCAAGGGCTGCGCACAATGATGCCCAGCGCGGACAGCGATACCATCGCGGTCTAAGATCTGGGCAACATCATGCGGATGGATACCATCAAAAGTGAAAGAGGCAACACCCCCCTTTTTGGAGGCAGAGGGACCAAAGATTTTCAGTCCAGGGACCTCTTCCAAACGCTCAATCGCGTATTCAATGATTTCATGTTCGTGACCTGCAATTTCATCCATGCCAATATCAGAAAGGTAATCCACTGCTGCGCCAAAACCAACCGATTCCGCAATGGCAGGCGTGCCGGCTTCAAACTTGTGCGGCAGGCTGTTCGGACGAAAGGAACGCAGCTTGACTTCTTTGATCATGTCACCACCCCCTAAGAACGGCGGCATTGATTCGAGCAAATTGGTCTTGCCATATAATGCCCCGATACCCGTCGGCCCGCACATCTTATGAGCTGAAAAAGCCATAA
>JBGQIO010000220.1:0-6348 GCA_041498515.1 Anaerolineae bacterium
CTGCGCAGTTCTCGAAACTCCTGTGTATTGAGCGCCTTCGGCGCAGGGACCTGCTGCTGCATGGATAAGACTCCCAACAATGGATCTGTATGGACCCAGCCCTTCAGCGCTGCGAACATGGCGAATGCCTTGAGTGCCGCCAGGCGCAAGTTCCAAGTGGCTGCCTTTTCCTGTTGTGTTCGGACCGTCCTGTATTCCCGCAGATCCGGAGCCACAAACATGGATGGCTCGAATGGCTTGCCTCGCAGCTCCTTGAACCATTGAGCATATTGAACAATCATCCGGCTGTAAGCTTCGATGGTTTTAGGGCTACGTCCTTGTTCGACCAGATGAATTGAAAAATCACTTTGCCAGGTCATGGTCTATAAACTCCGTCACCGCTGTTAAATGCTTCTTGTATGCTGTTAGGAAGAGTTGGTCTGCTACCATTCAACCAAGCCGTTCTTTCAGCAGCATCCTTGGGATTCTCATGATCGCTTTCGGGTTCCCATTTTCCATCTGGTTTATAAAATCCGACCGCCCATAAATCATGTTCAGATTGAATATAGACGTACATCATGACCTCGCATGGCCTGAAAATATGCTGGCCAAGCCGCTTTTATAATTTGATTTCATGGGCTTTTTCAAGACTTGTAATGCGCCTCTATACATGGCTTTATAGTCAGCCAATGTCTGAGCATCCTTGAAAAATTCGCCGTCTGTTTCGGCCATCGCTAATGCATTCAAAATTACTTCACGGTTGGCGCAAATGGTTTGTCCATTATCAAGAGAGATTTGGACTTGCGATTCAGAAATTCTTTGATATGTAAACTTATTCACGGCTTCTCCTTCGGGCGAGTGAGCATCCTGCGAACATCGCCCACTTCGGTGACATGAGTCGCCGAAGCCTATTTCTTGCTCGGTTGATTGACATCGTATCCTTGCGGATTGCTTCTCACCTGCCGAAGCCGGTCCGCTAATTGATTGAGCCTCGTATCGTCGAAAGCCTTTTGCGCTTGGTGTTGATCCAGTACCTCGATCACGATCGCAATTGCATCTTCAAGCCCTGCCTGGGTTGGATATGGCAGCTTGCGACGCTTGATGATCTCATTCATTTCCTTGATTGTTTCTTCGAGCCTCTTCTGGCGTTCCACATATTCCCGGCCTCGCCAGCCGATATAAATTCCCAAAATCATTGTTGCAGCCAAAAGAAAAATAGCAAAGGCGACCATTAAAACCCTCCATGTAAAATTAGAATGACAATTGCTGTTCCGAGTGAGATCATCATGATCACATAGGCGACAAATAATTTCATTTCAGGTTTCATGGAATATCTTTCAAAATCCAATCAAAAGTTCTGATTAATTCTGCCTCTTATGCTATTCTTCTTTCAATGAATGAGCTGATATCCACCGTTCTGCATGTACTTAATAACCTGCTCGAAAGAATGCATCTTGTTCTTCAGGAATGCAGTGATTTCTTCTCTCTGAGCATTTTGAATGACCACTCCCCACAGATCGCCGATATTACAAACCACCCCAAACCGTTTAGTTGTTTGGTTGAAAAATATATGGCTATTCGGATCGGAAAGGCATTGCCTTGCGCCTTGTGCATCCATTCCATGCTTCGTATCTGCATGGGCAACAATCGCTTGGCCAGCAACTACCAAAAGAATTGCAACCAAAACGATCAATATGAAAATAGCAATTGCATTATTCTGTTCAGTCGGATAATCCACTGTATCAACCATTTCGCCCTCTCAATTGATGAGTTCAAAAATAAAATCCGACCAGACTTCAGGAAGCGTATCCTCGGCGGTCAGATTTCCAATCATCATCAAATAAGCGGGCGCTTCGCTTTCAAACATATAAAAGCATTCCATCAATAGTTTTGCCAGGCCGATATCAAAGTAATTGAAGGTTCGCCCGAAAAACGATTTCAGCAATAGATATGTGCAGATCAAAGTTCTCATGCTATTTTCTCCGTTTCAGTCAGGTTGATGATCCCGGTCGCAAATGTCTCCGGTTTCATCGCCCTCAAACAATCGACGGCAAATTGGAATTGCCAGTTGTCCTGGTTTGAAAAATGATAGGTGTAGAGTGATAATAAAAATTCCCAATCGGGCTGCGATCGGCCCTTCTCCCAAAGGGAAATAGTGTTCCTGGAGAGACCCGTATTCAAAAGTCCTTGGCTCAAATGTTCGCCAAATTCCTTCTGGTTGATGATCCGTTTTCCCTCGGCCGCCAGCCGGTTGCGGTAAATTAGGGTAATTTCGCTGACTTTTAGCTCATTTATCATTCGTTCTCCGCTAGTGAGTTGGAAAAATGCTTTCTAAATGACAAAACTAATGCCTAAAAAAAGAAAAAGCTTTGTAAACGACAATACTATTTTATCAAATAATACCAGTTTGTCAATCCCCCCTATGCAACAGAAAGGATACTTTGCATAATGTGTAGATATATGATAACCCCCCAATCAAAGCTTCTCTTGGAACACTTCCAGGCCTTTCAAACCAAGGCTGAAAGAGTAGTTTCGCTACGGGAATTCTCGGAATATCTCAAGATCCATGAATCAACCTTGAACTTACTGATCAATGATAAAAGAAAAATGACAGAACGCATGGCCGCTAACCTAGCCCGACGCACTGGCGATCGTCGTTTTTATGATCTAAAGGAAATGCCGCATGTTGATCCTCTCTTTTCCTATATCTCGAAAGAATGGCCCAACCTCAAGCCCGAACAGCAACTCGCTGTTCGAGACCAGATAGCTAAATATAGAACCGGGGAAAATGAAAATGCCGAAACTACAACCGCCTGACTATGAACTTTGGAAATTATTTCCTTTAGACCTTCGCCTCTCGATTGCATTACACGTTTTTTGGTGTCGCCTTCCACATTATTTGCTTGAAAAACAATCCTTTGCCTTGGGGGCCTTCATTTGTACATTTCTCACCGTTTATCATAATATTCCATCTCATCCCCTCAAATTGATCGTCTCTCTTGGCTCTGCCACCTCCTCAGCGGTATTGGTTATGATCCCGATCCGAATTCCTTTTCAATCTAAAGCACATTGGCTTTAGAAAGGTAAAATGATGCCTTTTCGTTTTCGCAAGATTATTCCATTCAGCAAGGGATTTCATATTAATTTAAGTAAGGGGGGTATTAGCAGTTCTATTGGTGGTAAAGGCTTTCATCTCAATTTGGGTAGATCTGGCATTCGTCCCACTATGGGCATGCCTGGAACCGGATTATCTTATACACAATATCCAACCATTGAGCTCACTATCCATTCCGCTGTTGTCAGTAACGCCCTGATGGCCATACATCATTGTTGCTCCAGAGAACCAGGGGAATGAAACATAAGGACCACCTCCGGCCTGCAGAGCCCTCGGCATCTCCAATGCAAAATGTGGAGCGCTCTTAGATCTTGCAGATTGAAAACTTGATGGGGAACAAACGAGAATTAAAGTTTTCGACTATTAAGCCTGGAATGTCATTTGATGCTTTTAGGCCCTCTTGAGTGTTTAGAAGCTCGAGCATATGTTAACCTTTTTAGACCTCCTGAGCCGATAGAGCTTTTCGAGCATATAGGGGGTTAACCGGCTTTGGATGACCCCATCTACCAATTTCGAAAAATAAATCAACCTAGGCCCTGTTCATTGCCAGCACACCATAAACTTCAAAGGGTTTCTGGAGCGTGCGGAGCTTTTTGCGTGCGGCTGCCCGTTTTTCCCCTGCATAAGAGATCGGCAGCTGGTGGGGAGGTGGTTGCCGTTGCTGCGGAGAAGATCGATCCTTTGAGGGGCGGCCTCGGGCTACCGCCCCTCCAACTCACTGGCGCCAGGACCGGTCCGCAAAGCCCGGACCTGGTGCTGCCTCGCATAGGCCGCTGCGCTTTCTCGCAGCTGTTTAATTTATGCAAGGCTTCCATGGGGGCACCTCGATATACGCACAGCATCCCCCTCGACTTCCCCCTCCTCTATTCCTCCCGCGGCTGGCATATTTCCAAAAAATCTTACCCTCCGTAAAACTCAACTCCGCCTTCCAGGATATCGAGACATTTTATAATTTTCCCTTGAATTTATATTTCTGCATCAAATTCGACCCATTCCCCAGCTGTAGATGTACCAAATACACCGGCTTGTCCGGCTGTGGCTGTTGCATTTGTGATGCTTATCCATAATATTCCACTTGAGCCCATGCCACCAATAATGCTATAAGCCGATGCAGCAAAATTGCCCGCTGCTTCTTGTAGATACCAGTTTGCTATGGTCTTGACCGTTGTTGCAGGCGTTTTTATTCGCATGGGTACAGGCAAGACAAGCACTCCACGGGAGTTGGTAGTAGAGTAAGCATAGACATTAGATAAGAGCAGATTTGTATTTAGAGCATCATCAACAGCAAGACTGATATAAAATCTTTGACAAAGCAAAAGCTCGTCATTATAGGTACGGGGTGTCCACGCCTGAACAGCAGAAGCCACAAATAAACCGGCCTCTGCTACGCTCAGGGTATCGTTCACGGCGAATTGACTATCCGTCCAAAAGCAACATAAAATGTTCTTGCTATTGGACGGGACGGTTACACTCACGCTGAACGATTGCCATGAAGTCGTCACACTCTTAGATTGTGCCGCCGTGATGACGGCGATATTTGCGGCCATCGTTGGGTCAACGGTATTGGCCTCAAAAGCAGTCACCAGCGTCGCTGGTGGTGTATCTATGGTTCCGGCATTCTGTAGTTCAAATATCCCCATGCGAATCGTCTTGGATGCGCTGGCCTTCATCTTGAGTTGGAAGATTATCGTCTTGCTTCTCAGAGGAACGCTGTTGATGCCCTCCGTAATCTGAGATACGAATATCTTTCCGGTAGTCGTTATTTTTTTGAATGTTCCATAATTCAAGCTAGTCAATCCTGTCTCACCGGTTGCATTATTGACATTATATTGAACATCCGTATTTTCCCTGGTAGTTCTCCATCTATCTGCACCAAATTTTTTATCTGTCAGAGTTGTCAATGTTGCGGGAACATTAAGTGTTTGGGCAATGTCAAATCCGCCATTGATAAGGATGTTTTTCAACTCCCCACCAGCTGCGGGAACTGTACTTGTCCATATTGAGCCATTCGAGGTCATGATATTGCCGGATGTGCCCGGAGCGGGGACCTGCAAAGGCCCAATTACATTCCCCGAACTGTCTTCAATAAACAGACCACCTGATTTGAAATATAGATGCCATTCGCTGGCACTTGGCATACCTGGGTCGCTTGATTCCTGGTGCTGTGTTATTTTTGCCATAATTACTCCTTATAAGATCATCAAAGCAGCATCGCCCTGAAGATGGATATCATATGTCCCGGCCTCGATATAATCGACCATTACCAGATAATCGGTATCTGGTATGGTCAAATCTGCCGATAAGACGCGGCTCATAAATCCTCCCCCAACCGATACCCCATTCACACTGAAATTTTCCCCCGCCGGCAGATCGATCCCCGCCGCCCTGAACGTCGCGATCAATTGTTTATCTACCGCCCCGTTTGGAACACCCCATAATTCAAGCCGTGTGCCCCTTTTTGTGACGGTATCCCAATCTTCATCGGCAATAATTCGCATTTCGAACTTACTCCACAGCGATGATGATCCCGCATCTGCCGGCAATGCATAACCGACATCTCCGGGGTTTGGTGAATCCGTTACCCCAAAGCCTGCCCCGCGTATCACTTCGAGGATTTTGTCAGCATGTACATAAGCCGGATTTGCTGGAGTTCCTTCTCCTCTGATTCCTGTATGGCCTGGCTGATTTGCCGTTCCCAAATACCAGGCGATGAAACGGCCTGCTACCGAGGTGCCATCACCAACCGCATGTACCAACCCGTCGCCATCCTGCGCGGGTTCCCATGCTCCAAATATTGGTGATTTCGCCCCGCTGTTGCGGATCTTGAAATTGGCATCCGTCGTGATCCGCCCCGTGCTATCCACGATCAGAATCCTGTATGGTGTTTGGGCTGGCAGCCCGCCTACCCCGTTCGCAAACAGTGGCGTCCAGATATCGGTATATTCGGGCTCCCGTCGTATCTTTTCCTGCCCCGTAAACAATCTCACCCATGCCTTCGGAATGGTCCCTACCGTTTCGAGCGGCACATCCGCGCCGGTCAGCACCTCCGGCGTATCGACCGTCGTACCGTCCACTATGGAAAATGTTCCATCGTCCGCCAGGCACACCGTCACGAATAATGCTCCGTCAGTTGGGACATGCGAGCTCAAATCTACTGTCGTAAGTAATGAAAATATTACGGTATCCCCTACTCGGTCCACGCCTGGGTAAATATCGATCGAGAACGAGTCGTCTGGGTTGGGCAGCACCAGCCA
>JBGQIO010000221.1:0-6250 GCA_041498515.1 Anaerolineae bacterium
GGACGCAGCCATTACTCGAGCTTGCAGCCGGGTCATTGAACAGGTCGCTGGCGGCCTGGAAGGGTTCGATGAAATGCGTATATTGGGTCACGCGATAATAATTCGGCTGGGTTTTCAGCCAATCGATGGCTGTGTAAAGCTGCTCCTTTTGTGTGATGGGCAGCCAGCCGGAGTTGTATTTCACATCACTGCTGCAGTGGTCCTGGGGGTTGTTCGAGATGCAATGACTGAAATGGAGGACTGCCACTTTGATGTCCGGCAGGGCCACACTGGAATCGAGGGCCTTCGCATCCACGGCGAGTTGGTAATATTCCTGTGCCAGGATGTCCACCAGGTTCCTGGCACCCTGGTTGCGCATAAAAGATGGGTCATTAAAGCGCATGCTGCCTGTATCGTCGATCAGCAGCACGACCCGTATGTCGCAATATCGATTGGAGATGGCATTCGAGCATTGGAGCGGCAGCTGGGGCGCGGTTTGTTGAGGGACATTGGCTGCCAGGCTGACCCCGGTTGTCCCCTGAATGACCGAGGAGGCTAAAAGGATGACCAGAAAAAGCTTAACGAATGCGATAAGAGCCGTGTTCCGTTTCACATATATCTCCAAAAATAATATTCCCAAAAGATATTGGTAAAAGGCCGTGTTTCCAAAAAGCCATCTGTTTTGATGCAGATGGCTTTGCGGGCGGCTGGATAAACAGGATCTCGCGCAGAGGACTTATTATATCCCGATCATTTTAGAAAATCCTGATTTGTTTTACAACACTCAATATTGGGATTCAACATACCGGCGCGCGTTAAACGCGCCGGTATTCTTATTTTGCAATCGGCAGCGTAAACGTGAACAGACTTCCACGCCCATTTTCAGGATATCCGAGGTACGGTTCCCGCCTGTCCAAACGAAATTACCTCAGCTGGCTGAGCAAATTATCGCTTTATGCTCCTGAAGGAGCGTCCTTGGCTAATTGCTGTGTTGATTTTGCTTCTTAATCTCGCCGATCAGCCAGATGATCCCAAGTACGATCAGTACCAAAATGCCGAGCTGGATCAACGCCGAAAAGAGCAGTCCAAACCCCATGAACCCGAAACCGCCGCCCATCATTGTTGAAGGGCCGAACCCAAATCCACCAAACATCGGCATTCCCCAGCTCGACCCGTAACCAGACATCATCCCATAGCCAAAGAATAGGTGCATGACAAAAGGTGTTGCAATCGAACCCAAGACGAAGAGAGCGACCGCGATGCCGATGATCCATTTCCAAACAGGTTTCATAACTATCTCCTTTTCCGGATTATTATCCTATATTTTATAGGCGATCGCTAGTTTCCGCCCTGCGCCAGGTTGCGGCCGCAGGTATAGGCCATTTTGCTTATCTACAGATGGGTCAGATTGCTCTTCAGGCTGCAGGGAAATGTTCCTAAAATCAGGTTGAACTTCCTTATGAATGCCTTAACTCCCTTCCTGTCGGTGAATCGTTCCTGCGATGAGACTCTGCAGTGGTTGAGTCAACGTCTGTCGCGTGCGGGTTTGCGGGTGCTGCAGACCTTCGATCTTCATGACGCTCGGTACGCGATCACAGACTGTGGGTGTCCCCACCACGGGACGGATCAATGTGATTGCCAGATGGTCGTTCTACTTATTTACGGCGAAGCAATTGAACCGGCCACGTTGATCCTGCATGGAAATGATGGGCAAACTTCGCTCTCGTTTGCTGATACCCCCTACCACCACGCTGATTCCGCCATCCGGTTGTCTGTTGAGCAGGCTCTTCGAGCCATACCACAAAAATAGGATTATCATTATCAAAATATGTCTGGTATTATAGCGGCCGCTCCGCGTGCGGCATCCCGCTCTGTCAATGGATGGTTGGCAGGCACCTGGTTTCAAATTTTCCTTATCCTATATGGCCTTTGGATCTGGCTTCCATTTCTTGCACCCACATTTATGCACATTGGCTGGAATGAGGCGGGCAGGGCAATATACTTCATATATTCGTTCTTCTGTCATCAATTGCCGGAACGTTCGTACTTTCTCTTCGGGCAGAAGAGCATGTACTCTCTGACGGAAATCCAAACCGTATGGAAGAAAACCCTCGATCCAATGATCCTGCGACAATTCATCGGCAATGAGGTCATGGGTTGGAAGGTCGCCTGGTCAGATCGTATGATCTCCTTCTACACCAGCATTTGGTTATTCGCGCTCGCCTGGTCGCCGTTCCGCCGCAAAGTCAAGCCTTTACCGTGGTGGGGTTTCGTCCTCTTGCTGCTCCCGATGGTAGTGGATGGCGGCACCCACCTGCTCAGCGACCTGGCAGGCATCGGCAATGGGTTCCGCGACACCAACCAATGGCTGTCCGTGTTGACAAATGGCGTCTTCCCCTCTTCGTTTTATATCGGAGATGCGCTCGGCTCGTTCAATTCGTGGATGCGCCTTCTTACCGGACTTCTGGCAGGTCTCGGTATAGTCTGGTTTGCGTTTCCGTACATGGAGGCCTCCTTTGCCCAAAGCTAAAGCGAAGATCCGAATCCTGTTAGCGGACGACCATCAGATGGTCCGCGCGGGCATCCGCGAACTGCTCGAAGGTGCGGGCGATTTGCAGGTCATTGCGGAGGCGGGAGACGGCGAAGAGGCCCAGTCCCTCATCCAAAAACACAAGCCTGATGTGGCCGTGCTGGATATCCAAATGCCAAAGGCCAGCGGTATTGAAGTCACACGCTGGGTGCGGGCGCATTTACCCGAAGTGGGCGTGCTCATCTTAACCGCCTATGACGACGATCCGTACGTTATGGCCGTCCTTCAGGCGGGCGCAAATGGTTACGTCCTGAAAACCGCCAACACCGAAGAACTGATCCAGGCCGTACGCGATGTGAACGAAGGCAAGTCTGCGCTCGACCCGGCCATCACTCGTAAATTGATGACCAGCCTGTTCAATAAACCGGAAAAAGCGGTCGAAGAACTCACCGGTCGCGAACTGGATGTGCTGCAGCTTGCGGCGAAAGGGTTTACCAATAAAGCCATAGGGATCCAACTTGCCATTAGCGACCGCACCGTGCAGGGACATTTGGCGCATATCTTTGCCAAACTGCAGGCCACCAGCCGCACGGAGGCCGTCATGCGCGCGGTCTCGCTCGGCTGGATCTCACAAGATACCGGAAATTTAGTCAACGAGTAATCACCCATGAAAAAAGATGAAATTCCTGTGCACGGGCCTTTCTGGCGCGGCCTGACCCTGCCGCAACTTTTCGTGATGATCATCCTGCCGTTAACTCTAATTTCAATGGCAGTTGCAATCGGAAGTATGGCTGTCCATCAGCAAGCGATGCGTGCGCAATTGCCTGAAAGCTTCTGGAAAACCGCCACCGACCCGGCATTGGAGCTTACTCTGGTTGCACCGCTTGTGCTCATCCCGCCTTTGTTATTTGCGGTGGCCGGGTTGTGGTTCGGCGCAAAACAGATCGTCGAGCCTTTGCAAAAGCTCGAATCCAAGGCAGCTGCGCTGGCCTGGGGTGACTTCGACGCCATTCAGGAGCCCGTTGGAGGAATTTCAGAAGTCCAGCACCTACAGAACGGGTTGACTGAAATGGCGCGCAAAGTGCAGGCGGCGCAGGTGGGCCTGCACGATTACATCGGGGCGATCACCGCTGCACAGGAAGAGGAACGGAATCGCCTTGCGCGCGAATTGCATGATGACACCATCCAGGCTGTCATTGCCCTGAAGCAACGCGTTGAACTGGCTGAGAAATCTGCCAGGGACCAGGGCAGCCGGCAGTCACTCAAAGAACTTGAAGGCCTTGCCGAACAGACCATCGAGAATCTCCGGCGGCTCACCCGCGCTTTACGGCCGATTTATCTCGAGGATCTGGGTCTGGTCACCGCGCTGGAAATGTTGGTGCGTGAAACGGGTCAGGCCAATCCATTGACCATCGCTTTTGAACGGAAGGGATTGGAGCAGCGCCTGCCGCGTGAAGTGGAACTGGCGTTATACCGGATCGTGCAGGAAGCATTGAACAATGTGGTGCGCCATGCAAAAGCAAAACATTCCGTTGTGCAAATTTCTTACGGCGAGCATGAAACCAAATTGGAAGTGAGCGATGACGGGGTTGGTTTTCAAATGCCGAAGAGCCCGACCGACCTTGCCCCGAGCGGCCACTTTGGCCTGCTGGGGATGCGCGAGCGCGCCGATCTGATCGGCGCCCGCCTCGAGGTTCAGGCAGGAGCCGGAGGCGGCACGCGGCTGTCCGTTCGGCTGGCAATGCCATCCGGTATTTTGCAGAAAGAAAGAGTGAGATGATCGGCCCGGGTGTTTCTAAAGAATCGTCCGCCTCGCCTGGTTTGGAACGCATGCATGTATTCCTGCACGCCCTTCTATTTGTATTTGGTTTTTCATTAGTCTTTGTGATTGGCTGGGGCGGTACCGCCACTTTTCTCGGTCAGTTGTTCGGTCAATACAAGTATGTACTGGGACGCATCGGCGGCGTGATCGTCATCCTTTTCGGGCTGGCGACGCTGGATATCATCAGACTTCCCTGGTTTTATGCTGACACGCGCGTCCAATACAGCGGTCAACGCGGGTCTTATGGCGGTTCGGCCCTCATGGGCATATTCTTCGCCGCAGGCTGGAGCCCGTGCATCGGAGCGACCCTGGGCGCAATCCTGACCCTCGGCATGAGCCAGCAGACCGTCGGACAGGCTATGTGGCTGGCATCCGGTTATTCGCTTGGATTGGGAATACCCTTCCTGCTATTAGCGTTGGGGCTTGACCGCGCCACAGGCTGGATCAAACACACCCGGCGTTATCAACCATTATTCCGGCTAGCCAGTGGGGTGTTGATCATCCTCATCGGGATCATGTTGTTGACCAACACCATGAGTTTGATCGCGATCTGGGCGTTCAAGAACGGCTATTATTTGGATCTGTTCACAAAGTATGCGGCTGCGCCCACCTATCTCGTGGCGGTCCTGGCGGGGTTGTTATCGTTCTTGTCGCCCTGCGTGCTTCCGCTTGTCCCCGCTTACCTGGGCTATCTGAGCGGAAATACTTTGCGAAATGGATAGGAGTTCACCTTTATGAAGAAGCTTGTGTTTCTTTTAATTGTCCTTGGTGCAGTATTGCTAGCGGCCTGCCAGCCCAAACCTGCGCCAGTAGAAATCGTGACTGTGTCTGGAGGTTCGTATAGAAATATTTCCGCCAATGATTTGAGTAGGATGTTGAAAAACAAAGACTTCGTATTGATCAACGTGCATATTCCCTTTGCAGGGAATATCGCGGGGACCGATCGGTCCATCCCGTATGATCAGATCGGGCAGAACCTTTCGCAACTGTCCGGTGACAAAAACGCCAGGATCGTTCTTTATTGCCGCAGCGGGCGCATGAGTGCCATCGCGGCTGAGACGCTGGTGAAGTTGGGATACACCAATGTCTGGAATCTCAATGGAGGCATGGCTGCCTGGGAACAAGCAGGCTTATCCCTGGAGGGCAGGTAAGAAGAATATTGCCATGCTCATCCAAGATACTGCATATAGTATAAAAATTTCGGAAGAACATACGGCTGCATTACTGGTTTATCAGGGGCAAACACGCTATTTCTTCTCCGCACTTTGCACATAATTGTTTGAAAAAGGCTTGGAGAAGCACCCCTCCTTGATCCAAGACCAGAATGAGGAATAGGCCAAACTGCTCATACATCGTTTAGCAATTCTGCGCTCACCCTGCAAGGGCCGAATCAATATAATCTACTTTTAGGAGAATAACTTATGACCACTACTTACAAAGATCCTGTATGTGGGATGGATATCACGGCTGAATCTGCCGCTGGCAAGTCTGAATATAAAGGACAAACCTATTATTTTTGCTCAACGGGCTGCAAAAAGTCCTTTGACAAAGAACCCGAAAAGTTTATCAGTAAGGATGCGCAGGCACATTAGAACTAAGCATCCTCTCCTTTCGAAATGGCCTGTCCGCTCAGCCCGGATAGGCCATTTTGCTTATAGCCAGGCAAGCTGAAAACCGCTGGCAGAGTTCGGCAAACCAGCATAAACTTTGACCATCTTATATAAGGTAGGCAACCATGACTGTGCGTGATCCCGTGTGTGGAATGGAAATCGAACCCCAAAGTGCTTTTGCTACCCGCGAGCACATGGGCAAGACGTACTACTTTTGTTCGCAATCCTGTGTGAGTCAATTCGATAAAGACCCTCACTCCTACGTGATGACTTCTGCAACCACGGGCTACAACCCTGACCAGACTCTCA
>JBGQIO010000222.1:0-6247 GCA_041498515.1 Anaerolineae bacterium
TCCGTTGGTTGGGCAGGACATCAAATTCATCTTGACGATACAGTCCGCCGGTTCTCCCATCGGTGACCGGGCTTTATGGGTCGCACCCATAATTTATAATCCGTCCAGTATTACCTCAACACCTTCCGCGACTTACACTCCAACCATAACCCCAACACCCTCAACCTCTGTACCAACCACGACCGGGACTGACACAAGCGGCTGGAACACTTATCAAAATACTAAATTCGGTTTCTCATTCAAATTTCCTCCTGGTTCCTCCATTTCCGGTCAGACCGATAATTCAGGCCGTGTCGACTTGCCCTTTGCAACAGGCACCAATTTGAGGGAAAAATACATCGATGTCAGTGTGGTGGAAAACGCAAGTACCTGTGTGAGCTCACATTCACATCCGGGCGTCCCCTCAGAGAATGTTACGATAAATGGCACGCCATTCCTCAAGGAAAGTGGATCTGAAGGCGCAGCCGGAAATCTTTATGATTGGATAGGATATTCCACTTTCAAGGGACTTGACTGTATCAGTTTGAATTTTATTTTCCATTCGATCAATCCCGGGGTTTATTCGACCCCACCGCCACTCTTCGATATGACAGCAGAATCCGCTGTTTTTTCGACCATCATGTCAACATTTTTTAATCAATAAAATAAACAAGAAATCCGTCCATTTTTTGGACGGATTTCTTCTTTAATATGATCCCTTGGCTATTTTTCCCTTCTGCCCTTCAAAACGATCCGTATCGGGGTACCTAAAAAGCCGTATTCCTCCCGGAGACGATTTTCCAGGAAGCGCGTATAGCTAAAATGCATGAGCTTGGGGTCATTGACATAGATCATAAACGTCGGAGGGTCGGAACGCACCTGAGTGCCATAAAAGATCTTGAGTTGTCGTCCCGCCTGGGAGGGGGTTGAATGCGCATCCTGCGCCTCCACCAACACCTTATTGATTTTAGAGGTCGCCAGGCGCGCCAAACGTTCTTCCTGAACGCGCAAGGCAAGCGGTAAGACTTGATCGACGCGCTGTCCTGTCAGGGCAGAAATGAACAATAATGGAACATAATCCATGAAATTCAAATCAGCGCGAATCTTTTGCGTGTACTCGTCCATTGTATAAGTATTTTTTTCGACGGCATCCCATTTGTTGACCAGTACTACACAGGATTTCCATTCATCTAAAATAAAACCGGCTATATGAGCATCCTGGGAGGTGATACCGGTGGTTGCATCAATTATCAGGAGAACAACATCCGCTCGTTCAATTGCCTTGAAGGAACGGAGCACGCTATATTGTTCGACACCGTGTTCGATCTTGCCGCGGCGGCGGATACCGGCCGTATCAATGAGTGTTATTGGCAAGCCCTGATACTCAATCTGTGTGTCCACTGCATCCCGCGTGGTTCCGGCTATGGGGCTCACTATCGAGCGTTCAGTTCCTGCCAACTTATTAAGCAGACTGGATTTTCCGGAATTCGGTTTGCCTACAATCGCGATTTTGATCGTGTCGTCTTCGTGTTCCTCCGCTTTGGGGAAGCTGTTTACCAGCGCATCAAGTAGATCGCCGACGTCTGTGCCATGAATCGCCGAGACCGCAAAAGGATCGCCAAGACCTAACTCATAAAATTCACTCGCAGCGGTGCGTCGGTCATCTGATTCGCATTTGTTAACGACAACAAAGATGGGAGGCTCCGGATTTCCATTAGTTTGCTTCTTTTGATGGCGGCGCAATATTTCAGCTACCTCGCGATCCGGTTCGGTGACCCCTGTTTGACCATCCGTGATGAACAAAATTGCATCAGAATCTTGGACGGCGATCAGGGCTTGAACTTTGATATCTTCAATAAAGTCGGAAGAACCAATGGAGAGCACGGATTTTCCTCCGTGTGTTGGGTCGATCCCACCGGTGTCCACTACGCCAAAAGCGCGGCCATTCCATGTGGCCTCTGCATACAGTCGGTCGCGGGTCGTCCCTGGAACGGCATCCACAATTGCAAGACGTTCGCCAACGAGACGATTAAAGAGAGTACTTTTCCCTACATTGGGCCGTCCTACGAGGGCTACGATGGGTTTAGGCATAGTTTTGCTTTGGGTGCTGAACCATTTACGTTAATCAGATTAAGGCTTGGCAGTCGGTGACGGAGTAGGGACGAGGATCACTTCTACCGTCCCGGGAAGTAGCGATTCGACCCGCACATTTGAAGCCAGGATCTGAACGGTCGGAGTTAATTGATAAGTACCAGCGCCAAGTCCATTAACATCCACTATTACATGAACATCCTGGCGGGTAAGTGTATTGAGGATGGGAAGGGGGCCGGATAGGATTACATCCACGGCTGCGGGAGAGACATGTGCCGTCATAACGGCAGACAAGCCTGTCACTTCAACTTTTTCTCCCGATAGTGTAAGGCTGCTTTGGATCGGCGAGATGCCCGCTTGAATTAGCACGGTTTGCGAACCAACCACTGAAATGCCGGTCGGCAAATTAAGGGTGACACGTAAATTGAGATTATCGCTTGCATTTTGCAATTCGAGAGGCTGAGTTTCTACAACGCCTGGTAAGGCATTTGTCAAGTCAGGGTCGGCTGAAAAAACAGTGACTACCGGAGGAAAGACAGAAATGCTGTCGAGCCTGTAACCACCCGCTACCTGACCATGGACAATTACTTTAACCGCCATATCGCGATAACCGCCCTGGCGG
This sequence comes from Anaerolineae bacterium, assembly GCA_041498515.1. Classification (GTDB taxonomy): domain Bacteria; phylum Chloroflexota; class Anaerolineae; order Anaerolineales; family Villigracilaceae; genus Fen-1038. The sequence continues at coordinate 2,693 of JBGQIO010000222.1, forward strand.
CTGATCGGCAAGGTGACATGTGCGGTATCTGGATGAACCGACAAGCCGCTGACAGGGGCATTATTTTGATCAAGCACCTCGATAAGCACAGATTGATCGATGTTTTCCCGTATGCCGGTTAAATCCACAGAAACCCGGATCCGCACCACGCGCGACACAATGGACTGGGGTCCAACAAGGATCACTTCCTTTGGCTCAAAGGTTAAGTCCCCAGCCTGATAACCGATTGCAGGCTGACCTGATAGAGTTGATTGCAATTCAAGGGTTCGAGTAATCAGTGGCTCCAGGCTGAATGAGGTCGAAAACGGGCTGACCGTGACGATACGGACTGGACGGGCATCTACCTGAATCTGAAGATCGAGTTTATGGTCACCCGAGCTGAGTCCTGAGAGATCAAGAATCGCGCGTACGCTGTCAGGGTGGGCCGTGAGTTGGTTCCAAACCGATTGCGGCGCTCGCAAAGTAACCTGAATTTCCTTGGGGATTGTGCCGTTAATGATCAAGCCTGGGTCCTGCCCGACGACCTCGACTTTGACAGGTGTTGGATAGATCCGTACCTCGTCGGGGTCGGCTGCCGTGACGGCAGCAATCCAAACTGCGAACGCGATGGCCAAAGCCCATATAAAGCTTTGCAGGTTTCGACCAAAACTACTTAACATCCCGTTCGTCCTTGCGAGTGAACAGGTAAGGGAATAAACGTTCGAACCACTTTATATTCGGTTCCATGGCAGAGGGCCGGAAGAAAGCGAGCAGGATATTTTCCAACCTTTCAGGGTCTATCCGTCGGATCATACGTCCCGCATGGGCGATGGAAATGGCACCGGTTTCCTCCGATACAACCACTGCAATGGCATCGCTTTCTTCCGAAATACCCAATGCCGCGCGGTGGCGAAGCCCCATTTGTCGTTCGGGAGATCGGTTCAAGATCCCGCTGGAGGAGAGTGGCATGACACAGGCGGCCGCTACCAATTTCGGTCCGGAAAGGATCGCCGCGCCGTCATGCAGAGGCGTATTCGGGTAAAAGATCTGCAAGAGCACTTCGGCTGTAACCATGGCGTTCAAACGGACGCCGCTTTCGATGTATTCATCGAGGTTATCAAGCCTTTGCATGATAATCAAAGCGCCATGCTGACGCGCTGAAAGCCGGGCGGTCGCGGTAACTACAGCATGAATGGATTGTTCGAATTCACTTTCGGTGATTTTCCCGAGCGTCGGAAGAAAACTTCCCGCTCGCCCGATACGTTCCAGAGCGCGGCGGATTTCTGGTGCGAATACGACAGGTATTGCAAGCAGGAGGGCAGGAACAGAGTTACGTACCAGCCACGAGAAGGCCGGCAGGTCCACCAAACTTGTTAAAAGGATAAGGGCGACCACGATGAGAATAACCCCTCGCAATAAGACCATCGCCTGCGTATCACGCAACCAGGTCAGCAAGGCAAAAAATATTGACGTTACCAATAAAATGTCAACGACGCTAAGCCAATTGAGACGTTGAAAAATGAAAAGGAGATTGTTTAGAAATTCAGTCACGTTTTTTGCGGTTTAACATTGAAATCAGAACAAATTCTGATGGTTATCGCTGCTGCCTGTCTTTATATCCAACCTTGGTTCTGACCTGATGCCGGCCATGAAACAGAACTTTGGCTTAGATGGTTAGCCAGTACTTAATAATCATGAGACAGCTGAGTTAATAAGTACATAACTTTTTCGTACTCCCCGATGTTATAACCAGGAAAGATCAAATCGGGCGGAGCACACGATCCTGACGCAGTTGTTTGAAGAACAAGGCTGTGTTCGTGGGCATGGATTCTTTGGCTGCATCTGTCCATGCCTGGACCCCGAGTGCCTCAGGTGCACGGTTTGCATAGCCCAATTTATTCCAAATAACTTCCTGCGCAGCCAGATCGGTCGTTGGGAATATGAGGGATGCTTCGCATTGAAGGTCGCTCGAAACATGCTCAATTTCATCGATCAATTTTTCAAGCGCTTGCCCGATATCAATCCCGGATTCAAGATATACGTCGGTTGTCCGGACCACGAGATTCTCAACCTGCCATCCTGCGATGCCAACAAGCTCCTTACCCTTTTGGAGTAACATATATGCTTTATCACCGAACTGTGCCATCACATCGTCAGAAGTGAGCTTTTGTTTGCCATTGCTCAAGCGGTTTATCAGGTCGGCAATTGCTTGCGTGTCTTTGGGCTTGCCTCGGCTGACCCTGAATTCACCCGCTTTTACTTCTTTTAGTCCGCCCGTCGGAAAACGTTCCGCTGCTGGCACATTCTTTTTCCAGGCTTCAGAGACCTGATTCCAGAGGTCATCGTATGAACCGATATTCCGGATGACAACATTGGCAGTTGCAATTTTCCCGGTTTGAGGTGTTTGCGCATTTATCCGTTGAAGCGCATCCTCGTGGCTGATGTTCCTTTTGCGCATTAATCGTTCGATCTGGACGACTTGAGGCGCGTAGGTAACCCAAATGCTATCACATATCTTTCGCAGATCACCTTCTAGCAGCTTAATCGCTTCAATTACAATAACGGGTTGGCTGGCCCTTTTCATCAACACGTCCACTGCCCGTAGGACTAAAGGATGGACAATCCCTTCGAGTTCACTTAGTGCAGCTTGATCGCGAAAAACAAGATCACCTAGTTTCTTCCGGTTTATTTCACCATCACCGTCAAGGATCCATTTACCAAAGATCTCCAACACAGGTTGGTAGCCTGGCGCTCCTTTGGCTGTGGCGCGATGCGAGAGCGCATCCGCATCTATGGTATATGCCCCCAAATGTTCCAACATCCTGCGAACGACTGTTTTGCCAGTCCCTATATTGCCGGTTAGACCGATGATGTATTTACCAGGCAAATTACCCAACGTAAACCTCAATAACTTATTATATGCACGTCTATTTTACATTAAAATTCCGGCACGGAGCGCTATTTGCCTTTTTTCGTATATTCTTTAATATGATTCGCCAATATTCCGGTGTACATTTATTCCGTAGAACCTATACCGATGGAGCAGGTCAGCGGTTTCTCGAATGTTAGGGTTTAGGTGGAAAAAGGAGAAGAAAAACAGAAGGATCATCTGTATGCTCGCGGTCCGTAATTTGATGTCATAAATTCGGTATAGCCTCTCACAAGAATTGAAGCGAGGAATCAACGGGAACGAATTCAATCCCAATGGAATGTTGGATTAATCTTGTTCCTTATCGACGAAACTCCTGGATATGTCGATCATTCAAAAGACCATCCTTGCCATATTTAAATTGATCATCGCCCTTTGTTTCCAAAGTTTGTGTTTTTGGAAGAGAAGGGTTTAAGGTAAAGCAATCCGCCAGACTCCGCCTTGAGCGGTTATTAAAGGGCAATCGATACGATGTTGACGCCTTCTCTTCTCCGTTGTATGATGAAGGCGCCTCAGGCCGGTTGGGCGATCGCGGCTTGGCCTTGCGTCGAGTCGAGGAAAGTCCGCACTCCACAGGGCACGGCGCCGGGGAAATCCCGGGATGGAGCAATCTGTCGGATCGGGCCACAGAAACAGGTTGCCGCCAA
>JBGQIO010000223.1:0-6163 GCA_041498515.1 Anaerolineae bacterium
CAAGTCTTCAGGCAAACCAACACTTTGTCCTTCCGGCGCTGGCACCGATTTTATACAACCTGGGACAAATATTTGGAGTTATGATACTCAGCCCCAGCAGTGGCCTTCACCTAGGGCCAATCCATCTTCCAGCTTTCGGCTTGGGGCTGTATGGGTTAGTCTATGGAGTGATTCTGGGCGCGCTCCTGCATTTATTCATCCAGGTACCGGGATTAATCCGTTACGAGTTCCATTGGGTACCCATCCTAGAATTGAAAAGTGCAGGGGTTCAACGAGTTTTGATCCTTCTTGGACCGCGCGTTCTTACCATGGCCTGCATTCAGGCATATTTTGTAGCTCGTGACAATCTAGCCTCCCATTTTGACACAGTTGGCGTTGGCGCGCTTAATTTAGGTTGGACAATCGAACAGGTCCCGGAAACCATAATTGGCACGGCCATCGCGGTAGCATTACTGCCTTCGCTTGCCGAATTCATTAACCGGGGGCAAAACGATGATTTTACCAAAACCGTCAACAGGGCTTTGCGGGTGATGTTGGCCCTTTCTCTTCCGGCGGCTGTCTTGTTAGCAATCGCTGTACGGCCACTAGCGCAAAGTTTTTTTGGATATGACAGCTCCCGTTTGGATCTATTGACTGCCTGTACGTGGGCTTTTCTGATAGGGCTGGTTGGTGATACATGGCTGGAAATTGCAGTCCGGTCATTTTATGCCAACCAAAATACACGGACTCCGCTTGTGGCTGCATTTATTCAAACCATAGCATTTGTAGTTTTGTCTCTGATCCTATCCAAGATCTTTGGTTTGCCTGGAATCCCTTTATCTGCTGCTTTGACTTTCAGCATACAAGCCATCGTACTTCTCACCCTTATGTCCCGCCGTTTTCCGGGTGTACTACAAATTGGGAATACGGCGCTGCGAGCCTTCGCTTCTGCCGTAATAGCAGGCATCGTAACCATAGTTATCATCAAATTTCTACCTTTATCCAGCGTACCAAAAACATTCGCCGGGCTCTTGATAGGCGGCTTGTCCGCCATTCCCTTTATCTGGCGTGAAGTCCGCCTGCTTTTTAATCTTTAACGAAGCGGTATAATAACGCCCATGTCTGAACAAACCGGCAGTACACAACAAATGCAACCCATCAAAGAAGATGATACTCAACCCCTTAAACCTATTAAGAAAGCTCCGCGTTGGCGTTCCATACTCATCAGTATCTTCGGAGTTATGATTCTTCTATTCCTTGCTGGGTTGGGTGGTTATGGAAGCGGCATCAAAGTTCGCACAGATACAGAGTCACAAGTAATTAGCAGTCAGTTGACCGAACAATTTAAATTCGCCCTCGTGGATGAGCAATTCGGGCGCTACGATACGGCTAAACAACGTCTTGAATTCATTATCCAGAACAATCCAACGTTTCCCGGCGTGCAAAATGAATTGGCCAAAGTGCTGGTTCAGATAGCCATTCCAACAACGACACCAACTCCGGTTCCTACTTCGACGCCCGACCTGCGCGGCGAGCAAAGCCTATTTGCCACAGCTCAACAATTGATCGCGGCCGGAGATTGGGCGAACGCGCTCACCGAGCTGGACCAGCTTCGCAAACAAGACCGGAATTACAACACCTCACAAGTAGACGGGATGTATTACTTTGCCCTGCGAAACTATGGAGTGAAGATGATCCAGCAACAGGGCAACCTGGAAGGTGGCATATATGAATTGACGCTAGCCGAACGTTTTGCACCCCTTGACCGGGATGCGAATGGCTTGCGAGATGGCGCTCGTGCTTACATCCAAGCTGCCAGTTTCTTTGGGATCGATTGGCATCTGTCGGTGACTTATTGGTCTCAGGTCGCAAGTGGTTGGCCTTCTTTATGGGACGGGACGATGACCGCCGCTCAACGCTATCAGATTTCACTGATGCGCTACGGCGACCAATTAGTCAAGCAAGGCCAGTACTGCGATGCCTATCAACAATATCAAACTGCACAGTCTATCGGCAATCTTGATGATGTTGCCGCCAAAGGTGCGAATCAAGCCTACCAGCAATGTTATCCACCGACAGAGCTCCCGCCGACTGAAGCAGCCACGAGTGTTGTTGTGCCGACCAGCGGTTCAACCGAAGTACCTACTGAGACACCCGTACCACCGATACCTACACCCTAACGAATGCCAACCGTTCCCTCATGGGCAATTGCGTTGACATTCTGGATCCACATGCTGGCCGTTGTAACCTGGATAGGCAGTCTTGTTTCCATTTCTTTACTGATCAACCCGGCAGCAACGCGAACACTTAAACCTGTTGACCAGTTGGTCTTTATTGACGCCATCCAAAAGCGGCTCGAACCTATCGCATGGTTTAGTATTAGTTTGTTGGTCGTAACCGGATTATTCCAGATGAGCGTCAATGTTCATTACAACGGTTTTCTCTCAACAAGCAATCAATGGTCCCTGGCAATCCTGGCTAAACACCTACTGGTAGTCATCCTGATTGTAGTCAGCGCGACGCATACCTGGGAAGTACTGCCCGCGATTCGCCGTGAGTTATTGAGAAAAGATAAAGCCGACCCTGAAAAATTGGGGATTCTGCAACAACGCGAGACATTTTTAGTGCGCATCAGCCTGGTGCTAGCTGTTCTAATACTGCTCGCCACGGCCTTTGCGAGAGCAGCATAAATGGTGAGCAAAATTGGATGATAGCCGTTCTCTAAATTTCAATTCGGAATGATCTCTGCAAAAATGGGAGACTCGGTTGCGTTGATTATCGAGGCAAAACCGGGAGGTTTTCCATCCTATTGAGAGCTTGTCTCTCGTTTCGACGGGCAGGTATCCCTGCCAAATCATAAGCCATCGCACCTGAAATCCTTACTGGAATGATCTCACCGACCTTCGCTTTGGCTTCAATGATCACCAACCCATCAATCTCCGGCGCGTCGCGATAGGAACGACCAACCGCGAGCCCGTTATCACAGCCTTCAATCAAAACGTCGAGCGTCTTACCAACATAAGATTGATTGACCTGGAGCGAGATGTTCTGCTGAAGTTCCATCAGGCGCGCGTAGCGTTCCTCTTTTACTTCAGAGGGTATAGGATCGCCCAGGGGTTCAGAAGTAGTTCCCGGCTCAAAAGAGAATTGGAATGCGCCAACGCGATCGAAGCGGATATCTTCCACGAAATCAAATAAAGCCTGGAACTCTTCTTCCGTCTCACCAGGGTAGCCAACGATAAAAGTCGTGCGTATGGCGAGGCCTGAAATGGCCGACCGCATTTTTCCAAGAGTTTTATAAACCCAATCAATATTAGACGGCCGTCTCATACGATACAGGGTCCTGGGATGCGCATGTTGAAGCGGCATATCCAAATATGGCAATATCTGTTTGTGTGTCGCCATAACTTCGATGAGACGGTCGGTGACATACCCCGGGTAGGCATACATGATGCGGAGCCAATCGATATCAGGCACGGCGTCTGTGAGCTGTTCGAGCAAAACCGCCAGGCCATCTTTAATCCCAAGATCGTGCCCGTAATCGGTGGTGTCCTGCGCGATGAGGATTAATTCACGCATACCCAGATCGCGGAGACGACGTGATTCCTCGATGATCGTTGCAATGGGTCTACTGACCGCTGTACCCTTGATCAAGGGGATCGCACAAAATGCACACGGGCGGCGGCAACCATCAGCAATTTTTAGATAAGCCGAGCCCCCCGCCACACTGGCTCGGATAGTTTCCTTTTCATCAGTCCCAACTGTTGCAGCTTCTAAGGGTAGATGATAGAGCGGTTCGGGATTTAATCCCCTACGGAGTCCACGCACAACCTGCACGATGTCCATCCAACGACGTGTGCCGAGAACCCCATCTATTCCTGATACCTGTTTTGCAATTTCGGATCCATAGCGTTGAGTAAGGCAGCCGGCTGCGATCAGTATTTGTCCGTCCCGTTTATTCGCCGCCAGCTCTCGTAATACATCCATGGATTCTTGCTTGGCGGGACCAATAAAACCGCAAGTGTTGACAATCAGGACTTTCGCTTTAGCCGGATCCTCGACAGCGAGAAACCCATCACGGGATAGCAATTGCGCCATTGAGTCAGAATCAACAGTATTTTTAGCACAGCCAAGCGAGACTAGATGATAAGTGTTGATAGGCAAATTATCCTCCGTGTTTAGCGGTGGGTGTAATCGATGGCGTTGGGGTGAGCGAAGGCGTCGGTGTACCAGTGAATTTCGGTGTGGCTGTCGAGGTCGGTAGCGGTGAAGTTGTCGGTGTAACCACACCTTCCGCAGTATAAACACGATCGACTACTTCGCCGAAGTTACCCATTAGACCAAGATCCCGCCCATTATAGGTGATTTTTAGCCCGGCAGCATTTCCAACCAATACTTCAATATGGTCCTTAGCCTGATAAGGATAATCCGTGCCGGGCGTCGTTCTCCCTTCAAATTGCACTTTGCCGTCTACAACCACCCGCATGAAGGTTTGCTCAATCGAATTTAGCGTGATCTGGACGTTTATGTCAGAACCCAACGTAGCCAAATCCGATGTCCCGGTTAACTCTGGAACGGAAGCCTCAGAAGTATTTTGTGCCGGAATGAGCGTAACTTCCTGCAGAAGGGTAGCCGGAGCCGTGCCAATCAATACGTCGGAGATGGAAGGTGAAGTAGACTGTGGGATAGCTGCAGAACGGACCGTCATTACCCGACCGATACCCCAAATCGCAAAAAGCAGAAGCATAATCGCCATACCTCCCCCAAAAATCAGATCGCTGGCAATGAAGGTTCGCAACGGCGGCAGCTTCGTGTTCACTGTCATTGGCGCTCTGGTACGTGTCGGTTGGTTTGGCCGATTCTCACGATAGCGGGCTTGCAGTCCATCAGCAAAACGCAAGAGGATAGTATCTGCTTCCAGATCAAGAAACGCTGCGTAATTGGCAAGAATGCCGCGGGTCTGCACAGGCGAGGGCAATTCCTCCAATGCGCCATTTTCCAATGATTCCAGGAAAACTGCCCTCACACGAGTGTGACGTTCGATCTCTTCATAAGTCAAGCTCAACATTTCCCGACGCTTGCGAAGTTGCCCGCCGATTTCTTTGAAAATCTCGTCCGATGAGAGGACCGCTGCAGCCACTAAAACCGGCTGAGGATTGTAATCTTTCGAGTTCGACAAAACTTGCGAATTTGGCTCCATTCCATTCTGAGAGCCTTCCGTTTCATCAGTCTCCGAAGGCGAAACTACCGGCATGGTCTTTAACCGCTTAAATGTGCCAACCAAACCTTCAAAGGCAGCACGCCACACAGATCCGCGCCTTTGCGGATGGGCGAGAACTGAAACAGATTCCGATTCGTTTTTTTGTTCTTGTGGAATTACTTCCGACTCTTGCGATTCTTTGGACTGCGGTGGTTCAAGACTCAAGGAAGGAGCATGGATGCCCGGAGGTTCTTCATATTGAGGGATTTGTGGGCTTTCTGAGTGAGACTCGGCCTGCTCCAATATCGAAATTCTCTCATTGGAAGCTAATCGTTTTCCTTTTTTTTTACGATGCTCTGCTTATCTATTGGGGTAGAAGATTTACGCAGCCTCGAACCTATCTTTTTTGGAACCCTGACCGTAGGCGTCGACTCAATAGCCGGGGTTGGCTGGGTCTCCACGGCTTTAAGCTCCAACAAGGGTTCTTCAACCGGTGAATCCGGGACTGCCGGTAACACTTCTGTCGCTCGTGCCGGTACATAGGGTATCGGTTCAGAGGGCACCGGAATCTCTACGGCGGATTCTGCCGCAGTAGTTTGCACAGTTACGATTTCAGTTTCCTTGCGTCGCATAAAGCGATTTAACAAATTGGCCAACAGGCCCGGACGTTTAGGCATGTTATTTGAAGCAGCCCCTTGCGATGATGCCAATAAATGATCGGGTGAAGAGATGGAAGGTTGAGGCGCGGGTGAAGTTTCTACTGGACTTTTGACCAGCAAAAGGTTTTCTACGTTTAGACCTAGAAAGTCCGCATATATACGCAAAAAACCACGCGCCTGTGCCGCTGATGAGATGGCAGATAGGTCGTCGTTTTCCAACGCTTGCAGATAATGAGGTCGGACTTTTGTCGTTTCAGAGACTTGCTGTAGTGTGAGACGGCGCAGCTCACGCGCTTGCCTGAGCTTAGTACCAATTGATTCGTTC
>JBGQIO010000224.1:0-6156 GCA_041498515.1 Anaerolineae bacterium
CATCGGCTTCATTATCGGCAGTCTCGTTTCAATGGGTATGCCAGGTTTTTCAGGTTTCATTGCTGAATTTCCCATTTTCTTGGGTGTTTGGAAGACCCAATGGTTGGTGGCTGTTTTCGTTTCAATTTCGATCATTATCACGGCGGCCTACGTTATGTTAGTCGTCCGTCGCGTTTTCTACGGACAGATGCCCGATAAATTGGAAGGGCATATTACTCCGATCACTATATTCGACAAGGTTGCCATTGGGACTCTCTGTTTCTTTATGATCGGAATCGGTTTGTTCCCTGTCCTAATGGTCCCAATGGTTCAAACCGGCGTAAACAACATTCTACGTTTATTGGGGGGTGCATAATGTTCACTACTATTGGCTTCCTTTCCATCCTCCCCGAGACGCTTATCCTTGTGCTCGCTGTTACGCTGTTGATTGTTGATCCTTTCTTGAAGGGAGAGCGACGCCGGAATCTGGGTTGGCTGACGGCTGGTGGCTTGCTTGGGATTCTAATCATCAGCGTGATCTTTGGTCGACCAGGCGAACCCACAATGACTCTTGGCAACACGGTTCGCTTCGACTGGTTGGGTTTCTTTTTCAAAATGCTCTTTGTTTTTGGTGCAGCTATCACGACGCTTTTCCTGATGGATCATGAAAAAATCGGTCAGCGTGGTGAAATATATATTTTGATGCTTACTTCAACCATAGGTATGTGTTTAATGGCTTCCGCGTCTGATCTCGTCCTGCTTTATCTTGCCATAGAGACGACATCGATTCCCCTTTACATTCTCGCCGGATTTATTCTTTCAAACGAACGTTCAACGGAAGCTGGCTTCAAGTACCTGCTCTATGGAGCAATGACGTCAGCGGTCATGTTGTATGGCTTTAGTCTATTGTTCGGATTTGCCGGCACGACGAATCTCTACACCTTGGCTGACGCATTCAAGTCGGGGCAATTATCGGACTCCGTAATGCTCGGCGTAATCTTGCTGATCATTGTAGGGTTAGGCTTCAAGGTATCGGTTGTTCCGTTCCATTTCTGGGCACCTGACGTATACGAAGGGTCTCCGACCCCGATTGCCGGGTTCCTCTCCACTGCCTCCAAGGCTGCAGGTTTCGCAGTCCTGGCGCGTCTCTTCTTGGTTGTCTTTCGCGACTTTGCTGTTGATTGGACAATGATTTTTGCATTGTTGTCTGCAACTACAATGACGGTTGGAAACCTATTAGCTTTGCCGCAGAAGAACCTCAAACGCCTCCTTGCCTATTCGTCAATAGCACATGCCGGTTATGCGATGATCGGGCTAGTAGCGGTATCTCAATTGGGCATCGCGAGTGTGGCGTTCTACATGGCTGCTTACGTCCTGACCAACCTGGCCGCCTTCGGCATTGTCATGGCGGTGGGCCGCATTACAGGATCAGACGAATACGACTCCTACCGAGGCCTCAGCCGACGCTCGCCCTGGTTGGCACTTATTATGTTGGCGGCCTTTTTATCGCTGGCGGGTATGCCTCCATTTGGCGGTTTTGTAGCGAAGGTGTTCGTTTTTGCAGCAGGTGTGCAAGCCAATTACACCTGGCTCGTTGTTATCGGCATTCTAAATTCCATTGTCGGTGTGTACTACTATTTGAACGTGATGAAGTATGTTTATCTATATCGTTCCGAAAACGAGGATGAGGACAAACACCCCATTGGAGTAACTAATCCATATATGATCGCCCTCGTTATATTAGTCTTTGGAGTTATACTGATCGGCACCGTTTTTGCTCCCTGGTTTGGCTTCTCAAATGCCGCAGCGATGAACCTATTCTGATTTCAAAGATATAAGCATCGTTCTGGCAGTCTGAATTGACATAGTTTTATCCTGTTTGTTATAATAGTGCCACATGGCACAATCTGACAATAATGACCGGAACGCGTTCAATACCCTTCTGATCGTTCTGGTAGGTCAGATGGGTTGCCTGACCCTGTTAATTATTTTTTTGACCGTTTTGGCGGGTGTGTGGTTGGATAATAACTTCCATACAAAACCAGTTTTTACCCTCGTTTTGTTACTGGCAGGTATCCCTCTTTCAGTGATATCGATGGTTTTTGTGGGGCGTAAAACACTGGCAAAATTAAGATCAAAGACTGATTCAAATCAGAAGGAAACTACTGTTTAGGAGGTGGATTTGGACCAAGAAAAACATAAGCCCTGGCGCCGCTGGGTTGTATTAGTTCTAATGATTGCTGGTTTTATCCTAGCTGGGCTTTTTGTACCTGTTCGGCCTGAAATCACGGTCGCGCCTGAAAAACTAAGGGAAGCACCGCTTTTCACGTTGCCTCAACCTTTCGGACCGTTCTATTTAGTTAATACGCTTCCAACCCTGTGTTTTACGATTATTTTGCTCGTAGTGATTGCGTTTTTTACCAACCGGTCCCTTAAGCGGAGTCAGCAGACAGATTTGGTCCCACGCGGCATCGGCAATCTGATGGAAGCCTTTCTCGAGCTTCTTTTTAACCTGACTGAGGGATCTGCAGGAGTAAAATGGGCAAAAACGATCTTCCCCTGGTTCGCAACCATTATGATTTATGTCTTATTCGCGAACTTAATCAAATTGATCCCCGGCTTTGAATCAATTGGACTTTTGCATCCTGCAACTGGGGAGGGTTATACAATCGGTCAACTGGGTGGAGGTTGGGCTACACTGCTTCCCGCTCAGGTAGCAGAAGGTGGTTATACCCTCGTACCTTTCTTTCGTGGTATTTCCTTAGACTTGAATTTTACCTTCGCTTTGGCGATCATATCGGTGGTTATGATCCAGGTGGTTGGTTTTCGAGCCCAAGGCTTTGGGTATATCAGCAAGTTTTTCAACGTACGAACGATGTTCAAGACCCCATTTTTCGGTGCAATGGACTTTCTCGTTGGTTTAATCGAGCTGTTCTCTGAAATAATGAAGGTAATTTCGTTTGCTTTTCGTTTGTTTTTCAATATGTTTGCCGGAATAATCCTAGTCGCAGTAGTTGCATTCTTAATTGGCAAGATCACGATCGTCTCATCAATGTTGTATCTGTTTGAGTTATTTGTCGGTATCATACAGGCTTTTGTATTTGGAATGCTCACCATGGTCTTTATGGCGATGGCTACCCGGGGTCACGGGCATAATGAAGAGGAAGTCGAAGCTCAATCAGAAGTTCACGAAATATAACCTGATAATTCGAAGGAGGCTTGAAAGAATATGGAAGCAAGCATTATTTTAGCGGGACGCTACATTGGGGCGGGTTTAGCTATGATCGGTGCGGCAGGTGCAGGTGTGGGTATCGGCTTGAGCGTACAGGGTGCATTGACGGGCATGGCCCGAAACCCGGACACCTATGGTAACCTTTTGACCAACATGATCCTAGGCATCGCCTTTTCAGAAGCGATCGCCATCTATTGCCTGGCGATCGCGTTCCTCATACTTTTGAAGATATTCTAGTAAGTTAGCTCGGGAGGTTGTTTTGGAAGCTCTTGGTATAAATCTTGGTTTTTTGATTGTTCAAATCCTGGCATTTACGATTATTATCCTGACACTGAATGCATGGGTATACAAGCCCTTGCTGAATTTGATGGAGACTCGCAGGAAGAAGATCGCTCAAGGGCTGGAAGACGCTCGTGTTGCTGCAGAGGCGCGTGCCGATGCGGAGAAGGAAGCTGCCAGAATCCTGGCAGAGGCGCAAGCCGAGGCAAGCAGGATCGTTCGCGAAGCAACTGATCGTGCTGCTGTAGCGGGTAAAGAGGTAAAAGTAGCAGCTGAGGCAGAAGGTGTAAAAACCCGTGAAATGGCGGCTATTGAGGCAGAACAGGAACGCAACCGCATTCTCGGCGATTTACGTGGACAGGTAGCGGCTCTCGCGATTGCGGCAGCGCAGAAGCTGATCGGCGAGGCTCTTGATGACAAGCGCCAACACGCATTGCTCGACGAATTCTTCTCCGGAGTCAAATCTGGTAAATTAATAGTTCTGGACGATGTCAAATTCAAAGGGGCGTCTGCTGAGGTTACCAGTGCACTACCGCTGAGTGTAATAGAGCAGGAGGCCGTTAGATCTAACTTGCTTTCCAAAGTTGGTGCCCAAACAGTAACTTTTCATGTGGATCCTGCCATTCTTGGCGGACTGGTTATCAAAGTCGGCGACAAAGTATTGGATGGTTCGGTCTCCGGTAAGCTCGAGGGCCTACGGCAGAATTTTAAATAGATCTTTTCGATAAAAGAAGAGACCCTGGTTTAATGAACCAAGGCTTCTTCTTAAATTAATATAATACAATTTATATTCCTTTTTAAAAATCGCCTTTCTTGACTTTAGAACTAATGTTCTTAATAATAAATGTAACTTTCAATAATCAGCATCAAACTCTTGATATCCTATTCGATCATCAATCGAACCTCAGAGTATTATTTCTCGAATTAACCGTAGTTTACGGGAAAGATGATACATTCGAACCTTTTTAAATAAATTTATACTAATTTGCAGAAGTACATCATGAATCGGTCCGCTGATGTTTGTGTGCATACTGCGGCGGCAACTGGCTGATCACGGTTATAAAGGACGGAGGATCTCGTTGATAAATATTAATGTTTTTATTCTGGTTCATTGTGCACATGATAAATGATCATTATCAGCTCCCCAAAAAGAAGCTAATCACATTACTTAATTTTTTCTATTCGTTATATTTATTAATAAGACCATTCTGTTTAAGATTAAAACTTCTTTTTACAAAATGGCAATCAAATTTTAGTTGAGTACACTTGCACAAATGAAGATAAATTGAGGTTTTTAGACCTTGATTGTCCAGTACTTTTCTCTTACAATAGCGCAGCTTGTTTGAAAATTTATCATCATGAGGCACAAATTCTTATGAACGATCAAAATATTCAAGCAGTATTAAAGTTAGAAAAAAAGGCCCGCTCGGTTTATGACGCCGCCGTACGTGAAGCAGAACAGTTACCCGTACAGGCCGAGAAAGAAGCCGAGGTGTTTATTGAAAAAGCCCGTTTAGATACGCAAAATGAAGCGCGTGAATTGATATCCAAAGCCGAAGCGAAAGAAGAAGCCAGCCGAATTATGGCTGAAGCCGAAGAGAAAGCCAAGCAAATGGAAGCCGCCACAAAGAAGAACTTCGATAAAGCGGTTGCTTATGTCCTGAAACGAGTTTTAAACCGGGAGTAATGATGGCCAACGACGTATCGGGATATGCAGCCATACATTCTCGTGTCCGCATAATGTTTTCTGGCTTGCTCACTATTCAGCAGGTCGCCCTGCTGCGCGACAGTGCCAGCCTGCCGGCGCTCGTGGCGGTGCTCAAAAACACAGCCTATGGGCCGTACTTGACTGCCATGGATGACAATGAATTAACCGCACGTCGGACATTGGCGCAACTCAAACGTAAGGTGGCCGATGCTTATATGGCAGTCATCCATTCTGCGCCCGGGCATGCTCGAGCGCTTTTGGTGCAAAGCCTGCGGCATTTCGAAGTCCGTAACCTGAAGGCCGTTCTGCGGGGGATCGTGATCGGCTCCACCTGGGAACAGATCCAGGATATTCTTTTTCCCCTCGGCAGCCTTTCTGTACTTCCCGCTCAGCAAATGTTGGAAGCGGGGAATATAGAAGCTGCGGTTGCACAACTTTCTGGTACTCCGTATTTCGAAACCCTGACACAGGCTATGAAGCGCTATGCGAGTGAGCAAAGCCTGTTTCCGCTTGAAATTGCCCTCGACCTGAATTACTGGCGCAAATTGTGGGGTGCCGCCGCGCAGCTACCCGGCCAGGACCATGCACAGGCCACGCGTATCATCGGCGCAGTAGTGGACGTCACAAACCTGATGTGGGCATTGCGCTATCACAGTTATTACCATCTTTCCGAAGAGGAAGTGATCAACTATACGTTGCCGTTCGGGCATCATGTTCGGGATGAAGACATCCGCGCGATCGCGGCAGGTGCTGACCCTGCTCGCGTGGTGGAGCGCCTTTATCCAGGCTTGCGTAACGTTGAAGCCATGCTGCAAGACCCAGAGCGTGGACTTCCCAAGCTCGAATTGGAGTTACAGCGCCGCATGCGTCAACAGTTCATCGCAGTTTTTGAAAGTTATCCATTTACCATCGGCCTGGCGCTGGCTTTGGTACAGTTGAGCGAACTGGAACTACAGGA
>JBGQIO010000225.1:0-6120 GCA_041498515.1 Anaerolineae bacterium
CCACCAGCCTCTAATCGATCGCGGGCCGATGATTTCGGCGCTCGACATTTTCCTAAATCGAATGGGAGACCAATTACGTTTTATTACCGTTCCTCAACTCCTTCGATACCAGAGCAGACATCACTGATTTCTTCTGACATCGGCACGGATTGCCGACGCCAATTTCTCACCCTAAAAGAATTTTTTTTCCTCACTTGGGTTCGCGCCATCGTCGTAACATTTGACAACGTCAAAACGATGAAACTCAGCGTCATCATTCCTTGTTATAACGTTGCCAACACTATTGGCGCACAGCTTGAGGCGCTCGCTCAACAGCGTTGGTCCGAGCCGTGGGAAGTTATCGCTGTCGATAACGGTTCAACGGATGATTCTTTGGCTGTAGTCAGCCGCTTCGCGGAGCGATTGCCTCAACTCCGAGTTATCAATGCCTCCGAAAAACAGGGAGCTGCTCACGCCCGCAATGCCGGAGCTCGCGTTGCAATAGGCGATTGTCTAGCCTTCTGTGATGCTGACGACGTGGTCGCCCCGGGCTGGATTGCCGCCATAGGTGAGGCATTACGCCAGCACGACTTTATGGCTAGCCGGTTCGACACAGAAAAACTCAATCCAGCCTGGTTAAGTGCAACCCAAACTAATCCACAAAAGGACGGAGTTCAAAAGGCTTGGTACCCCCCGTATCTTGCACACGCCGGCGGCTGCGGTCTCAGCGTCAAGCGCTCTCTCCACGAGCAGGTGGGCGGATTTGATGAGTCTCTGCCGTTGCTTGAGGACACGGATTATTGCTTCCGGATCCAATTGGCTGGTGCGAAACTATATTTCGCGGGTGATGCGGTTATTTATATTCGTTACCGGAACGAGTCCCGTCGAATTTTTAATCAGGCACGCCGTTGGGCTGAGTATAACGTCCTCATGTACAAGAAATATCGACCTCCTGGAGTTCTGATGCCGCACGCGTGGCAGCGCTATCTCAGGGGAATTAGATACCTATTGTGGAGCCTTTTAGATACCCATACCAAAGCAGGACGCGCCGCATGGTTGTGGCGCCTTGGTTGGCAAATTGGGCGACTTCAAGGAAGCATCAAATACAGAGTCCACCCCGTTTGAAAAAGTACCGCGCGTTTAGTCTTGCCATTTAATGCGGGCTACAGCTGCAAGCATTTCAGGAAAACCTTTGACGCGTCCATCATTGACGTGCAGGCCTCCAGCGAATACCGTAGGATGCCCTGCCGCCTAAGCATCGTCCCACTGGAAAACTAGCTCACAGCGTCGATTAAGCGAACTATAGAATAAGAGGTCAGTTGTCGTCTCTTTCTCCTCTTTCTTAGTTGTATCTGTGCATTTTCTAGATCGTAATCTAGTACTGTGGAGGAAAAACCGTGACTGAAGGAATACTCAGTTATTTGCGTCCTCTTATCAAATACCGCCGCCTGCCCGTCGTGGCTCTACACATGGCCTTGATCGTTATCTCTAATTACTTGGCCTTCTGGCTGAGATTCGACGGCCAGATCACGGCTAATGCCTGGTCATTGATGGTTCAGATGCTTCCATGGCTCATCGCTGTCCGGGGAGCGACATTCATCCCCTTTCGACTGTACGAAGGGCTGTGGCGGTACACGGGAATCTGGGACTTGCGCAATATTATTGTCGGAATCGTATCAAGCACTGTAATCTTTTATCTCGTGGTTCATTGGGGATTCACCCTGGAGGCATATCCCAGATCTGTCTTCATCATCGAAACCCTATTACTAATCTTTTTTATGGGTGGAATCCGGCTGGCCCGGCGGCTCTCCAAGGATCTAGGAAGACTACAAGGCGAGAAACGTGTCTTGATTTACGGAGCCGGGGATGCCGGAGAAATGGTTCTGCGAGACATGAAGAGTAATGCTAAATTGCACTTTTACGACCCCATTGGATTTATCGATGACGACCCCAACAAAATCGGCCAGAGCATCCATGGACTTAGAGTGCTTGGTAACAGAGATGAATTGCCGGACATTATATCGAGAGAGCACCCTCACGAAATTTGGATAGCGATCCCGTCTGCGGAACCGGCCTTCACCCGCAGTGTGGTCAAGGTCCTGCAACCCTTCAAGGTACCGCTCAAGACTTTGCCCTTTCTTAAGGAAATGCACAACGGAGACATCGGTGTCAGCCTGATTCGCGATCTGTCCCTTGAGGATCTTATGGATAGAGCCCCAGTAGAGCTCAACTTAGAACCGGTGAAGCAGTTTCTGAGAGGAAAAAGGGTCTTGGTCACAGGCGCTGGCGGCTCGATTGGATCGGAGCTGAGCCGCCAGATAGGCGCCGATGAACCTGCGGTTTTAGTTCTGGTTGACAAGAGCGAAAGCGCTCTCTTCGCGATCGACATGGAACTCGCGCACAAGTTCCCTAAGGTAAAACGCGCAGCGGTGCTGCTCGACATTAAAAACACAACTCCTTTAAATGAATTGTTTTCTAAGTACAGTCCCCAAATCGTATTCCACGCGGCCGCTTATAAGCATGTTCCCATGATGGAATTACACCCTGGCGAAGCCGTATTAAACAATATCACCGGCACCCGCAGGCTATGCGAGGCCGCCGTGAAGCATAAGGTAAAGACTTTTGTCTATATCTCGACCGACAAGGCGGTCAACCCTACTAACGTAATGGGCGCCAGCAAACGCGTTGGCGAGCTTTACATTCAGTCGTTATCTTCGAACGGCCACCAAGGCCAGACGGCATTTTCTGCCGTCCGTTTCGGGAATGTTCTCGGAAGCAGTGGCAGCGTGGTGCCGCTATTCCGCGAACAGATTGAGCGGGGAGGACCTGTGACTGTCACTCACCCGGAAATTACGCGCTATTTCATGACCATTCCTGAAGCCGTTCAATTGGTTCTGAGAGCCGGAACACTGACACGTGGAGGAGAGATATTCGTGCTGGATATGGGAAAACAAGTGAAGATGCTTGACATGGCCAGAAACCTCATCCGGCTTTCCGGCTTCGTCCCCGAGGAAGAAATTCCCATTGCCTTTATAGGTCTACGACCAGGAGAGAAACTGCGTGAAGAGCTAGTCGGGATGGACGAAACTGTCGAGCCTTCAGGGGCTGAAAAGATCCTACATATACGTTCAGGCTGGATTCCTCAATACGCAATGCTTGAGCAAAAGCTCTTGCAGGTCGAACGATTGGCTTTTGAGGGAAAACCCTCCTCGGTTGTTGAGCTTCTATATGAGATAGTGCCGACCTTCCGACCCACCGGCCCATTCGCTCCAAAGCTGAAGCCTCAATATGAGGAAGCGAAAAACCCACTCCCCCCATCGAGCGAGTTGGCGAAGCTCAACTTAACACCAGATCTAATCGGCTGAGGCGATCCGTAAAACCATGAACCCCAATCTAGACCGGCGTTCGATTCCTTGGTACGTTTAATGGCCTCAACTAATAGACTCCAGCGTTTGAAGTCCATATCATTTCATCAAAATCCCAATCCAGGACTCACGGTCAATCCGCTTGGAGATGCAGGTAGAGGTAGAGGCGACGGAGTAACCCCGTTAAATATATTCGCTATCTCTTGAGCAGAGAGTTGATGATCGTATAGTCGCACGTCGTCGAGCTGGCCGTTCCAAAAAGATCCAGTGGGATCAACTCCTGGACCGGTATCGTCCGCGCCGATCATCGCAAAGCCTTGGCTAATGCCCCATGAGTTGCCGTCTCCGGTGGTCGATGCGGTCGTGCTATCGACGGCGTTGATGTAAATCTTTTGAATCTGACCAGCGGTCTTTGTGACGGCGATGTGATACCAGGTATTTGCCGCGATGGAGTTTGCCGTGGACTCCTTGCCATAAGTTGCAGAATGGGCTCGTGCTGTGGTCAGGAGGGAATTATTTACTCGGTAAAACCCAATGACCATGCCATCGGTAGAATCTGGCATGGCAGTCGGAAAGTAAATTGCTACCTGATTAACAGCCAGCGAGGAGAGCTTCATCCAGAACGTGACGGTCAGGTCGCCGGTTGAGGTAGGGAGCGAGGCCAGTTGGACATAGGCAGATGAACCATTAAAGCTAAGGGCCGATGCTCCGACGTGACCTGGAGTTACCCATTGTGTACCACTGAGAGTCCCAGTAATCGACCCCACAGAATCAGCGGCGGTCGTTCCCGAACCTTCATCGAATTTCCAGTGGTCAATAAGGCCGCCAGGTAGAGAGGATGATGCTCCGGTTTCTATTGCCCCCATGTCTGGTCCTGCGCCCGAAAAATATCCCGAGGGCATACCAGGTAAAGAAAAAGGTGATTGTGATAAATCGATACCGTGGTCTATCGCTGAGCTTCCGGTGGGCAAGACAAAATTCGGCAGGGTTCCGTTCGTCCACAACCGCGCTCCTGTTTGATGTCCTGTCCCTATACCACTGTAGTCTCCCGCAACTGGGGTATTGCCATCGAGACCGGCATTTGGAACCCAATTATACTGAAAATCTTGAAGCTGGAATGACGAGTCGTAAAGGCGTATACACGAGAGCACGTTGTTAATTATGTGATATTGCTGAAGCGTGCCGTTTACGGCCGTAAGACACTCGTTCCCCCCACTGATTGAGTTATGATAGAACCAAACAGTCGGATTGAAGTCTGAGCTGGCTGAAAACGTGGCGAAATTATGTCCTGAATCAAAGGGCCGCCAGAATTTATTTCGGTAGACATAGTATGGCCCTGAAAAGGATGTCCCATTGTCAAACCTAATGTTATACTGGCCGCCCTCGGTAATCAGGTTGTTGTAAATCTCCAAGTTGGGACTGTTGCCCACCAGGTAGATATTCTGCCCGAAATGCCAGCGAATGTTGTTGTTGTGAACCTTTGTTCTTACGTCGCCGCCAGCAAACTCAACACCCGCACCGCCACGGTAGAAGGTGTTATTTGGCCCGATATCGGTGTCTGCTGGGCCAGTACCACCGCCCGACCAGATAAAGATGTCCGCATCGTAACCATCTGTCTCTCCCACGGTATGCTTGTTCTGGTAATAGAGATGGATATTGGCGGCAGAGGCACTTGGGGTCGCCGGGTCGAAAGATCGCCAGAGCGTAGAGCCAAAGATTTCTGTACCAACCGCCTTCATCTCGAAATTGTTGTTCTTGACGACAGTGGCAGAGACGTTCCCGATAATGTAGAGCCGGTAAGCGCCTCCATAAATGTTGTTCCCGTCAATGACGTTCCCTACGGCCCCTGTGCTACCTGCAATTACGAGTTCATAGTGGCCACCGCCAATCTGCATATTCCTGATCGAGATGTAGCTCTTATCGCCAATCAAAAGAGTCGCAGCGGGATTAGGGTTGCATCCACGGCAGGTCGGGCCAGGAGCACTGCGAAGGTTCTTTGTCGCGGGATTGCTGCCATCTCTGTACCGCACATAAACCTTAGTACCATCGGTGCCGAAGTACGCTTCAATCCCGTCCCAAAACAATGCGGTTGTACTACCATCCGTAACACTAGTACTTGTAGAGATACCCAGCGTTCCCAGCCCGTTGAGTCCAGGATCAGTAAACGTGTGGCATCCGCTGCCACCACAACCAGTAAAATACTGATCGGCAATTTTCCAAATGACGCGCCCGTTGTCGTAGAGCGACCACGGCTCATATCCTATGGAGCTTAGGGGAATCGAATAGATGCCGTTGCCTTCAGAGGTCCAGGTTCCAGAAATAGCATCGCTCCCGTCTATGATCGTCGTCGTATTGCTGGCACCCTGAAAGGTGATCGGCGCGCCATTCGTGCCGGAGTTTTGCATCACCACGCGCTCGTGGTAAGTCCCTGCATTAATATTAACCGTGTCTCCAGCAACCGCTGTATTGGCGGCCTTTTGAACAGTCGGCCAGCAGTTAGGGGAGATACCACTGTTGGTATTATTGCCAGTCGGATCAACGCAGTAAGTGGCGGCCCATCCCTGCTCTATGAGCAGGCACAGGAAAATTGCAGAAAGGGTGAAACGGAGGGGTTTCATTATCCTTTTACCCAACCAGAGATACCTGGCCGGTGCCATAGAGGCAACTACTTGGCCCGTTTCGGTTATGGTCGCCATGTTATCCCTCACCTTTTCCGGCATTTGAAGTCTAACCTTTTTCCTTGTTAAAGCCCCAATTCAATTGCCCGAGACCTCAA
>JBGQIO010000226.1:0-6085 GCA_041498515.1 Anaerolineae bacterium
CCACGTACATCCTTTTCATAGTGTGAGATATTTGAAGGAGGTAATTCTTCCTGCGATAGGAGAAGGGGTAAGGAAGGTAGATAGAGAGATGAAAGATATCGCTGTTTCAGTCACAGCCTTTGTGGCGACAAACCCTGAGGAAGAGAATTTCGCCCGCACCCAGCTCGCATTTTATGCCTCGACACCTTCCTATCGTCCGGTCATGGATATCCATGGCTGGAGCCAGACTGCGGAAAGACTTTCAGCTCACGCAGCGCGCAGCGAGTGGGCTGAGATGCCGGCGTTGATCACGGACGAAATACTAAATGAATTTTGCCTGGTGACCGATGAAGCGAATTTAGTTTCGGCGTTGAAAGAAAGGTACACCGGCATTACCGATCGACTTACAGTATATAATCCTTTCGTTCCCGGTGAGAGAGATGAGTTCTGGAAGAAGCTTGTCCATATAAATTGAACCAGATTCTTTTAAGCGGTTATGTCTCGGTTATTAAAAAGCTGAGTTAATTCGTTTCGGTATAATCATGATAAATTATTTTCTTTTATATCTTAGAAGTATCAGGAGCGCAGATATGATAACCAAAACCATTGTCTTCATCCACGGCATGTTCATGACTCCCTTATGCTGGGAGCGCTGGATCGAGCGCTACCAGGCAAAAGGCTATCGCTGTTCGGCTCTGGCATGGCCCGGACGGGATAAGCCTATCGAGGGACAGCGCAAGAATCACCCCGACCCTGAACTTGGAAAACTAAAGTTACGCAATGTCGTTGAAAGCCTGGCAGCCGCCATCCAATCGATGGGCGAAAAGCCTGCCCTAATCGGTCACTCAATGGGCGGTCTGGTCGTACAACTCCTGCTCCAGCGCGACCTGGCCGTGGCGGGTGTTGCGATCGACCCCGCACCGCCGATGGGTGTCTTCTCGACGGCGTTTTCGTTTATAAAAGCGAATTTTCCTGTCATCAACCCGTTTGTGCCCGTCACACAGCCTGATATGATGTCGTTCGAGCGATTCCGGTATGCCTTCGTCAACACGCTTCCACTAACCGAACAACGCGCCGCTTATGACCGTTACGTTGTCCCCGAATCGCGCGGCGTGCCGATTCAATCCCTGACCTCGGTCGCTAAAGTGGATTTCAAGAAGCCGCATCCGCCGTTGTTGATCACCGCCGGGGAGAAGGATCACATTGTCCCTGCATCGCTGAACAGGTCCAATTACAACAAATATAAAGCTTCCTCCTCCACGACGGATTTCATGCAGTTCGAGGGCCGCGATCACTTTGGTATCGGCGAAAAAGGCTGGGAGGAGATCGCAGATTACTCCCTTTCGTGGCTCGAAAAAGTAGCATAAGCGTATACTTAAGACACCTGCCTTGCCTCCATGGAGAGGCAGGATCAAATTATTTTTTTGGTTCGAGCGGGGGAGTATGTTCCAGACCATGGTAGTGCTTTGTCTTCATGAACTGGACGCAACCTGGAAGAGCACCCGGCTGTTGATTAGGCCGATTCGGTGGTTTAATAGTACCTTGCTTAAACCCGGTGGTTTCCTTCCCGGTCGTCATACTACCATCGCGGGTAAGAGACCTTGCGGAATGAGGATACGGAAAAGCCGTGATGAGGGACGTTTTTAGATTGAAGAAGTTAAGCGTGGGCGAATTAATATCCTTTTTAATCCCATTATTTATATACTGGATCGTTTTAGTATTAAAGATCCCTTATTCATTGACTCAATATCTTTACCGGTTCTCCTTCGGTTTGTTTTTGCTCGTCCTCCTTTTGTATTATTTATCCTTTCGAGCGCCCGGCAGTTACAAGGTTGTGGCAGGATTTGGCCTGACCATGCTGCTTTTTGGCCTAGCCCTCTCGTATAAATGGACTTCGGGTTATTCAGATAATGGTGTCATTGGCGGCTTGCTTCCTTATAAAGACGCAAAGAATTATTATTTAGGCGCCAATTTGATCCTGAGCTCGCTGCCTCTTGTCGATGCTGTCAATGCCACCTGGAGACCGCTGTTCCCCGGCTTCCTATCGACCTTGCTGTTGCTCACCGGACAAAACCTGAAGATTGCACTGGCTCTCCTGGTGGGATTAACTGGCTGCGGTTGTTACTTGACCACAAAACAAATCCAAAATTCGGTTGGAGCGGCACCTGCGAGTTTATACGGCACCCTCCTATTTTTTTATGTGCAGCCTTTCATAGGGTTTACCGTAAGCGAAATGGCGGGGTTTTTATTCGGGTGTTTCGCCTTTCTCTTGCTGTGGCAGGCTGCCGGTAACCTTAAATTATTTGATCTGATTTTGGGTCTGGTGACGCTGATGGTGGCTGTCAGCGCGCGCGCCGGTGCTTTTTTTATCTTTCCTTTTTTGGTACTATGGGCCGGGTGGGTTTTTCGCAAAACAAAACGCTTTTCCATCCCGGTTGCAGGGATCGCCGCCGTTACAATTTTATGCAGTTATCTTCTGGTTAATACGGTTTATTCCCGATTGATTGGAATACCGCCGGGTGCGGCTTTTGGAAATTTTTCCTGGGAGCTTTACGGACAGATCCATGGGGGAACAGGCTGGCATCAGGCAATCCAGGATCTCGGTACCACTAATTCGACAATTGTTTATCGGGCGGCCTTTCAGTATTTTGTGAAACACCCGTTTAGCCTGGTGATCGGCGCGGCGAAATCTTATCGGGATTTCTTCCTCCCCGATTTAAACAGTGTTTTTGTATTTACATTTACACATCCGGGAGATTGGCCGAATTTATTGTTATGGGCACCCACCATCTTCTTGTTGGGTTGGGGCCTTGTCAAAGTCTTCAAAAACATCAAATTTAACCATGCCGGCTTGATGGCTGCCGGTTTTATCGGCACACTAATATCCATACCTTTCCTACCTCCGATCGATGGCGGAGGCAGGTTTTATGCCAGCACGATTCCATTCCTCTTTATAATTCCTGCCATAGCGCTTGGCTGGTCCCAGGAATGGTCGGAACAAAATACTGCTCTCGACAAGCCGTTATACAACGCGGTTTTTTTCCCACGAGTTGGTTCCATAATATTATTGGTATTAATATTGATCGTACCGATTTCAGCCTATTACCTGTATACGCCCGCTTCCCTGAATGCACCGGTTTGTCCCGATAAACAAAATGCTTTTACGATCAAGGTCAATCCCGGCTCGTATCTTGACTTAATATCGCAGGGAACCAATTCTTGTGGGTTGACACCGGATATTTGCCTTTCTGAGTTCAAAAAAAACGGCACCGAAAACAATATTGACGATTTTTATCAGGAATTGTTAATTCTGACCCAACCCTCCCGAACAGTTACAAGAATAATTCCAACTGTCAATCTGATCGATTCTAATTTCCATTACTTTGTTGTTGCAGATCCGGGGTTATCATTGGTGCCTGCCGGTCAGCTGGTATCAGGTTGTGCGTCGGAAATTCGAACGAAGAATCAAAGCATTTATCAGATAGAATCACTCATGCTTCTTGGAAAATAAATCGATCAGCCAGGATAATATGCCTCAACTCGCCGCCCTTGTCCCGATGCGTCATCACAGCCAGCGCGTGCCTGGCAAGAATTACCGCCCACTGGCGGGCAGACCGTTATTCCACTATATTATCGAAACCCTATTAAATGTCCCCCAGATCGGACAGGTGGTTGTAGATACCGACTCCGAGCCTGTGATGGAGGGTCTTCGTCAGAACTTCCCGCAGGTAAAGATCATCAACCGTCCGGAACATCTGCGCGCAGATGATATCGCAATGAACGAGATCCTGAAGCACGACACGGCTCAGGTCGAGGCCGGTTTCTATTTGCAAACGCATAGCACGAATCCCCTGCTCCGGCCTGAAACTGTTTCGCGTGCCATACAGGCTTTCCTCACGAACTCTCCCACCTGCGATTCTCTTTTCTCTGTGTCGCGTTTGCAGACCAGGCTTTACGACCAATTCGGCCACGCTCTCAATCACGACCCTGCCGTGCTCATCCAGACCCAGAAACTACCGCCTGTTTACGAGGAAAATTCATGTCTGTACCTTTTTACCCGCGAAAACCTGCTCAAGAGGAATCACCGCATCGGCGCACACCCCTTTATGTTCGAGATGGACGCGCGGGAGTCCTGGGATATTGATGAAGAACTGGATTTTGCCGTCTGTGAGTTTCTGATCAACAGGAAAGGATCCTCATCGGAGTCGGCGAAATGAAAAAAGGGTCTGAAACCTGGCTTGCCGTAAGCCTTATCATCCTTGTCACTATTTTGACGTATGGTGTCCTGATCCCACAGTTGGGATTTTATAGGGATGACTGGTATTTATTTTCAACGGCTCAGTCTCAGGGTTTGGCGGGGATCAGGGCCTTGTTTCAAATTGACCGTCCTTTGATCGGTTATCTGTATTCATTCGGCTACCAACTGCTTGGCATATCTCCTTTCGCGTGGCAGGCAGTCACCTTACTAACGCGGCTGGTGGGTAATTTGGCGTTATTCTGGCTTGTTCGATTAATCTGGCCTGAATGGAAGGTGGAGACCCTCGCTATCGCTCTGTTATTTTCTGTTTACCCCGGTTACACGGTTCAGCCGAACGCGGGTGTTTATATAACCGATTTGGTCGCCAGCGCGGCTGCGTTAATTTCGATAGTGCTGACCGTCAAGGTCCTGCAATCGACGAAGCTTTGGGTCCGGGTTGTGCTTTCAGTACTGGCAGGATCATTAACGCTGTTTTATCTTGGCATCTTTGAGTCAGCGATCGGGTTGGAAGCCGCGCGTTTTGGGTTGGTATGGTATTTCATTTGGAGCAGAGAAAACCAGGGTTTCAAGATCACCGTCCTTCGGACGCTAAAGGCCGACTTGCTCTATCTCTTGCTGGGTGTCGGATTCCTCGTCTGGCGGCTGTTTTTCTTCCAGAGCACACGACGGGCTACCAACCTGGGAGTATTGCTCGGCAAATATGGCTCGCTGCCCGTGCACTCCATGATCTCGGTCACTGTGGAGACGTTGAAAGATATTCTTGAGACGACTGTGTTTGCCTGGGTGGTACCTTTCTATCAGTTCGTTGCAACCAGTAATTATCGTGACCTGGCCTACGCCGTCGGGTTGAGTTTGTTGGTGGTGGCTTGTATTTTCCTGGTTTTCCGGTTTGTATACAGGGAAGCTGGTGTTTCGGGCATAGACTCTCGTTCCAACCCGGTTTTTCATCTGATCTTGCTTGGTCTCTTTATTGTTGTCTTTGCGCTGCTGCCGATCGATATGGCGGGACGCAATGTCTTGTTTTCGGATCAGTGGGATCGTTATACGCTTTACGCCTCGCCCGGCGTAGCGATGGTGATCGGCGGTGTGATCTTTCATTTCTTCCGGGAGCCATACCGAAAAGGTCTGCTGTTCGCACTGATCGGTATGAGCGTGGTTGTCCATTTCTTCAGTGCCGCCTGGTACCGCGATTTCTGGAGTTGGCAGCGCGACCTGTGGCAGCAGATGGTATGGCGCGCACCTAATCTGCGGCAGGGCACGATGTTATTCGCGATCCCTCCTTTTGGCGGGTACGAGGAGGGTTATGAGATCTACGGTCCTGCCAATATGGTGTATTACCCCGGCCAGGGTGTCCAAATAGGTGGGGATGTGCTTAATTCAACCACTGCAGCCAATCTTCAGCTCCAGAAGAACCGCGAACATTTTGATCGAAGCGTCCTGGTTCCGGACAATTACAAGAACGCATTGTTAGCCGTTTATCCGAGCCTGCAATCTTGTTTGCATGTGTTGGATGGACGGAAGATCGAACTACCTGGCCTGTTGGACAACTCGCTGGTTGCGGATGTGGCCTCTTATTCAGGGATCAATCAGGTTGAAGCCACGGCAACCCCGGTATCTCTACCTGCTTTTCTAAGTGGGGAACACCCGAAGCAGTGGTGTTTCTACTATCAGAAAATGGATTTGGCCCGCCAACAGGGAAACTGGGCGGAGGTGGCGCGCCTGGCAGATGAGGCTCAAAAGAAAGCCCCAACTCCCGAGGATGCCTCAGAGTGGATGCCTGCCCTGGATGCTTATGCCACCCTGCGCCGCGACCAGGATGCCCGTCACGCGGCCTCTATTATTCGCGCC
>JBGQIO010000227.1:0-6060 GCA_041498515.1 Anaerolineae bacterium
AATTCCAAAAATAATGTTATAAGAGTCGCCTTTCCTTTTCGGGTGCAGATCGGGTGCCCCTGGGAGTTGTGTCCCAGGGACTTGCCCTCTTCGATGACCTTCGGCGGTGGCCACTTGAGGCGGCCCCTCAGCGCAATTGCAGTACTACATTGTAGAAACTATATATTTTGTAGACTGATCTACCCCTAAATATTTAACTCTATATACTCTTTTACACTCTATAGACCCCGTAGACAAGCTTTTGAAAGACTCTGGATCAGTTGATAGCGGTTCAAATCCCCGCGAGGGGGACTTTGTCCGTTGCCCCCAGCCTTGTAACTCGCAGAAATACCTCTAAACGGCCGTATTTCTGTTTGTTTTGGGCCTATTGGGGGATCTTGAAGCCGGGTCATCGCTCTTCAGGTTGCAGTTGGTTGGAGATGGTTGCCCTAGGAACTCGTGTTCCCGGGACTTGCGATGGCCGCGTGATGCGGTCTACCAAGCCCGTCTTGCATCACACTAGAAACTATCGACGCCTCAGGCAAATTTACCTAGAGAAATCACACTGCACATGCCATTTTGAAGCACACAGAGACTATATGCAGTCTTCGGCGTGGCTCACCATGCCCCCCAGGCCGCCACGCGCTTGGAGCGCTTGCGATCCCATCCTGGAAATGCTATGTGGCCACTTGTATTAGGTTTTGCTTGACATGGACCGGAAGGATTCTGCTTCTGCTCTGAAGTTCCGCGCTTCAGCACCCTGCCCCTGCCTGTCCCTCAATTCCGCCAGGGACGTGAGCGCTCTTGCCAGGAATGGGTGCATTTTGGACTGGCGATAGAATTCAACGGCTTGATTCAGACAACTTGAAGCACGCTCCAGTTCACCAAGCTGAATGAAACAGGTGCCCAGCATGTGATTGGCGCTTGCCGCTCCGACGTGGTTCTCGTAGAGCCTCATTGTGACGATAACGTCTTCAAGATCCCTGATTGCCTCAGGATGACCGCTCATGAATTGGGTCATCGCCAGGCCCGCCTGACCATTGAGCTTTGGGATCATTGCCCCGGAAATATCCGAGCGTTCGATCCCCTTCTCAAATGCAGCAGCAGCTTCAGCTATTCTACCCAACTCCAAGTTGGTATAGCCGATACAAGCCAGCCCATTGCAGATGCAATCCATGTTATCCGTGGCGATCGCCACATCCACGCTTCGCTGACCGAATTCCAAGGCCTGCTCCCGGTTCCCCATTGCAAGACAGGCCCAGGCGGCAAAAAGGTCGACATCCGAGGCGACCAGGGGCGATCCCAAGCCATCCGAGACTTGGCGCGCACGTTCGATCGCCTGCTGAGAGCCGTCAAACTCGCCAAGTTGCGCGCGCACGTTGGCCTCGGTCGCCAAAGCGACCGCCTCAATCTGCAGATCGTTGTGCTTGTGAGAAAGCTCCTCGGCCAGCCCGATCCACTTCAGCGCTTCTGCAGGATCGGCGAAACTGGTAATAAGCGCTTTAAAATATATCGGGCGGACAGACAGCTGTTCGTTCCCTAGTTCCTCTGCCATTGAGAGGGACTCTGTCAACGCGGATCCCGCCTGGGTCCAACGTCCCTCTGCAAGGAGCACGTTCGCAATCCAGTGCAGCGCCTGGACAAGTCGTGGCTCGTCGTGGAGACGTCGGGCGATTTCCTCGGCCCGGGTCAACTGTACCATTTGATCTTCATATGGTTTGAAATTGAACGCGGCGTCCTCCCAGCCCAGGAGCACATCGAAAATCAACTCCTCTTCAGGTTGAGCCTGGGAGGAGAGCGAAAGCAATGCCTGTTCATAGTAGGCAATTGCTTCGCGCATGGCATAGCGCTGCCTGGCACGCTTTCCCAGCTCATAGGCATACACGGCGGCCCTGGTCCATTCCTCTCCCAGCAAAGAATGGTGGAGCAATGCCGGTCCAAACGCATCCAGGTATTCCGCGTGGATTATTGTCTTTGGTTCGGGTTCAGACAAAGCCTTTTCCAGTTCTTCCGCGAGCCTTCGATGCAAACGACGTTTCTCGCCGGGAATGAGTCGACTGTAGAGATATTCCTGAATGAGCATGTGATGGAACTGGAAGCGATTCAAGCTAAGCGATCGAACACGGAGGACTCCCTGTTCCTGGATCAAGTGATCTTGCTGTTCAAGATCGTGGGTGAAGGACTCCAGGGCTGTGGCCCATTCGAGACCCAATACATTCGCAACAATTTCGGCGGTAAACCCCTGTCCTTCCACACTGGCAACGTTCAACAATTCCCGTTGCAGCGGATTCAAGGCCGCCAGCCTTTGCTCGATGACTGCCTCCACCCGGGCCGGCGGAGGTGCTGGAGGGGACGAGCTATCTTCGACCCAGCTACCACTGGAATTAAGCGTGAGGTTCCGG
Organism: Anaerolineae bacterium; assembly: GCA_041498515.1. GTDB lineage: Bacteria > Chloroflexota > Anaerolineae > Anaerolineales > Villigracilaceae > Fen-1038. The sequence goes on from JBGQIO010000227.1 coordinate 2,382, forward strand.
TTCTGACGCATGCTCCGGATCAGCTCGATCGTGAATAGCGGATGGCCGCGCGTGTGCAGATACAGATCTTCCCGAAATGCCTCTCCGAGTCGATTGGGCTCCAGGTCCAATATGGCATCGATGAAGGCCCTTCCTTCGGAGCGGCTGGCCTGGTCCAGTTTGATCTGGATATCGCCGTATTGTCGGGCCATTTCCAGAATCAAGTTTTCGGGTGTTTCCGCCTCGCGTGCATCCGGCTGAGCGCGCTGCTGCCATTTCCCCTTCTCGCCTGTCCGGTAAGAGCCCAGAAGCAAAACCCGGCTGCCGGTCAACCGCCGGCCCAGGTGATACAGGAGATTCAAAGAGGCGTCGTCCGCCCACTGCAGATCATCCAGGATCAGGAGCAAGGGACTGTTGCGCGCAACGGCGCGAAGTACTTGAGTCAGCTCCTCCAACACCTGCCCTTGCTGCACGCCCAGACGCGTAGATGGTTCTCCATAAGCGGATTCCTGAAACCGGTCGAACCAATCTGTCTTTCCGCCCAGGTAAGGTGAGATGCGATGAACCAGTGGAGTAACGGGAAGAAGAGTGTCAAACAGGTGTGGGCCAGCGTTCGTAATCGCCTCTATGACATCAGGAATCGAGGCCCAGATCTGAAGCGCCTGATCCCGATTGAGCATCCCAACGGTCCAGTCAATCTCAAGGTCGCCCGTCAATATTCCCAGGATGTCTCGAAACGGTCGGAACGGGTCCCCCGGGCCGGTCTGCGCATTGCATTGACCGCCGGCTATGAGCAGTTTGGGGTGGGCTTCCTGTGCAATACGCGCGAATTCCCGCATCAGGCTGGTTTTTCCGCTGCCTGCATCTCCCAGAAGGAACACGGGCATGGCATTTCCGGCCAGAGCCTTTTGCAGGCAGGTCTCGAGCCGGGATAGTTCCTTGTGACGTTCCACAAAACCAGCATTGGATTGATAAGGATTACGCTCGCCTTGCTGCAAGAACGAGGGAATGCGCAGCCCTTCTCCCTGGGACTCAGGGGAAAAACCATATGGCTCGCGAGCCATGCGCATGAATAGGTCCCGGTCAGACCGCGGGACCATCAATTGCTCGGCCAACAGTGCTGCCATCTGCCGGGATGGCTTGCGTTCATCGCGCTCGATCTTCTTGATCGTGACAGCTGCACAGCCGATCTTTTCCCCCAGTTCAGAGCGTGTCAGATTCATTGCCCGGCGGCGCCTCTGGATCCATCCGCCGAACGATTGCACCTCGCCTAATTCAGATTTTCTCATTTCGCTTCGGTGACCGTATCCCTTTGTGTACCCATAATGGATACCCAGGCAAAGTCAATCCACGCAATAATCATACCAACTTAACCTTGATTATATGCGAAAGGAGATGATAAATGAAACCATTCACCCGAACGGGGCTACCGTTGGCTCCAAAAGAAACAATCTTCACGAACGCATCCCTCGGGTACCGGTGGGTTCATCGGTCGAGAGTGTTTTCCGCAACGAATACCAAAGAAAGGATCACTGATGATTGAGATGAAAAAGGAGAACGAACGAGTCGCGCGCCTGCCCGAGAAACAGTTGGGGGAAGAGTGGATCCGCGCGATCACGGAAGGGGCGCTAGACCGGCTGGAGGAGTTCTGCCATCCGAAGATCTTGAGCCGCTTGCTGCTCCCGGCAGGGTTGGTGACTGTGCAAACTGCCGCCGACCTAGTGGCCGAGTATCGGGCATGGTTTGGAGGCTGCACCGATTTCAAGGTGGAGGCCAGCCGGGTTGGACGGATCGGAGAGAAGTTTGGGATTTCTTACCGTTTCTTGCTCCAAGACCATGGGGATTGGTACCGGATCGAACAGCAGCTGTACTGCATCCTGAATGATGGTCACGTTGCACAACTTCATCTACTCTGCAGCGGCTTCCAACTCGTTCGGACCACCGACTAGGCGGCACTGGCGGAAAGACATGTAGATTTTCGAAACGCGTTCTGTCCAGCAAACTCAGGCCGCGTTTCTTGTGCAGAAAGAACAGCCACCCGGCCGAAAAGATTCAAGTCGATCGCATCATCACTGATCCATGGATAGTCGATAGGCCAATTTCAACCAAAGGAGAGAATACTATGTCTACGCACGCGCAAGTTTCGGGCAAGACAACGCTGGCTTCCACCAATCTTGGCGCAAACATCGTCGCCCTGGGAGGCGTAGGGCTAATAGGATACGGCCTCATGTTCCTAATCCGCAACTTCACCGGCTTCATTGAACTCGGCCTGACGCCCGAACATGTAGGCGCGACCCCGGAGCAAATCCAGGCGTTCAGCCAAAATCTGTACAACTACATAAGCCATCTGCAAGTGGCCCTATCCGGCTTTATCATCGCGCTGGGCGTTGCGGTGATTGCTCTGGCTTTATTCGGCATTCGTCGAGGAGAGCACTGGGCTTTATGGACCGCATTCCTCGCACCTGTGATCGCCGTTGGCATTGCCCTGCCGCTGCACTTTGTCTATGGAATTGCCACGCTCGGCCACCTGGGTCTGATCTATCTTGACGCCGCAATCTTATTGGCTGGGACGGTCATTTCTTATCGAGGTATGCAGGCCTAAGATTCCAGTTCGTGGCCCGGGCTAAAAGGATCTTTTATTAGTAAAAGGAGTAAACAGGTGATGAAAACTTTCTATCGCAAGACTTTCAGGTTGTGGCGGTTGCTCGTGGCGGCGATTCTGATCGCGCCGTGGATCATTGGGTTGGGAACGACCCCGGTCTACGCTGCCGGTACCCACCAGGTTCCTTTTGGAGGATTCTTTTCGGGCGCGGTAGCTTTTGGGAGCAATGGGGCCCCGCAATTCAACGGGAATGGCATCGCTACATATCTAGGGCGCATTACAAATGAAGGATACGTTGTGTTCACAGCAGTACCGGCTGATTGCGTTGGAGGAGTCCCAAATGACAACTTCGAGACACTGACCGCAGCCAACGGCGACTCCCTCACAATCGTCAGTCATGACGTAGCTTGTCCGATAGCCCAGAACGTGTACCATGGATCCGGTCATTGGGAGGTGTTGGGGGGAACCGGTCGATTCAGCGACGCTAGCGGCCATGGGACTCTCGATGGGTACAGCGACTTCAATCGGGGTGTGTTTTACATACAGCTCACTGGCACTATTTCCGCACCTGGAGGAAAATAAAGCGCGGAGGCTATCAACTCACTGAGCTGGTGGATATCTTGCCGGTTTAGGAACTCGAACATTCATCCATGCACTACATTCCGGCGCATTGAGGGGGAGTAAGGCGTAATAAGCTAAAGAGAAACGAGTGGCAAAACATCCCGCCACTCGTTTTCATGTTTGGTTACTTCACAGCAACGGCTTCTACTTCCCCTGCTTTTTGAACTGGTCATCCTAGCCGACGCCACACTGCTGTCTGTGCGGGGCTTCTCGATAGACTTGAGCGTCACTGGGCAATAAGAAGTAGCTAAAGCCTTTCTTGTTGCCGCCGAAGAACAGCCTGCATATTGACCAGACAGTCACCAGCCTGTCCTCCTGGCTCCGAGTTATCCAACGATTCGAGTCGCCTTTCCTTTTCGGGTGCAGATCGGTGGCCCCAGGAACTCGTGTTCCCGGGACTTGCGATGGCCGCATGATGCGGCCTCGCGGCGCAGTTGGGGAAACACACTGTAGCAACTATCCACGCCAGAGACGTAT
>JBGQIO010000228.1:0-6047 GCA_041498515.1 Anaerolineae bacterium
GACAAGTTCTACGCGTCTGCCGGCGAAACCCATAAATAACGGGATCAGGCATAATATCCACAAAAAGCCGCGGAAGTATTGGAATACGGGCAGTTCCGGTCGCTGCATCAGGGTCAGCCCCCACTGCGCAGTAATGGAATTCAATTCTGCAGGACCGCCATAGAAGAGCCGTAATTCCTGCGATTGCCAGGCTACGTAGTAACCGAAGAGCATATAGAGCGCGATATAGATCACTGCCAGCCATGCACCGGTCTTGACTGCATGATTGTTAGTAACCGTAAACGTGCGTTCCGGGCGGGGTTTTTTGGAAAAGCCCCCGACCATCCCTGTGACCAGCAGGGTGAACAAAGCGGAGGTAATCAGGCCGCGCAAGACCAGCTGATACACCACAAAGTTTCCATGCAGGAGTGGAAAAGCCGATATGAAGTAAGCAGTTTCGACCTGGGTCATGAAGACCTGCGCGCCGAACGAAAGGACAAGCAGTTGCATCCACATGGCAAACCCTTTAAAACTGGAACGGCGGCCTGCCCAGACCAGGATCAGCGCATTTACTCCGCCGTTAAGCAAGAACGCGACGGGTGTGGCAAGGAACCCGCTGGCTGGCACCGCATCCATGATAGCTTTTGAAAGGGGGAGAAGCATGTTAGCAATGACCAGGCATAAAAGGAAGCCGACCAGCGCGCCCAGCCATTGCAGGAAAGCGCCGATACTATTCTTGAGGGTGAATTGAGTATTCATGGGTATCTCCTTAAAAAAATATATTAGACGAACAATAATGTCTAGTCTTGAGATAAGCCTCAAATTTCACGCGTTAGTCACCATTTATTTTATAGTACTGTCACTTACTTGCAAGTGATGATTATCCTTTAGCTAAGATGATGTTCTTATCTGGTTATAGTCCGAGGGATCCCTGGTTCAACTCCATTAACCGTTAAAAAGGAGGGCAATAAAAAAGCCCATCTTGTTAGGATGGGCCTAATCCAAATTGGATCACTATTATCTTGCGGTTACGGCTTGAATATCAGGACGCTTTATTTCGCCAGCGAGCGAATATAGTCCAGGTCGAGCTCACCCTTCATACCCCAGCCTTTCTTTCCTTCTAATATCTCCGGGCGGAACTTCTCATACAATTTGTAAGCTTCTGCTCTCAATTGCTGCGCTGTATAAGCTTTCGCCAAAACTTCCATTGACTTCCGCACTTCGCCCAGGTCGTCTCCGAACTTTTGCTCAAGATAAGCTTGGACGCTCTCCGGCTCGATCACCTCTCCTTTGATGGCGGCCCGCAGACCTTGTGCCGTTCTGATGGCGGGGACGCCGCGCCCTAATATCTCTACGTATTCCAATTTAACGGATTTTTCTTCCTTTGTTTTCTGCCCTTCGGCCTCGTCCTTCTTGTCTTCGTAGATACCCAATCGCTTCCCTTTGGATTGGGCATTTAGACCGGTTACTGCTTTGGCGAGTGTGAGAGCTTCTTTCTGGTCATAGCCAAACCGTTCAGCTACCACCGCGGCCCATAATGTAAGGACGGGCGCGCGGTTGATCTTGATTTTCTTTCCTGCCATTTTTATCGACTCCACTTTGCCACTAAAGTTTATCCGATGTTGATAATATACTTTAATTTTTGGATCGATTCAATAAAAAAAGCCCGCCTCCTCCCGGAAACGGGCTTTGTTTCGAATCACTGCTTTCTGTATTTGAAGTTACTTTGCCGTTATTCGATCGATGTGTAAGTGATTATTACAAAGTACTGCATAATTACAAGGTACTGCGTTCTTTCAGTATTTAAACCAGAATGTTGATTTTTTTACCCAATAATCGGTGAAAACAAGTTTAGATATTTATGCAAGAAGCAGTAATTACGCCGGAACCTTGTTGGCTGCTTCAAACCCGCGTTTGAGCGCCTCGTAATTCTTCGGAAGCAGGTGTTTATGCCGGGCAGGTAAATGACTTTCCAGTGCTTTTTCCACATCCTTCAATGTAATTTCAGGGAGCACGGAAAGCAGCGCGCCGACCGCGACCATGTTCGTCAATTTCTTGTCTCCGATCTCTTCGGCGATCTGATTGCAGGGCACCAGGATCACCTGGATATCAGCCCGCTTCGCTCCGCGGTCCACCATGGACTGGTTGACCACCATCGTCCCGCCCTTTTGCAGGCTCTCTTCATATTTATCAAAGGAGGGTAGGTTGAGGGCGATCGCCAGCGGCGGATGTTCCACAAGCGGTGAGCCGATCTCCTCGTCCGCGATCACAACGGTGCAGTTAGCCGTACCGCCGCGCATTTCCGGACCATAGGAGGGGATCCAGGTCACTTCCTTGCCGGCATCCATGGCGGCGTATGCCAGTACCTGACCGCTGAAGAGCACACCCTGTCCGCCAAAACCGGCGATGATAATTTCTTTTTGCATGCTTCACTCCGTTTGTAAAAGCCGATTCGCGAATCTCGGTATCCGAATATCAAATCCTCGAGTACCGGCTTTCTAAATTTTTATCTGTGCTACACCCGCCGCGACCTTGTAATCGCCCAACGGGAAATAGGCAACCATCTTGTCTTCGACGAACTTAAGCGACTCGACCGGTGTCATATTCCAATTGGTGGGACAGGTGGAGAGCAGTTCAACCATCGAGAAACCCAGTCCGTGGACCTGTGTTTCGAAGGCGGTACGGATGGCTTTTTTTGCCAGCCGGATGTTCTTCGGGTCGTGCAAGGAGCGGCGTACCACGTAACCGGCTCCATCCAGTGTGGACAACATCTCCGAGACTCGGATGGGATAGCCCTGCGTCTCCACATCGCGTCCGTTGGGTGACGAGGTTGTCTTCATACCGGGCAGGGTGGTCGGGGCCATCTGGCCTCCGGTCATCCCGAAGTTGGCATTGTTGATAAATATCACGGTGATATTTTCTCCGCGCGCCGCGGCATGCACGATCTCACCCATACCGATCGAGGCCAGGTCGCCGTCGCCTTGATAGGCAAAGACCACCCGGTCCGGTAAGACGCGCTTGATGCCGGTCGCCATGGCCGGCGCCCGTCCGTGCGGTGCTTCCACAAAGTCGGTATCGAAATAGTTGTAAGCGAAAACCGAGCAGCCCACCGGCGCCACGCCGATGGTTTTTTCAAGCACACCCATCTCTTCCAGTACTTCGGCGATCAGGCGATGCGCCACGCCGTGTGTACATCCGGGACAGTAGTGCGTCGGTGTATCGGTAAATCCTTCCGGCCGTTCGTAAACCAGGTTATTTGGAGCAGTTGTTACCATCTCTCACCTCACCTTTACCGCTATCATGCGCTCGAACCAGGCCGCACGCGGATTGTGTTCCACGCTCAACTTGCTGGATGCAACGCGCTTGATCTCGTTCAAGATCTCTTCGGGGAAGGGGACCACGCCGCCCATGCGTCCATAAAACTCGACGGGAACGCGTCCCTGCACCGCCAACCGGACGTCATCCAGCATTTGGCCGGAGTTCATCTCGACCACCAGGAATCCGCTCACGCGCCCACTGAGCTTCTCGATCGCTTCGCACGGGAACGGGCTGACGGTCACAGGCCGCAGCAGGCCGACTTTGATTCCTTTTTCGCGCGCGCTGCGGACGGCGGAAAGGGCTACACGTCCTGCCGTACCGAACCCGACAATGACAAACTCGGCGTCGTCGAGGAAATATTCCTTGTAACGGACTTCGTTCGCCTGGATCTGCTTCCAGCGTTCGAGCAAACGGAGGTTGGTCACTTCTTCCTCGGGCGGATCCAGATAGATGGAGGTCAAGACACGTCGTTCGCGCTTGCCCATGCGTCCATTGGTAGCCCACTCCCAATCTCTGCGTTGGACGGGACGCATTTCGGGAAATTGGATCGGTTCCATCATCTGGCCGATGCAGCCGTCCATGATCATCATGCAAATCGTCCGATATTTTTCGGCGAGGTCGAAGGAAAGGGTCATCAGGTCGGCCGCTTCCTGCACCGAAGCGGGCGCCAGCACGATGTTGCGATAGTCGCCGTGTCCGCCGCCGTGCGCCGCCTGGTTGTAATCGGCCTGCGAAGGTGCGATGTTGCCGAGGCCCGGTCCGCCGCGCATCACATTGACCAGCACCGCGGGCACTTCCGTTCCCGCAATGTATGAAAGGCCTTCCATCATTAGACTCACCCCAGGGCTGGATGAACTCGACATCACGCGTACGCCGGCGCAGGCTGCGCCGTAAACCATGTTGATGGCGCCCAGTTCGCTCTCGGCCTGTACAAAGGTTCGTCCGAGTTCGGGCATGCGCCGCGAAAGATATTCGAGTACTTCAGTCTGCGGTGTGATCGGGTAGCCAAAATAGGCCTCGAGGCCGGCTCGTACGGCTGCCTCTGCGATGGCCTGATTGCCTTCCCACATTTCACGTGTCATAAGATTCTCCGATGTTTCGTGGAGCGGACAAAGGTCCGCCTTCACAAAAAATTAGGCCGCGACAGGCGCAGCCTTTGTAACTTCACGATAAACTGTGATGGCCGCGTCGGGGCAGACAATCGCACAGATAACACACCCCGTGCATCCGTCCTTGAACGTGTGCGCGGGGTGGTAGCCCTTCGGTGTTAACCGGGACATGTCCAGCTCCATGACCTCCTGCGGGCAGGCGCTGATACACAGCTCACAACCCTTACAGTAGCGGTCACTAACCTCGATCCAACCTTTTGCAGGCATTCAGCCTCCTTAAATGAGAAGTTGGAGATAATTCAGCCTAATTATGTCCGTTTCAGTTAGGGGCGGATAGTGCCATGCGTCATTTTTCATCCTTATGAAACTCCTCTCCTTTTAAAGAAGGAAGCCGCCGTTTTAGCCTCCTCTTTCAGAGGAAAATCCAACCTCGGAGGTTACGGTGTACTCAGTTTGATCTCATCTATCCGATATCGGTCCTTTCTATATTAATGGTTAAGTCTGTCGACAGTTCTTGTTCTGCGTGTTTTCCGTCTTATAACCTGGGCGGCATTTTAAGCAGTGATCGTCCCATTAGCCATCTTTTTCATTGATTGCCCGCCAATTCTGAGCCGGGGATCGTCGGTTTGGGCTTCATAAAAGCCTTGTTTCTCGAAGTGGTAAAATCATTTCACTCGATATTTCTTTGGAGGGACGCATGTCCGAAGTTGTCATTATTGACGCCATCCGTACGCCGATCGGAGCATTAGGGGGATCACTCGCTGCCGTCCGACCGGACGACCTTGCGGCTTTCGTCATAAGCAGCGTGATTGAACGCAATCAGCTCGATCCCGCTTTAGTCGAGGAAGTCTATTTTGGATGCGCCAACCAGGCCGGCGAAGATAACCGTAACATAGCGCGCATGGCCGCGCTGTTGTCGGGACTGCCCGTCGAGGTGGCAGGTGTGACCGTGAACCGGCTGTGCGCTTCGGGATTGAACGCGGTCAACCAGGCGGCGCGTGCGATCAAAACGGGAGAGGGTGAGGTGTTCATTGCAGGCGGCGTCGAGTCCATGAGCCGCGCGCCGTATTCGCTTCCGAAGGCCGATACCGGATTCACATTCGGCAACCTCACGGCCTGGGATACAGCCCTGGGATGGCGCTATCCGAATCCAAAGATGAAGGAAAAACATGGGACCGAATCGATGGGCGAAACGGCGGAGAACATCGCCGGGGAACGGCCGCAGCTCACGCGGGAACGACAGGATGCATTCGCACTGCGCTCGCATCAACGCGCCATCGCCGCGATCGATTCAGGCAAGTTTGCCGAGGAGATCGTACCGGTGCTCATCCCGCAGAAAAAAGGCGAGCCCGTGATGGTGACCACCGATGAACGCCCGCGCCGTGATACGAGCATGGAATCGCTTGCCAGGCTCAAACCGGCTTTCCGCCTCGATGGCGGAACCGTAACGGCGGGGAATTCTTCCGGATTGAACGACGGCGCCGCCGCGTTATTATTAATGAGCGCAGCGAAAGCCAGTGAGTTGAAACTCAAGCCGCTGGCACGCATCGTCGCCTCTGCTGCCGCAGGCGTCCCACCGCGTGTCATGGGTTACGGCCCCATCCCGTCTACACAGAAAGCCCTGGAACGCGCCGGTCTCAA
>JBGQIO010000229.1:0-6042 GCA_041498515.1 Anaerolineae bacterium
AACATCCATGTAATCCACTGCTTCAGGAGTGGAGAACAAAAAGCCTGAGTGATACCGGCAGGAGATGCGCTCGCGCACAAATTCGCTAATTTCAGTCAGCGGCGCGTTAGCCTGGGCTATCACATATTTATCTTCCGCATCAGCGGATAGATATTCCGTCTGATCGGATACAAAAGGAACGACCGGCACATCCTTGCCGATCTTTGCAAGGCGTTTTGCAAGGCGCGCGTCGATCACCTCACCGGATTTTGCAAGTTTCTCTTCTGTCTTTGGATCGATAACTGCCTCGCGCAGAGTCCGTCCAACCAAACGCTCATCGTCACCGGGAAATGACTTGAATACCTTGCGATACGGCGTTTCGATGAAGCCATATTCATTGACCCGTGCGAACGATGCCAAACGCCCGATCAGGCCGATGTTCGGACCTTCAGGTGTCTCGATGGGACAAATGCGTCCATAGTGGGAGTGATGTACGTCGCGCACATCGAAGCCGGCGCGCTCACGGCGCAGACCGCCGGGACCGAGAGCGGAGAGTGTCCGCTTGTGGCGCAGTTCTGCGAGAGGATTGGTCTGATCCATGAACTGGCTTAACTGGCTTGAACCAAAAAACTCGCGCAAGGCCGCAACCACAGGACGGATGTTTACCAATGTAACCGGCGAGAGCTGTTCCTGATCGCGGATTGACATGCGCTCTTTGATCACGCGCTCCATCCGGCGTAATCCAATACGAAGTTTGTTCTGGATCAACTCACCCACTGTTTTCACGCGACGGTTACCCAGGTGGTCAATATCGTCAGGCGGCTCGACGCCGTTATTGATCTGGATCATGCGGCGGATCAGCCGGATCACGTCGTTCTTCGTCACAGTACGGTGCGGGATGGGAATATTGAGATCGAGCTTCTGATTCAGCTTATAGCGGCCCACACGCTCAAGATCGTAATGACGCTGATCGAATAATTGTTCTTCGAGGAATTGTTTGGCATTATCGAGGGTCGCCGGGTCGCCCGGACGCATCTTGCGGAAGAACTCGATCAGCGCAGCTTCCGCGATCGTCATCCGGTTTGATACTTCCCATTCGGGTTCCTGCTTTAATGTGGAAGGAATGAACATCCGCTCGGGATTGTTGTCAACATCGTGGAAGATCGATAGCAGCTCTTCGTCTGTGCCGAGTTTCAAGGGTGTGTCCTTGATGCCGTCACCTACCGCAGCCAAAGCACGGAGAAACACTGTGATCGGCACCGTGCGTTTGCGGTTGAACTTTAAGATGATATAGTCGCTTTTGCGAGTCTCAAACTCCATCCACGCACCGCGATCTGGAATGAGTTTTGCCATTGCCAAAGGACGGCCCGTTGAACGATCAGACGGGGCTTCGAAGTAGACACCCGGCGAACGGATCAACTGTGAAACAACAACTCGTTCCGTCCCGTTGATGATGAAAGTACCTTTGTCGGTCATTTCGGGAAAATCACCGAGGAAGATGTCTTGCTTGATGGGTTCTGGAACATCCGGACCGGCAAGCAATACCGAAACATACAAAGGGCTGGCGTATGTCAAATCGCGTTCGACACATTCTTCCATCGAATGCTTCGGCTCACCAAACCAATACTTTAGCCCCCATTGTTTGGCCTCCGGGCTGCGGCTGGGGAAAAACAGCTTCATTCCCTTGTTATACGATTCAATGGGCGAGACTTCATGGAAAAGATCACCGAGACCTTCTCTCTTAAGCCTTTCAAATGAATCGAGTTGTATGTCTATTAAATTGGGAAGTCCAAGCTTTACGGGAATACGAGCGTAATTCTTTCTGGGCAAAGACGCCATTAGGGTCTCTCCTGACTTGTAACCGGCTTACAGGATTTTCGATAACTCCAGAGGGATCGCTATCCGAGGGATAGCCCCTTAATTAAAACAATTTTACCTGCCCCACCCTAGCAGGACAACGACCTCACATTATATTTACTTCTATATGGAAAGTCAAGCCCTTTTTTGACCAAATTACAGGTTCCTAAGCTAGACCCTGGTTTCCTTCCTGTTCATCAGGCGCATTCACGCTACCTTCTAAGCAAGGATTAATGTAAAAGACGCGATCCCGATGCTCGGTGCTTCGAATTTGAGAACCATCAGGTAGTCGATACGAGCAAAAAATATCTTGTGGTTGTCTGGATTGACAGAGATTAAATAGGAAAAAGCGACAACTTTATGCTAACAAAGTGAAGCCTTGCCAATCAGGACAAATTCATTTTCCAATTATTCGGATCTTCTTTTTGTCAGGTGTGTTTTTCATTATTATATCCAATCAATGGAGGCTGAATGGCTAAGGCTCAAGTAAAGGTTAATGATAAGCGAGAGATTTTCGGTTGGGCAATGTATGATTGGGCTAATTCGGCCTTCAGTACAACGGTCGGAACGGTCTTCCTGGGGCCTTATATAGCTTCGCTGGCAGCCGAGGCAGCCAAATCCTTTCCAGACGGCATGGCCCGGCTGGGTAATATCCCGATCGCACCCGATTCATTTTTTCCTTACTGCGTATCGATTTCGGTAGCGTTGCAAGTTCTTTTCCTGCCGATACTGGGTGCGATCGCAGATTATTCCCATCTACGCAAACGAATGATGCAGATATGTGCAACTGTCGGCGCAGCGATGACGATATCACTTTTCCTTGTATCAGGTAATTTATGGTGGCTAGGCGGTTTGTTCTTCGTTCTTGCAAACCTTGCTTTCGGAGCTTCCATCGTTTTCTATAACTCTTATCTACCCGATATAGCCAGCGAGGATCAACGCGACCGGGTTTCTTCCTTTGGGTGGGCAATGGGTTATCTCGGTGACGGCATCCTGCTGGCTCTCAACCTCGCCTTTTATACGTTCCACGATAAACTAGGGATCCCTACCGGCCTTGCTATTCGAATTAACCTGGCTTCCGCGGGTGTTTGGTGGCTAGCCTTTTCATTCCTCACCTGGGCACGCCTGCACCCGCGGCATGCACGCCGGCCTCTCCCGGCCGGCGAAACTTATACAAGCATTGGCTTCAAACAACTCAGTCGAACCATCAAAGAGGTGAGGCACTTTCCTGAAACATTGAAGTTCATGGGGTCTTATTTTCTGTATAACGATGGTATTCAGACTGTAATTGCTGTCTCGTCGACTTTTGCAGCAGCGCCACTCCTGCGAGGCGGGCTTGAGCTTGACCTTGGCACCCTCACCAAGGTCATATTAGTCATCCAGTTTATGGCTTTCTTCGGCCCTTTGTTCTGGGGACGATTAGCTTCGTGGGTAGGTGCGAAAAAAGCGATCCTCATAAGCCTCGCCATCTGGTCGGCAGTGGTGATCTATGCTTATTTCGGATTGAAGGGTGATAACCGTGCGAATGAGTTCTTGCTCTTAGGAGTAGTCATTGCGCTCGTACTCGGCGGATCACAGGCCATCAGCCGCAGCCTTTTTGCACAAATGATCCCCGACGGCAGGGGGGCCGAGTTCTACTCGTTCTATGAAATCTCCGACCGCGGCACTTCGTGGATTGGTCCCCTGCTGTTCGGCTTGATGAATCAAATATTCGGTAGTTTGCGTCCGGCGATTCTCTCCCTCATATTTTTCTTCATAGTAGGTCTGATCACTCTCCCCTTGGTTAATGAGAAAAAGGCGATTCAGGATGTGAAGGATTACGACATCGGTAACAAGCAGTAAGCTACGGCGTTGCAGCGCGGCATTGAATGTTTGTGATTAACCAGGGATTTTGGTTATTACCCCATTCCGGTTGAAATCAAGCTAAAGAAATATGCGGGAAGCATTAAATTCAGACCAACGACCGAGGCATCAACTCTGGTCGTTGGTCTATTTGTTAAGATCAACTATCTGGGATGGAGAATATTACCGCCTAACAGATCCTTACCGTTATTAGCGCGGTTTAATGCCGTCCCGATGAATGGTGGTTCAAAACATGACGAAGCTGGATTGTAAATCCGGTCGCAAGGTTCTCCGTCCTGATGGAAGCAGCCGAATTGTTATAGCTTCGGTAGAACGATCGATTGTTGCTTCTGGTATTTCCCCTTTTTATCGGCATAAGAAATCGTGCACTCCTCATCCGCCTCGAAGAAGAGTACTTGGGCGATGCCTTCATTGGCATAAATCTTGGCGGGCAGAGGAGTAGTATTTGAAATTTCGAGTGTGACATACCCTTCCCATTCCGGCTCGAAAGGAGTGACGTTGACGATGATACCGCAGCGCGCATACGTGGATTTACCAATGCATATCGTCATCACCTTGCGCGGGATGCGGAAATATTCAACTGTGCGTGCCAGAGCGAATGAGTTCGGCGGGATCACGCAGACCTCGCCGGCAAGATCCACCATGGACTTGGGATCGAATTGCTTAGGATCCACGGTCGCACCGAAAACGTTGGTAAAAATCTTGAATTCGCTGGCTACCCGGATATCGTAACCATAGGACGAGACCCCGTAAGAGATCACTCCATTTCTTACTTGACCTTCCGTGAAGGGTTCGATCATTTTTTGTTCGATTGCCATCTTACGGATCCAATGATCAGGTTTGAGTCCCATACAATCCTCCGATTTAAATTCCCGATTATCGAATATCGTAACTTAATTTACGATACTCCGCCTCGCTCTTCCATCGTCTTACGTATTTCTGTTTCAATCTTACCTGCTTGATTCTCGAAATCGCGCAATTCCTTCAACATCCTCTCACCGGCTGATCTGTCATCAAGCGTTTTCAAATTAATCCGAACGTTATACCCCGCTGCGGTCAGGGCAGCGCGTGCCAATGCTGCAGCGGACATGGCATCACTAATGGCATTCAGGTTTCCGACCTTTGCACAGCGAGCGGCAAGTTCCATCACTTTGACCGAGTTTGCGACGGTGTGGAGAGGCACATGCGCCGCATTCCAGGTCGCGATTTGGATGGCGGCTTGGCGCGTTTTTTGCTGACTTTCGGTCTCTTTCGCCATTTTAAATGCACCCAGTACACCTTCAAATGCCGCGGAATCGACTTCAACCGCAGACGTTAATTCCTTGCGTAATTCTCCGGCTTGGACAAGGATCGCCTGCATCTCCGCTTCGACTTCAACATATTTTTTCTTTCCGATGGTAAGGCCCGCTACCATCGCCGTCAGTGCAGCTCCCAAGGCACCTGCATAAGCTGCCGCGGAACCCCCACCAGGCGCTGGTGTCGCGGCAGCCACCTCATCGAGGAAGGATAATTTATCGCCAAAAGGTTGAGCGACGACAGGTTGTGAACTCCCAGTTTGATAAAGGTGCGACTCGAGAATTTGGTCCGGGTTGAATTGATCGAGCTGCGTGTACCAGACGGCAGCCTCTACAAGCGCCTCCTGCGGAATAAGGCCCACCAACTCGCTATGATGTATGCCCACGCCGTAACGCTCAGATTCTCTACGAATCATTTCAACCACACGCGCAATCGGCGACTCACGGAAGTTGGTAAGGTTTATCGATACCTGCGCGCGCCCTTCGACGGAGAGACCGAGGGCTTTGACATATCGCAAGCCGCCTGATGATTGTCGGATGGTTTTGGCGATCTTCTTCGCAATATCCACTTCGGAAGTCGTGAGGTAAACATTGAATGCGATCAACGGATTTCGCGCACCGATCACCGTCGCGCCCGCCGATCCAAGTCTCGCCGGACCATAATCAGGTTTGCGATCCGGATTGGTTTCGATCTCGTTTTTGAGGCCTTCATATTGTCCCTTGCGGATGTTCTCCAAATTTGTTCGTTCCGGACGAGTGGCAGCATACTCGTATAAATAGACGGGGATATGCAATTCCCGCCCCACCCGTTCACCTAATCGTTTCGCCATCGCAACGCATTCATCCATGGTCACACCGGAGAGCGGGACAAACGGAACCACATCCGTTGCGCCAATGCGCGGATGCTCGCCCTTGTGGTGGTTCAGGTCGATCAATTCGGAAGCAGTCTTAATGGCTAGAAAGGCTGCTTCCTCCACAGCCGTCACCGGACCCGCATAACTGAGGACCGTCCGGTTGTGATCAAGGTCAGACGAACGATCAAGCATTC
>JBGQIO010000230.1:0-6023 GCA_041498515.1 Anaerolineae bacterium
ATAAAAGTTGATCGGGGACATGTGTGGGCGCTCGCCTGGTCGCCGGACGGCGCGCTGCTCGCTACCGGATCGATCGTCCTTTACCTAAATCCGACAGTTCAATTATGGGATCCTGATGGGTCTCTCGCGGCGACCATGAGCACGAAGTATAGCGGTGGCAAATTCTATAACCTCGCCTGGTCGCCCGACGGTGAGCGTTTGCTGGGGGGTGCCACTGATTACAAGGTATGGCGCCGCGCTGGCACCGAAGTGGCCTATCTCTCAAGTTGTGAACACTGTACACCCTCCTGGGGAGCTGCTTGGTCCCCGGATAGCTCGACCTTTGCCATTGGTGATGAGAACGGCGATCTGCAGCTCTACGATCGCGACGGTCACTCCTTGGGCAGCCGGCAAAGCAGTTTCGATATTAACACGATTGCCTGGTCGCCGGATGGATCACTCCTCGCGGCCGGCCGGGATGTATGGAAGCCGGATGGGACCCATTTGACGGGTATCAGCGGCCGCGTAAACAGCCTGGCTTGGTCAGCAGATGGACAGGTCCTGGCTGTCGCCGCAGACGAATTAATTACGCTTGTGCGCGCCGACGGTACGCATCTTGCTGTCTTAAGCGACCACTCCGATATGGTCAATCGCGTGGCCTGGTCGCCGGTTCAGTTGATTTTGGCCTCCGCTTCCAACGATGGAACGATACGGTTATGGCGCCTTCCTCCCACGCCCTAATAAAATCAGTAAATCACAGAATAGTGAGGTGCGGGCCGATCATATAGGTAGAATGTGCCATTTATTCCAAGGTGGATGTTTGTATAATGTCTGATATATTCTATTTATTGAGAGGAGATGTGTTCCATGAATAACTACCGGTGGCTTCTTGGCTTGTCTGTTTTGGTGATCATTTCGCTGGCTTGTGGGTTGCTTGGCGGAGGTAGTGGAAGTGGCAGCGGTGCCAGTGGATATAACACCAAATTCCCACTACCGAGCAGCGTCAGCAACTTTACAGATACTGGTAATAATTCGATCAACTTTCAGACCAACTTGAGCCTGAAAGATACGATTGCGTTCTATCGTGATGCCTTCAAAAAAGAAGGCATCACCGAGCGTACGATCAACACGGCGATCACCGATACGACCTTCAGCCTTGTATTCGACGGCGACCCGAGCGGAGAGGCCATCGTTGTCCAGGGTGTGGATCTCGGGAACGGTAAAACGAACGTCAACATCCGATACGAGAAAGTATAGACACTGTTTGAATTCTAAGGAATAAATCTGCCTTTGGCGAAGTGACCAAAGGCAGATTTATTAAGGTTATAAGTCCGGCGTTTCGATCTGAGCGGAGGGTCATTTTATTAAATCTGTATTTGCAAATTGACAAGCCCTGTTCTGCAGGTCCAAATGGATCATTCTTCATAAATTTCCAAGTTTACCCGCGTACAAAAAGGCTAATCGCCTGAGTTTGATAAGACTATAACCACTTTTGAACCTTACTCTGATCAAGACTAATTCTATTTTATTAAGGGTTTAGGATGAGCAAAGATCGAATGGAAGCTTTCAGCGACGGTGTGATCGCCATTATCATCACCGTCATGGTGTTGGAATTGAAAATACCACAGGGCGCGGATCTGGCCGCCTTGCGCCCGCTGTCCTCGGTTTTCCTGAGTTACGTGTTGAGCTTTATCAACCTGGGGATCTATTGGACCAACCATCACCACCTGCTTCAGGTTATAGAGCATGTGAACGGGCGTGTCCTGTGGGCCAACTTGCATCTGCTCTTTTGGCTCTCGCTTTTACCATTCGCTACGGCTTGGATGGGCGAGAACAATTTCTCCACCTGGCCTGTTGCACTGTATGGCTTGGACCTGTTATTGGCAGCCTCTGCATATTTCGTGCTGGTGCGTGCCTTGCTTTCCTTGCACGGCACGGCTTCTACCCTGGCGGTCGCCCTGGGCGGAGATTTGAAAGGCAGGATATCGATCGTGTTCTATGTATTGGCCGTCCCGTTAGCCTTCGTGAATTCGTGGATCGCCTTTGCAGTGTATGTACTGGTGTCTGCCATGTGGCTGATCCCCGATCCGCGGATTGAGAATAGGCTGACATAAAATAGACAATCTGAGATGAACATCCAAAAAGCTTACAACGATTGGTCTGACGTCTACGACTCGGGCTCGAACCTTACTCGAGATTTGGATCAGACCGTAACGGCAGATGTACTGGCAAACCTCCGTTTTAAATCCATCCTTGAGCTTGGCTGCGGAACGGGCAAAAACACAGCCTTTCTTTCACAGATCGGGGAAGAGCTGCTTGCCATCGACTTTTCAGAAGGCATGCTCAAGAAAGCGAAGGAAAAGCTGGTATCAACCAATGTGTTATTCTGTGCGGCGGATATGACGAAGGTGTGGCCCTGCCGGGCTGGATCGGTTGAGCTGGTGACCTGTAACCTTGTGCTGGAACACATCGAACATATTTCCCCTGTTTTTTCGGAAGCCCGTCGTACGTTGATGACAGGTGGATGGTTTTTTGTAAGTGAGCTGCATCCCTTCCGTCAATATCAGGGAAAAAAAGCCCGGTTTGAGCGCGGAGATAAAACGGTCGAGATTACTGCTTTTGTACATCACGTGTCCGAATTTTTCGAAGCGGGGGAAGGCAGCGGGTTGGCGCTCAGGCAGTTCCGGGAATGGTGGCATGCCGAAGATGCAAAGCAATTACCTCGGCTGGCTTCATTTATGTTTCAGAAATAGCCGTACTGGCTGAGTTCGCTCGGGATCGTTTAATCCAAAATCGCCGATCAAAGGTCGGCGATTTTTTTAATGCTTCAGGCAAGTCTTGGTTATTCGCTTTTCTCTACCGGCTTGCTATCTTTGGTTTCCTTACTCGGTGTGGAGACCTTGGTTTCGTCCTTTTTGTCTTTTTTTGCCGGCGCTGTCGAGCTGGAATCGCCGGAAGGGGATTTATTATCGGTTGAATAAAATCCCGAACCTTTAAATATTATGCGGACCGGAGAGATGACCTTTTTCAGGCTTCTTTTGCGGCATTCCGGACATATTTTAAGCGGTGCATCGCTGTAGGATTGTTGGCGGTCGAACTGCACCCCACACGATTCACAACGATAAGTGTAGACGGGCATTACTTTCTCCTAACTTCTAGTTCAACAAAACGTGCTTAGTTATTGGATTATAGCGCGGCAGTGGTCGAATGCCTAGCCTTGGAAGCCGGCATGTTATAATTTTCTAATAAAGATTGGTTCAAAACCCCGTTTTTTGAAAGGATATCCCATTTGCGGAGGGCTTATGCTCAAGATAGAGATCGTTTACTGCGCGGTCTGACATTATACCGACCGGGCCGTTGGCCTGGCAAATGACCTGCTCAAACAATTCGAGCACCTGATCGAAACCATGACGCTTGTCCCTTCTGACGAAGGCCGCTTCGAGGTCAGTGTGAACGGTCAGCTTATCTATTCCAAACTGCAGACCAAGCGTCACGCTCAACAAGGCGAGGTTGTAGGTCTGGTCAATAAAATCGTGGAAGGGTGAATAATGGCAAAAAAGGGACGTGTATTTTCCGGCGCTCGCCCCACCGGACGGCAGCACCTGGGTAACTATCTGGGTGCGATCAAGAACTACGTGGCGTTGCAGGACGATTATGAATGTGTCTACTGCATCGTCGACCTTCACGCGCTGACGACGGTTGAAGATACTGAGAATCTCAAACAAAATACTTATGAGATGGCTCTCGATTGGCTGGCTGCCGGCATCCGCCCGCTGGAGACGATTATTTTTATCCAGTCACATGTCCCCGAAGTGACCGAACTGCACACCATTCTATCGATGGTCACGCCGCTCGGCAAATTGACGGAATTACCGACCTTTAAAGACAAGGTCCGTCAGCAGCCGGATAATGTGAATTATGGCTTGGTTGGTTACCCGGTCTTGATGACGGCGGACATCGTGCTTTATAAGACGGATGTAGTGCCGGTCGGTATAGACCAGGCACCGCACCTTGAGTTTGCACGCGAGGTCGTGCGCTCGTTCAATTATCGCTATAACACAAAGGTGCTGATTGAACCGCAGATGAAGAATACTCTATTCCCGAAAGTGCTCGGCATTGACGGCAAAGAGAAGATGAGCAAGAGTTTGAATAATCACATTGAGCTTGCCGCTACACCCGAAGAAACCAAAGCCCGCGTTCTGCAAATGGTAACCGACCCGGCCCGCATCAGGCGCAGTGACCCTGGGAATCCTGATATCTGCAACGTATTTACGATGCACAAGGTCTTCTCTCCGCAGAGCGATGTGGATATGGTTAACGTCGAGTGCCGCCGGGCGGGCATCGGCTGCGTGGAATGTAAGACACTTTTAGCGAAAAATTTGAACAAGCACCTTGAACCGTTTCGGGCCAAACGCGCCGAGATCGCATCCAAACCGGAGGCGGTAACGGAGATACTGAACGAGGGGGCGAACCGCGCCCGCCGCATTGCGCAAAAAACCATGGAAGAAGTGCGGGCTGCCGTTCAATTACCTTAAATTGGGGTTCGATATTTGCGGGGTTGGAATGCTTCAGCTTTTAATCCGATTACCCGGTTCCGGTCCTTTATTCTTAAGATAGATATGCGTGTCCTATTGCAACGCGTTTCGCATGCAAGTGTCTCCATCGCATCGAGGCCGGTGGGGGAAGGACAAGTGATTTCTGAAATTGGGAAAGGCTTATTGATCCTGCTCGGTGTGGGTCACGGAGATGGAGAGGAACAAGCTCGGTTCCTCGCAGAGAAAGTTGCCAACCTGCGCATCTTTGAGGATGAGCAGGGTAAAACAAACCTCTCGATACTGGATGTAAAGGGCGGGGCTATCGTCGTTTCGCAGTTCACGCTTTATGCAGATGTGCAAAAAGGACGGCGCCCTTCTTTCACCGATACCGCTGCACCGGAAGTCGCCGCGCCCTTGGTGGAACGTTTCGTTGAATTGTTACGCAAACAGGGTGTTCCCTCCCAAACCGGAAAGTTTGGCGAGCATATGTCTGTTGAAATTCATAATGATGGACCGGTAACGATTTGGTTGGAAAAATGAATTACAGTAGATCATGACCTCCAGGATTTTCTAATTTTTCCTCCCCACACTTTTCAATGATTAACTGAATTTGGTGATTGACTAATTTCACCTAAGCTGATATAGTTATTTGCGTAGGATGCAAGTAGGTTTTCGTTGGAAGTGAATGCGACGGCTCAAAGCAATACTGCTTTGAGCCGTTTTTTTGACCACCGATGAAGGACGTACTGCGTCAACTCAATTTTCTTTTTGTCTAAGGAGGCAAAATGTCAGAACGTGTAGTCGGTACGGTCAAATGGTTCAACGGTGATAAGGGCTATGGTTTCCTTGCTCGCGAGGGCGGCCCGGATGTGTTCGTTCACTACTCCGCTATTGAAAGCGAAGGCTTCCGCAATCTGCAGGAAGGCCAGAAGGTGGAATTTACCATCGAAAAAGGCCCGAAGGGTTTGCAGGCGGCCAGCGTCAAAATCGTGTAATAACCTCTTTGACTCGACCAAAGAGCCTCGTCAATTGACGAGGCTCTTTTTATACCTTCGGGAGCCACAACCCTGCGTCCATTTGGACTGCAAGAGCGCCGGCTGTCAACATGGCTTCGGCATCCTCTTTTGAATACACACCCCCCGAGCCGTAGATCGGGAGACCAAGTCTCGCAGCGGAGTGGACGACTTCGAGTGATCTGGGAAACTGAGCCGGGCCGAACAATCTTCCACTGATAAGCTTTTCACCGCCCTCGTGGGAGGGGTTGCGGGCGAGCGGCAGCATTCCACGCGCTGCAGCCAAACTGATTGCCGCCGCGCCTGTTTGCAGCGCACGCGGGCCCAAACTTAATACCTGTTCGGCTGCTAATGAAACGATCAGCGGTAATTCGCCCAGGCACATTTCAATGGCGAGTAAAATAATGTCATCGGCGAGAAGCGGAGCGAAACCAAGCTCAACGGCAGCGACGTTCTCTCTCCCTTCCAGGCTCTCGACCATTTGCTTAGTCTCTTC
>JBGQIO010000231.1:0-5988 GCA_041498515.1 Anaerolineae bacterium
ATGTAACAATGAATAAGACAAGCGGAATATCAAAACTAAATTTGGCTGATATTAATTACAAGTGATAATAACGACAAGTATCTCCGAAAGAGACCCGTATATCCGTTGAAGTCAAAAGTTCCAAAAGTGGTCAAGATGGCGTACACGCTGGCAGACCCGCGTGGGCATGATCAAGTCCGGGCTGCGCATTTGGCGGTTGCGCTGCAATATAAGCTGGAACAAATGATGCGGTATATAATTAATTGATCGTGTACAATACTCTACACAAAACACTTACTTTTTCCACATTACTGCGGAACGCGAAGATGCGTGGATGGGAAGCAGGAACGCTACAGCCTTTTTTTTCCGGGGGACAGAATAACTTTCAGATGATTTTAAGACCATCACACGAACGCATGAATTACTTGTGAAGAACACCAAAGGATAATCCGTGAAATGAGATCTTCAGAAACAGGCATTATTGGAGGAATGTTTGGTTTAGAGCTGTTCGCGATGGAGGCGATCTCCGGGGAGGTCTACGAACCTCCATTTCTTACAGAGCCCCACCTACTATTGGCAACAGCTAGATCCGCCCTTACTTTACTGGCCCGGATCCTGCGTCCAAAAACCGTGTGGTTGCCATCGTATCTTTGCGAAGTGCTAATGGGCGCGTTCCCTGTTCATCTGATAGACGTGCGTTTTTACCCTATCGACGAGCAGCTTAGGATTTCGGAAGAAGATTGGCTCTCAGAAATTCAGGCGAATGATATTGTGTTGTTTATTGACTACTTTGGCTTCAACCAATGGGCCGACTGGGGCGCCGAAGCAAGACGCCGAGGAGCCTGGGTGGTACAAGACGCCGCCCAAGGGCTACTCAGCGAACATTTCAATAAACATTCCCACTATGTAGTATTTAGCCCTCGCAAGTTCGTCGGCATTCCTGAGGGTGGAGTCCTATTGGCGTTAAACGGGGCAGAATTGCCAAATCAAGATCTTGCCTCGTCACCCGCCTTTTGGTGGATGGAAGCAACCAAGGCCTCCATACTCAGAGCAGAATACGACCGACATGGTGGCGAAAGGAGATGGTTCGATATTTTTCAAAAGACCGAGGCCGAAGGCCCCTTGGAGCCATTTCGAATGAGCGATTTAAGCCAGCTGATATTAAAGAATGCCATTGATTGGCGAATGGTATCGCAACGACGTCGCGATAACTATCAATTCCTTGCATCAGCACTGGGGCAGATTGCTCTGTTCCCTGAATTAACCAGCGATGTGGTACCCCTGGGATTTCCCATTCGTTTAAAAGACCGAGACCACATTCGGCAAGCTCTTTTCGCTGAAAAGATTTACCCCCAGGTTCACTGGCCAATCGCAGGTGTCGTTCCCACCATATTTGAGGCGAGTCATCGTCTGGCTGCCGAGATCCTGACACTGCCTTGCGATCAGCGCTACAACCAATCGGATATGGAACGAGTTGTCAGTCAGCTCAAGCGATTTTCAAAAATGAGTTGATCCTCCTGCCAGATGTACAGTTTAACAGGAAATAAAATAAAGAAGTTTGCGGATTATACGCCAGGGGGTGAAAAGAAACCTATTGACTGGAATGCCTTTATTAATAAGGACACACTCGTCGTAACGAAAGACTACCGAGCTACGAAGGCCCAGAGGCATATTGACAGGAGAGGTTTTGTATTATTGTTCTTGGGGAAATACTCAACCTAGATCTCTCGGGTGCTCTGGCGGCTTTTTGGCTCAAAAATATTATCAACCACATAGAATTCCCGGTTCCTAACCTGGGATAAGGTGCGCCAGAGATATTCTCCGATCATGCCTAGCATGAGCATTTGAAATCCTCCAATAACCAGCACGATTATCATAATAGGTGTCCAGCCAGTAACCGGATTTCCCCATAATATTTTTTCAACTAAAATATCAAGCGCATAGACAAAGCCTAAAAGGCCAACCAATAAACCAATCAAAGAAAGCAGGCGAATTGGGAAAAAAGAATACGACAGAACGCCATCAACGAGAAAGGTTAATTTTTTCCCCAATGTCCAGCGCGACTTTCCAGCAAATCTCTGCCGGCGGAAATATTTAATAAATTTTGTTTTATAACCCATCCACAAAATTCCCCCCTGATAAAAAGGGTTGGCATCCACGTTCTTAAGGTAAGTTTTTAAAGCCCGTTCTCCAAACAAAACAAAGTCAAAGCCACTTTCGGGCATGTTCGGGAAAACCAGTTTTTTAATAAGCAGGTAAAAGATATGTGAAGTGGCGACGCGATAAAAGGATTCGTCGCGGCCTTCCCGCGTACACACCACAACCTCATTGCCTTCCTCGTAATAGGCCTTCAGCATTTCATTGATCATTGCCGGCGGGTCCTGCCCATCTGCCGACATGGCGATTACGCATTTTCCCTGCGCACGGGAAAAACCGGCGATCAAGGCATTAACTTGCCCGAAATTCCGGGTAAATTTGACGATTTCCACATGATCGTGTTTTTCACGAATTTCCAACAGCTCCTCTAAGGAGCGATCGCCTGACCCATCGTCCACAAAGATGATCTCGCAAGTAAGCTGCGGGTTCTTCGAAATGACATCGCTTTCCAGCGAATCCATCAGTGGAAGCAAGCATCCTTCATTGTAGTACACGGGAATAACGATCGAATAGTCAGGCATAAGAACACTCCTTCTTTTTAGTAATAAAGCGACATTGGCAATTCAATGACTGTACAGCCTTTCGGGTTCATGAGATGGAACGAGTTGAGGATCCTCGATGCTAAATCTGATCCATGATTTCCTGTAGAATTATGGTGTTGCTGAATTTAATCGGCCTAGCAAATCGGAGGCGCTATAAATGTGAAGGAACTCTATCCCATCGATCCAAATTATTTTTTCCGGTTTTACTCCATCGAGCCCGGTCAGGAGGCCAATTCTTTTTTGATTGTAATAATCAACGACGGCATATTGCGAACCCCTCAAGATCTCAAGGATCCCCGGATCGGATAGATCCAAATTGTTTATGGGGACAGTGTGTCCTGGGAAGTAATATGAGAAAGACCCATAACCATTCGCCGCCATCACGGTCATTGCACTGGCACCGGTTTTTTGCGAGAGATAAGCTGCGGCCTGGTCGAGTCCCACGCCATAGCCGGTTTCATCTAGGGTCGGGTTTTGTATCCGCGGCTGCAAAGCCTCCATTACCGGATTAATGTATGTAATGTAATATGGAAAGAAAGGTGCTGCAGAAATTAACTGGATGGCGAGAACAAACCCTAAAATAGTCCAAGTTGTCCATCCCTTAATAAAATTCGGAAAGCGATGAGCCAGAAAATCAACCAGACGGGAAAAGCCCAGCCCCGCAATCAAATCCATGGACATGAAACTGGTGGTAATGTAATGTGGGGGTTTTCGCCCAAGCTGGATGCTGAATATGAGAATAAAAGATATCGCCAGAATGACCGAATATAAAATTGTCGATTGATAATATTTATCCGTTTTCCTCATTAACTCCGCAATCGCAATCCCAATTCCCAATGCGAAACCCAGCCAACTCACCATGGAGGTGTGCCAGACCAGATCCAACAGATAAATCTGCAGACCACCATTCAAAGTGCCTAATCTAAAACTTGAAGGATCGAATCCCGGCAGTGCTTCAAGAGTCATTCCCTGAAAGGTATAAGTGAGCGCATTCCCATATACTACATACATCATTTTTCCCGGGTCCACCCACATTCCAGGCCAGAAAAGAACGTAAAAAAACACTAAAGCGAACAGCCAAAACCCGAAAGTCTTGAATGCTTCTAACAACTTCCGACCCAAGCTCCCATGTTGCGATCCGAGCGCATCTACCCCAACGACCAACATGATGATTGGAATCAAAGGAAGGCCCGATGACTTCGTCAGCTGCCCCAGGGCAGCCGCCGCAGCGGAAAGAACCAAAATAATCCAACTCCGTTTTATATAAAGATAAACCAGCATACTCAACAAGGATATCAAAAGAAAAAGGCCGAGCAAGGCCTCGTGATTCAGAAGGCGGGATTGCCCCAGGAAAAATGGTGATGCGGATATCAAGGTAGTTGTAAAGAAAGCCGATCGATCATCAAACATCCTGCGCAACAGCAGGAAAACAATCCATAAAAGCAGGATAATTATGATTACCTGAATAGTGCGACTCAGGATGAGCAGCTGAAGTGGATCTTTCCCATGTGCAGGCAAAAAAAGATCGAACTTTCCTTGTTTTAAATATCCCTGCCCCAACGCACGATATTCAGGAAAGTAAGCCAGCATCCCCATGGTGATTATCCACATGGTCGTGACGCCGGGGTGATAACCATATACTGTGTTTTCAAATTGACGCTGGCCAAGCGCATAATAAAAATTCGAACTCTCATGCAACCAAAACGGTTCGTCAATCGAGGTAAATTTTCCCAGCCCCACCATGCGGGGGATCCCAATCATCGCGATCAACAGAACCGTGAGGGTAATTACTTTAAATTTATTCATAGGGTCCACGCAAATACCTGGCGTGGTTGAACGACATCCGAATACCCAAACCTTTATTATCTGGAGCCATTAAAGTGAATCCTCGGGAGGATTGAATTTTTAAAAAAACGGGCGGAAAGCTTGAATTCCAGCCATATTAATACCATACTTTTTGGCGCGCCCTGTCCATCGCAGGATGGCGGTTGGTTCACTACTCAAGCCGGTCCCGGATTTCTGCCGCATTTGCGAAAATAAATCGGATGAGTTCGCAAATATGAATGATTTCTTTCTCCCCGACTGCCGTCCCTGTGGGAAGCTGCATTGTTTTCAAGGTTAGTTCTTCCGTATTGGGTAATACCAAACCTGCATTCGGATAATAGGAGCGATAAGGTTCCATCTGATGACAACCGGGATAGAAATAGCGCCTCACGAGAATATTTTCTGCAGTCAGAATTTTCACAAGCAGATCGCGGTTGAGCCCGGCATCCTTCTCTTCTATTTCCATAACCACATACTGGTAATTATTTTTTTCCTTATCATCATAATTAATTAATCGAATACCCGGCAACCCGCCCAAGCCTCTGGAATAGGCCAGGTAATTATTATGATTGGTTTCAATAAATTCACCCATGCTCTCCAGGGAAGACAGGCCCATGGCGGCCGATACTTCGCTCATCTTTCCATTCGTACCTATGCTAATAACGTTGTCCAGACCGGCGAAACCGAAGTTTCGCATCCCACGAATTTGTTCAGCAAGTGCATCATCATTTGTGGTTACCGCGCCTCCTTCAAAGGTATTGAAGAACTTTGTGGCATGAAAGCTGAACACTTCAGCATCCCCAAAGCCGCCTATCATCCGGCCTTGATGCGTGCATCCAAATGCATGCGCGGCATCGAACATCAACCGGAGGTCGTGTTTGTGGGCGAGCACGCTCAATTTTTCTATCTCACAGGCGCGGCCCCATACATGGACTCCCAGGATGCCAGTGGTGCGCGGGGTAATCAGATTCTCAATCTTTTTGGGGTCAATATTATGCGTGAGGGGGTCAATATCGCAAAAAACCGGGGTAATCTCCTGCCACTGCAAAGAGTGTGCGGTTGCGATAAATGTAAAAGAGGGGAGGATGACCTCGCCTTTCAACTTCAAAGCACGGGCCGTGATCTCCAGGGCAACCGTCGCGTTGCACATTACGAGACAATGCTTCACTCCGAGAAGCACTGCTATTTTTCGTTCCAACTCCTGGGCAAAGGGGCCATCATTGCTCAACCAACGCCGGTTGAACATATCATTCACACGAGTTAAGAACCGTTCACGATCCCCTATATTAGGCCGCCCCACATGCAGAAATTCACTAAAGGCCGGCGGTCCTCCGAAGAAAGCAAGTTCATTCGTGTTGGTTTTTCCCATGTTTTACCCTTTTTCCCGATATTCTTCCAAATATCGATTAATGTTCTCAGGTCTATTCCACATCAATAGATCAATAATCGACAGGTTGGGCTCGAAAGTATATGGTCCCGTATCGTA
>JBGQIO010000232.1:0-5969 GCA_041498515.1 Anaerolineae bacterium
ACGGCGGAACTTGAAGCCGGAGAGAGTGTTACCCCGCTGGCGCTCAGCGGGACCTGGGCGGGCGTATCTCTCAGCGCCGAGGAGATCGATGAGGGCCGGCGCGATTGTTGGGCTGGCTTGGGGAGGTAGGGGTTGAACCGCTATGTTACTGACACCCACCCGCTCATCTGGGCATTGAGCAATGATTCTCGATTAAGCGTTAAGGCACGCTCGATCTTCGCGGAAGCGGATGCCGGGCGAGCCATCATCATCGTCCCACCGATTGTAGTTATCGAGATGGTTTATCTCAGCGAAAAGGGCCGGATTCCGGCTCAGCTTGTGGACGACCTCCTAGCCAAGGTAGCGAGGCCGGGCCTCAGTTACCGGCTCGCTGAACTAGACGCGTCTGTCATTAGTGCCCTCCGGGAAGTTTCTCGTGATCTCATCCCAGAGATGCCGGATCGAATTATAGCAGCCACGGCCAAGGCCGCTGGAGCCGAGTTGATTACGCGCGATGGCCTGATCACTGCTTCAGGGCTGGTTCCGGTAATTTGGTAGTTCGAGTTTTTTGACTGGGGCTCTGGGTAGAGCCGGCTATTGCGGTCCGCCGTCAGCGATCGACTTTCAGCTTCTCGCTCTCCTTGCTCGACTCCATGCCGTGACAAAGAATCACCGTGGCTTGCGGCTCGTGCCCCGCCGGATGGTGCAGAATCCCCACGAGCTTTTGTCCCCGACCGCTCGAAAAGACAACTCTCTCTTCATTTGCCATGATGTGAGAAAAATTCGTACCAGTTTTGCTTAAGGAAGGGAAGTTGTGCGGACATTCTGAGGGCTCAGGGCCGGCCTAAAACCTCGCTTGACGGGTTCTATGGGCAATGGTATGCATAGGTCCCATTTATTCTGGCCCTGGAGAATTGACTGGTGATTTCACAGTGTGATTTGGAACAGAACGAGCGGAGATCCGCTTCAAGAGGCAGAAGGACAGCGAGCCGGTTTGGGATCAGACTGTGATTGACCGCCTTTGGGTGACGACTCAGAGAGAGGCGATGATCGAATCCGGCCCACCGGCAGAGAAATCTTCGGCCTCAAGCGCTCCAGACAAGAAAGCAAGCGACACATCAAAGAAGTAGTGTACTTGCGAAAGTAAAGGGCCATCTCGGGAGTACATTTAACTTGGTAAGAGTGGCAACAATGTTTTGTCCGAAAAAAACAGCGGTGTTCCTCGCGTCCATTTTAGTCCTTTGTGCCTTGTTCACTTCCCTTTTTGTTTCTCCCGCTTTCGCCCTTTCTAAGCCAGCGTTCCCGGTTATTTTTATTCACGGGATCGCCTCTAACGCCGATGATACGTGGGGACCATTTCGGGATTTCCTGACTAGTCAGGGCTGGACTTTTGGAGGCGCTCCCTTCTTCGATCCGACAATTCTGGCCGTTACAGGTGTTAACGGCGCGGCGGATTTCTATACCATGAATTTTTCGGATTCTAACGCGCCGGATTTTCGAGGCCAGAACTTAACGCTGGAACGGCAGGGGATGGAATTGGACGCGGTTATTACCGCAGTTCTTGCTGCGAACCTGGACAAGACAAGGGTCGTACTTGTGGGTCACAGCATGGGTGGATTAGCGGCGCGTAATTATTTGCAAGGCCTAGCTAGGCTCGGATCTCTGCCTATTCCATATCGCGATAACGTTTCGAAGCTGATTACTATTGGCACACCACATAGTGGCACGGAGTTGGCGGTGATGTGTCAAGCGTTTCTGAGTGGAAACGTTTGCATCTTGCTCCCCAATCAGATCGACCCAAATAGCGCGGCAGTCGCCTTACTAAGGCCGGATAGCGATGCTCTACTTACTTTAAACAATTTACTAGCCAATCCGTTGCCGCTTGATGTTCTCTACACTTCGATACAAGGCACTGGTACTCCCGTAATTCTCTTCGGGGGCGATGGGGACGGAATAGTTTCAACTTTCTCGCAAAACCTCGGAAATATCGCCGGCGCTGGAAATTTGATCCACGAGTCAATTCCAACCTTTATTGTCGATAGGTCCGGTTGTGATCCCGATTTTAATAACCCGCTCATACCGAACGAGACCCACACATGTGAGACCAGCGATAAAGGCGTTTGGGCGGAGCTTTTAAACCAGTTTCGGATATCTCCTGTTTCTACACTTAGTTTTCCTTTGGCTGGTTTCAATGCTTACACAGCACCTATATCATCTGTAGTTGACCATTCATCTCTAAGTAGTGGTGGATTCTATAGTGCCTCTAGAGATAACGGAGTGGTTGCCTATACAGGTGAACTTGGCAAGGATAGTTGTGGTCCATCTGGCCCTCCGTGTGGATTTTTAAATCCAAGCAATAATAATTTTATCGTCAATGGTACCTATGTCGGCGTGAATGCCGACGGAGTAAATAAACTGAAAGTTCTAAACTACGAGGGACACCCGGGATATGACTATCCCTGTGTTGAAGGAGTAGACAACATTCTTGCCGCTGCAGAGGGCGATCTTTCTATTCCATCTTTTGATCCAATCAATCTTCCTTCAGGGGCCGATCCACATACCAGATTTAATGCTCTTAGAATCATCCATGGGGGAGGATGGGAAACCTGGTATCTCCACGCGATGTTGGGCACCGAGGGTTCCCCGAGGCACGTTGTAACTGGCCAACCGATTGCGAAATGCGGGCGTACTGGTGTTCCTTCCTCGCATCTGCATTTTGAGGTTCGTCGTAACGGGAAAATTATTGATCCCTATGGCTGGGAATGGAACACGGGTGATCCAATTTCCGCGAATACCCAGGCGTCGGTTCAGCTTGATCCTCTGTGGGGTATTTCACAACCCATAGTTAACACCGTGACGCTTACTCCGTCATCCTCAGGCGGCGGATTTATTGAGATCCATCCTGTAAAGAAGGACGCGCCCATTCGCCTCGCTGCCTCATCAAGCGGATTCACTGCAACAATTACGGGTCAAAATTTTGCAGCAAACGCTTTGGTGACACTTTGGGACCGATACGGGCAATTTTTTGTTCAAGCGATTACTCCTTCTCCTTCTAACATAACAGCGACGCAGATCGTTGCCGACCTGCCCTCCGTTGATGCTCTGGGCCGCGCTTTTACGCCAGAGAACTATGTCTTAAAGGTGAAAAATCCTTCCGGGCCAAGGTCCAGAGGAGTGGCGCTTTCTTCTTCTCCATCAACTTCGGCTGTCCCGTTGGCTCTTATCGGCCAGCCTGCCCCTGGCGGTGGGGCATTCTCAAGCTTCTGCTCGTTTTATGACATGAACAACCGGGGTGACATAATCTTCTGTGCGGAGGTTGACCTCAATGGTGACGGGACGGGAGACGTAGCGGGGACGTTCAATTTTTCTTCCGGACAATTTACCAAGGTGACCGCTCCAGGGTTCACGCAAATTGGGGCAGCGAAGATCAATAATCTAGGCGATATGGCCTTTGGCGATGCGAGTGTTCCAGGTCGAACCCAAGCGATCTATTTTCTAAAAGCTGGGAGTTCAACCCCGATCAAAATCGCTGAGTGGGGCCAGCCTTCGCCGATTAGTGGAACCACATGGTACGACCCTCGTGGCCCCGTCGCACTTAGCGATAATGGGAAGGTAGTCTTTTGGTCAGGAGTTATTAACCCAAGTACCAATACGTTGTCCTGGTACGTCTTTTTATATTCCTACAGTGACGGCTCAGTTATCAAAGTTGTCGGTAACGGTGACGGTCCGACCCCTATTGGCGGCACCTTTGGGGACTTCGGAAGGATGGGTTTGACGGCAGATGGGGATGTAATAGTCGGGATCAACGTTAATGGAGGGTCGAGTCCGTTTGGCATATTTCTTTTTACGCCAAGCGTAGGATTTAAAAAAATCGTAGCCGTAGGAGATCCTGCGCCCTCTAATGTCGGGGGAACCCTTGGGCCCGGACTAAGCTTTGCAAGTACAAAATCTATTTCCGGTCGTCAGTTTGTTTTCTTGGCTGCGGTAACTGGAGGCGTGACCGACCAAGCCATTTTCGTCAAGGATGATATAGGTCTACAGTCGTCAGCAAACATTCGAGTAGTTGCCTACGAAGGACAGGCAACAAATACTGAAACGGGCGGTACCTTTTCCAACGGTCTTTCCTCCGGGAATTTTCCCTTAGAAATCTATGATGGTGGCCCCCAGATTCGGGCAGACGGCGGTGTCCTATTTCTGTCCCAGCTCAATGGAGCACACGCTTCAGATGGCTCACCAACAAAAAAAGGTATCTTCTTATGGACAGGCAAGGAATTTAAAAAAGTTGTGGTAGAGGGTGATCCCGTTCCTTCGGGAGGTAAATTGAATGGGGTAAGCTCTCATATTCTAAACGACATTGGCCAGGTTGTTTATTTTGTTGCGGGCATAAAGTAAAAAGATGATCTTAAGCAGTTTTATTTTGATTTTTTTGCTTCTAATTCCGGGCCAGACGTTCGCACAGTCAGGAATCATTGGGGCCGATACTCCGGTGAACTATCCACCCGTTGCAGATCCACAGGAAGTAATTACGGTCAAGGGTATTCCGATTATGATTACTCTCTCAGGTGACGATGCGAACGGGGACTCCATAGCCTTCGATTTGGTGGAGGCTCCGCTGCATGGGAACCTAAATGGGTTCGAGCCGGCGACCGGCTCTGTCATCTATACGCCCGACCCTGGCTTTTCGGGTTTTGACAGCTTCACATTTCAAGTGAACGATGGAATTGCAGACAGTGATCCCGCAACGGTCATGCTATCCGTTACCACATTTCTTCACACGCTCACCATCACGAAATCCGGACTGGGTGGTGGTACGGTGACCTCTATCCCTATTGGGCTCGACTGTGGTTCGACCTGCGAAGCATTATTCGATGACAGTATCGCTGTGACTCTTGCTGCTACGCAGGCGCCGGGCTCTGTCTTTACTGGATGGAGTGGTGATCCAGATTGCTCGGACGGCGTTATCACGATGGATGCTAACAAAACATGCACTGCCAGCTTTGTCACCAGATTAGCCCTTGCCACTCTCTCGCTTCCCACTGCTGAGGCTGGTGTGGTTTACAACGCTCCTCTGATAAGCGGAGGCCTTGCGCCTTACACGATCAAACTTACGAAAGGAGTTTTTCCATCAGGTCTCAGTGGCAACACCGCGAACGGCCGCCTTACGGGGACACCTACAAAGTCTTCGACTAAGGGCACGAGTTTCACGGTTCAAGTTGCCGATCAGCTCGGCTCCTCGGTGACGGGGGCTTTCAAAATAAAGATTCTCGCGGCTGTAAGTATTTCTACGAAGTCTCTGAAAGCAGGAACTCATGGAAAGAGCTACAGCGGGTCGCTTAGTGCTACCGGAGGGCAGACACCGAATAATTGGTCTTTAGTGTCAGCACCAGGCACTTTACCTACGGGATTTACTCTGAACAGCTCCACGGGCGCGATCACGGGCATAACGACGCAAGTAGGGACTTTCAATCCTACCTTCAAGGTGATTGACTCTTTAGGTGGTCACGCGCAGAGAAACTTTGCGCTCACCATCAATTAGCTTTCAGCAGTCGGCTCTAGCCACTGCTGTCACTTCAGCCTATTCAATTACTCAAAATCGGACGACCATTCTTCAGCGCCGACAAGGCAATTTTGTTTTTACTCTCTCCGTGCTATGCTAATATTACTTTAGTTTCCCGGAGCCCACAAGGTTGGACGATTGGATAGACGAATATGCGAATTACCTCAAGTTGGAGAAGAACGTTTCGCCTCACACGCTACGCAATTACTTGAGCGACCTCCGGCAGTTTGAGGAATTTCTAAATCAGAGAGCCAAAGAAAATGCAGAAAAGAAAATCCCGCTTGAGGCCGTAACCGTCCACGTCGTGCGCGCCTACCTCGCGTCGTTGTCGAAGCACAACCGGAAGAGTTCGATCGGCAGAAAACTCGCCGCGCTGAAGGGCTTCTTTCGCTACTTGTTAAGAGAAAAGAAGATTCAGTCCGATCCGCTGGCG
>JBGQIO010000233.1:0-5922 GCA_041498515.1 Anaerolineae bacterium
CTTTCCAACACCGCTTGTGCCGACCACAGCGATAAGCTTAGCCATTACCGTTCCAGCAGCGCGTCTCAGGGGGCCGATTCACTACACGCCAATACGATGACAGCCGCCGGAATCAATCCGCTCTCCGTCGATATGGTGAGTAAATCGCCGAGAATACTATTCATATTGAGGGCGAGATTATTTCTTCGGGTTGACGACTGGTGTGCTTACGGAATCCCACCACTTGGACAAGTGCGCGTGAGGGCGCAATGGTTGGTCGGCGTAATGCGAAATATCATTGAATAACATCAGCCGTGCTCGAACCGGGTCTTTAAAATCCACGATATTCAAGCAAGCGGGAGCCTGATCGAGTCGGTCCCGATACCCGCGCGCATCGAATCCGAGCAAGCTACTGATGATCAGGCGCAGGGTAGCTTTATGCGACACGACCAGCACGGTCTCATCCTTGTGTTTAACAACGATCTCCCTGATGACCGGCAGTGCACGGGCCAACACACTGATGCCCGACTCACCCCCCTCCGGTGCAAAGCTGAACGGGTCGGCTTCCCAGGCAAAATACTCTTCTGAAAAGCGCGTTTCCACTTCTTTCCGACTCAAACCCTCCCAATGTCCATGTTTAATTTCCCGTAAGCCGTCACGCGGGATCGGGGCCAGAGCATGAGGTTCGGCGACGATCAGGGCTGTCTCCATCGTGCGATCCAGAGAGCTTGAATAGATGGCACTCAGTTTTTCTTCAACCAGACGGAGGGCCAAATGGCGAACCTGGTCCCGGCCCTCGTCAGATAAATGGATATTATCCGACCCGGAGAACTTGTCTTCCGCGGTAAGAGGCGTCGCGCCGTGACGGATGAGAAAAAGACGAGTTGTCATAGTTCATCCACGAGCAGCATACCCGCCAAGAGGGCAGTGCGAGGCGCAAGGCTGGGAATGTGAATATATTCCAGGTTTTTTTGATGGGCATGCGCTCCAAAAGCGCCAAAACCGTCAAGCGTTGGCGCAAGGTGTGAAGTGAAATTGCCGTCGGAGCCGCCTCCGACCCGAGCGGCACCGACTTTGAAGCCGAGGTCACTGGCGATTTTCTGGGCTATTTCAAGAAGTTTGTACGAGCCCTGCGAGGGTTCCATGGGCGGCCGATTGAGACCGCCGCTGATCTCATAACGAGTCCCGGCAAGCGGTTGGATGGCACGCAAGGCAGCGTCGATCCGCTCGGCTTCAGGCAGGGACCAGATGCGGAGATCCACCTCCAACTTTGCATAATCAGCGACGACGTTCGAAACCGTCCCGCCATGGAAAACATTCGGTCCGAGCGTAGTGCCTTTCTCCAAGTCTTGAAGCTTGATGATCTCCGCAATCAGGTGGGCTGCACTCACGATGGCGTTCCGGCCCTTCTCCGGCTCGACGCCCTGGTGTGCGGCTTCGCCATGGACCTGAATACTGTAATCGCCCACACCTTTGCGCGCAATTTTCAAGTCTCCATTCATGAAAGGCGATTCAAGCACCAACACGGCGCTCGCATCTTTTGCCAGAGTTTGGATAAAGGGAAGACCCGCGTCCGAACCGACCTCTTCATCAGGCGTCAACAGAAAATCCACCGTATTGGCAGGCTGTTGTCCAAGCTCATTGATGGCTCGCAAAGCCCAGACCGCCTGCACTGCACCGGCCTTCATATCATATACACCCGGACCAAATGCCTGCTCACCTTTGACCTGCCACAAATTGGCCCACGAGCCCAGCGGGTAAACGGTATCCAGATGAGCGAGCAGGACAACCCGGTTTGCCTGCCGACCTTCAATGCGGGCATGCAATATGTCGCCGAATTCGCTGGGGTGGCGGCTAATTTGTCCGAACGGGCTGAGCCAGCCCTGGGTGACGTCCTGGATCCGGTTAATACCTTCCGAGTGTTTCGAGGGCGACTCAATCCTTACCAGAGTCTCTATATCAGAGAGGACCTCATCCGTACGTCTCTCAATGTATGAAAGGATATTATTCATCCAGGCTCCTTGTTCGAACAAAATCAACTAATGCAGAATATACGAGTATGACCAAAAGCGAGACCGTTAACTATAAACCGTACAGCCGCGCTGTTCTAGATGGAGAATCCAATCCGGGAGGGATGATAACCTGTTCCACCTCAAATCCAACTTTTCAAGATTGGCTAGATTTCCAAGGCCGGCGGGGAGGGAGGCCAACCGGTTTGCGCGCAAATCCAGGAACCTGAGGTTCTTCAACCCGCCCAGCGACTCTGGAACAGAGGCCAATTTGTTGTTGCGAAGGTTTAATTCATTCAAATTCTCAAGTCCTCCAATCGATTCAGGAAGTGTAATTAATTTGTTGTCCTGCAAATCCAATTTCCGCAGGTTTTTTATTTTACCAAAGGAGGCGGGGAGAGATCCCAGCCTGTTATTCATCAGATGCAATTCCTTAAGATTGGCGAGCCGGCCGAGGGATTCGGGAAGAGAGGTGAACAAGTTGTTGTACAACCTGAGCTCCATTAAGTGAGAGAGCTGACCAATACATTCCGGGAAAGAAACCATTTGGTTATCGGTAATGTTGAGATAAACAAGAGCATCCAATTTTTCAAAAGACTGCGGAAGGGAGCTTAGACGATTATTACTCAAATAGAGAAAGGCCAGGTTATTGAGGCCACCCAGGGGCTCAGGTAGAAAAATTAACTGATTGTGGCCGAGATCCAGCATTTGGAGATGGATCAGATTCCCAATGCTATCCGTCAGATAGGTTAAGAGGTTTTCGGCGAGATTCAATTTCCGGAGATTCGTTAATTTACAAATCGACTCGGGGAGCAGGGTTAATTTATTTTTGTATAAGCTCAGGGATTTTAATTTATCCAACCGGCTGATGTCTTCAGGAATTGAAACCAATTGGTTATCGTCTAATATCAATTCAACGAGTCCGAGCCACCCATCCAAAGACTGTGGGAGGGCGGAGGTCAGTTTGCCAGTCAGGTCCAATATTTTTGAGCGGTTCATTTTGTATCGACACCATCCGAACGATTGACAGGAATCTATCTTTTCCATTAAGCCTGAATGACCGGCTTTGTCGTTTCGATGACCCCGAGAAACACCTGGACGAGTCGGGGATCGAACCTGATACCGGCATTCTCTTTCAAGTAGGCAATGATCTTGTCTTTCGGCCAGGCGGGACGATATATCCGCTCCGAGTTCAGGGCATCCCAAGTATCCACAACGGCAAAAATACGAGCCAGTAAGGGTATGGCTTCTCCTTGCAGCCTTTCCGGATATCCCTGGCCATCCCAGCGTTCGTGATGACTGTACGCCACGCTTATCGCCGGTCCCAGGAAAGGGAGGCTGGAAAGCATCTGTTTTGCATAAACCGGGTGTTTCTCGATGATTTTCTTCTCTTCGTCATTCAGCAGATCAGGTTTCAAGAGAACCTCATCAGGGATAGCCAATTTGCCGATGTCGTGCATCAAAGCACCACGGCGAAGGTTAATAATCTGTTCTTCGCTGCAGCCGGCGGCGCGAGCCAACTTGGTACTCAATTCGACCAGGCGTCTGCTGTGATCCTGTGTTTCCCGATCGCGGTATTCCAGAACTTTCGACCAGGCTTCCAGGGTCATGTCGTAATTCCTCATCAATTCGAACTCAGATTCCTTGACCTGCATCAGGTTTTTTTCCATATTATCCACGATAACCCAGACAATCACGGAAGATACCACGAGTAAGATCGTAATGGGAATCAGGCTAATATAAGTTGGCGGATTGATAGTCGGCTGGATCACACCTTGAATTTGAAAATAATCAATGGCGGCGACCGAGACAATAGAGGCAATGGCAAAATACGGCGATGCTTTTTTGCCGAAGAACAAGGTGCCGACCATAATCAGGATAGGATAGGCAATGATACCGGAATCGAGGATCCCATCACCGTCATACAGGTTAAAATTAATGGCGTTCAGTACCAGTATACTGAGGAGCAGGGCGGCGATAAAATAATAGCCGCGTGAATTCAAAATTAATAACGGAATACAAACGAAAGACAAGGCGAATAACGCAATGATGGAGTTCCATGTGCGATATTGAAGGTTTTCTATTCCAATGGAAAACGAGGCCAGGAGCACGATCCAAAGAATGATGGAAAGAGTACGTTTTCGCTGGTTCAGCTCAACGGGAAATATATTTTTTAACATTATAAATATTTTATTGAGCGGCAAAACCCGATCGAGACCAATAATAGTTTAGTACCTATCCGGAAACTCCGGGATGGGTCGCCCCGCTGCGAGGGGCGGCTTCCTCTAATTACGGATAGATCCTTATAAATAATACTCCACAAATACATATCCATCCAAATGGACCATTTGTGCCATCTGTAGGAACTTATTACCGGCCTTAATCAAACGCCAATTACTGCTAAATTTAACAGGCTCCTATAAATTCCACGAGGTAAATATTGTCTGGAAGCCTAGAATATTGCATCGATTGAAATCAAAAAAGACGGCCCGCGGGCCGTCTTTTTGTATTCAACGGTCTATCAATTACTTTAATTCCACCTGAGCGCCTGCATCTTCCAGCTTTTTCTTGGCATCCATGGCGGCATCCTTGCCGACGGCCGACAAGACCTTGGAGCCAGGGGTTTCGGCGAGCGTTTTAGCTTCGCTTAGGCCAAGGCTGGTGAATTGACGGATGACTTTGATGACGTCAATCTTTTTAGCGCCGGGATCCTTAATGATCACATCAAATTCCGTTTTCTCTTCAACGGGTTCAGCAGCGGCAGCGGCGCCGCCGGCAGCGACCATAGCAACCGGAGCAGCAGCAGAAACGCCCCATTTCTCTTCCAGGGATTTGACCAATTCAGCGGCTTCAAGAACCGAGAGAGTACTCAGCTCTTCAACCAATTTTTCGAGATTAGCAGCCATTTTTTAGAAACTCCTTACTTTCTGTGAAAGATATTTTTTTAATAAATCGACATTACAACACGATCTTACTATCTGCTTATACAGCAGGTTGAGCTTTTTCTGAGTACGCGCGAAGCACAGAAGCCAGCGAACGTGCGGGCTCGGCAATCGTGCGGACCAGCTTGCCAGCCGGTGCTTGCAAGACACCCAGCAATTGCGCCCGGACGACAGGCAGCGGCGGCAGTTCAGACAACACTTTAACCTGCGCGGCATTCAACATTTGGCCTGCCACGAAACCGCCCTTGACTTTGACGAACTCCATAACTTTTGTCGCGTCTGAGAGCGCTTTGGCCGTGGCCGCGGGATCCGTAAAGGCAAACGATATGGCCGTGGATTGGACGAGATATCCTTCCGGCAGTTTCAGGCCCTGATCTTCAAAAACACGGCGGACAAGCGTATTTTTAACAACGTGAAACTCGCCTCCAGTCTCCCGGATTTTGGCGCGGATATTATCCATATCTTTCATCTTAGCGCCCGTATATTCCACGAGGATCACTGCCTGACTACGCTTTAACCAGTCCTTATAAATAGCCAGGACTTCTTCCTTATGCTGTTTAGTAAGAGCCAATGGGTACTCACCTCCTTTCAATCAAAAAGTCTTTGCCACTTCCAGGCAAAGACTTTTGAAAGCATCAACCCAATTGGGCTGCATTTTGCTTCGAGTCTCCACCTAGGCAGGATATTAAGCCCTTCGCAATTCCTGTGCTTTGCGCAGAAGAAGCTCCGGGCACCCACCGTCATCGGTAGTGGCTAGCTAAATCGGGCGTATCTACTGGTGGTGATACTGGTAGTGATACCGCTTCGCGTGCTTCGCATCACACTTACGTCCCACGCCCTAAAGAACAGGATCTTCGCGGCAAGAAAAACACTTGCCATCTCCGACTTTCAGCCTGGCAGGAAGAACGCCTGCATCTGCGAGGACGTAAGATACCTTTGCAGGAAGCGCACCTGCACCTGCGGAAAATGGACGTGTGCGGGGCGTGCGCCCC
>JBGQIO010000234.1:0-5917 GCA_041498515.1 Anaerolineae bacterium
CATAGATTTGTATGCTTATGCCGGGCACGTTGATTTGACCATTGGGAGCAGGTGCACCGGCTTTTGTGTTCGGGACGGGCGTATTGATTTGTGCAACGGTGCTGGAAGCACAGGCCGTGACTATTACAAGCATTACGGCGATTAAAACTAAAAGGAATAGTTTCTTCTTCACCTCTTACCTCCGGATTTGATTAGACAGACATTTTGTGTAAATGAGCCGTACCCGGCTTGCGAGCTACGAAGACCTATGCAACTCATAGATCATTCTACAATCAATACTCCCCGGCCGCATCCAACGAATGGGGAGTATTGTTCTCCGCTACTTGGGGGAGATGCACGAGCTTTGGCCACCCCAGGTGTTTTATGTCATGGTCAATATGCTTCTTCGTTAAAGCCAACGACAGCCTGTAGTCTAAGCGCTCTTTCCGGTAATGTAAGAACGGTATTAAGGATCCTGATTACGGCTGGATATGTCCCGGTCGGAGCCAGCCTCTCTGCTGCCAAACATCCACATATTTGGGGTCCGGCCAGCTTTCAGTAGGATTGAAATCTGAAAATTCAACTGGCAAAACAAGACCCCGACGATCCGGTTGTGACCAGCCGAATTCAATCTCACGATCACAATTGCCGCAATTTATAAAAAACTCGTCACTCTCCCGGTTGGTCTCGGGTTCATTGATTTCATATTCTTCCGGTTCAGAATCAGAGTCATCTTCCTCGAACTCACCGAAGTCGCCTCTCTGGACTTCATCGTCTTCATTTTCTTCGATCTTTTCCTTAAACTCGTATTGCCAGTGGTGGTCCTCCTTGAGCGGTCCCCATTCCCGCCAGCTTTCACTATCAGTCCCGGCCTGGATGTTCCAGGTGTGAGTGACGATCAATTCATGACCACCACATTTTATGCAGGTAAACTTAGATGCATTGTTATGGTCCATAGTCACATTCCTTTTGTGAATCATCATAAATCGGAATTCCAAAATCAGATGAGTTAATATTCATAACAAGTTCGCAAAATATTGGATCGCCCCGGCTTCGATGATTTCTTCGGCTTAAGACAGATTCTCATTTTTCATATTAATACAAACATTCCCTGGCTGCATCCGCTAGTCGGGGAGTGTTTGTCTCAGTCACTTGGGGGAAAACCGGTTACTGCCCGCCAACCAGTCTTAAACAGCCAGCTTAAGGGAGGAGTTAATAAATCGGCTCAGACCTTGGAAAGTAAAACAGCGTAACGATCACCAGCGCAACTCACAGTCAGAGATATCAAGATAGGAAATCGGTCGACTAAAGCAAACCTTATTAAAACAGGAGCCGGATACTAGAGACCAACCCAATGCCGTCTCTTCTGTCTGGTTCGTTGAATCCATTCCTCTGAGGAAAATTATTTTCTCACCTATACCTTAAGGTGGCTCGTTCCTATATAATTGAATCCAAATTTGTTCAGCGCTCAAACCTGCATCAACCCTTTTTGCTCAATGGTCTTTTTGAGTTCTGGGATTGAATCCTAACCTGAACCTCATTGAAGGCAGGCTGTATCCAGCTCCGCCCGTCTTTTACAATTAATCCTTCGGCAGCTTTTGGTCCCCATGTACCTGATTTGTAATTGGGAAAATCTGCCGGCTTGGATTTTTCCCACGCGTTCAGAATAGGCATTATGACAGACCAGGATGCCTCCACCTGATCGGCCCTCATGAAGAGCGTTGCATCTCCCGACATCACATCGAGCAATAAGGTTTCATAAGCCTCCGGTGATTTTACTTTAAAGGTTTCCTGATAGGAAAAGTGCATATCCACGGGAGTTAATTTCAGGCTTGGGCCGGGCTGCTTTGCTTGAAAACGCAATAAGATACCTTCCTGAGGTTGAATGTCAATGATCAGATAGTTGGGTTGCCAAGCCAGGGAAGTCGTTGTTGGGAATGATCGGTGAGGCACGGGTCGGAATTGGATGGTCACATTGGAAGCTCTAGCTTGCAGTCGTTTACCGGTACGCAGGTAAAAGGGAACATCTTGCCAGCGCCAATTGTCGACAAACAATTTAACCGCCGCGAATGTTTCGGCCGATGAATGATTTGCTACACCAGGTTCAGATCTATAAGCAGGGACTTTTTGACCTTCCATCAAACCCAGTCCATACTGGCCTCGTACGGCAATATCCTGAACATGCTCTTTCGATATCGGGCGGATCGCCCTCAGCACGTCTACTTTCTTATTGCGGATCTCATTTGCATTGAAGGAGACCATCGGCTCCATGGCGATCATGGTTAGGATTTGGATCAGGTGGTTCTGGATCATGTCGCGCAAAGCACCCGCATGCTCATAATATGCACCTCTATGCTCCACTCCCACTTGTTCAGCAACCGTAATCTGCACATGATCAATATAACGACGATTCCAGAGCGGTTCAAAAAGCGCGTTGGCAAAGCGAAGGGCGAGAATGTTCTGAACAGTTTCCTTGCCCAGGTAATGATCGATCCGGTAGATCTGTGCTTCGTCAAAGAAAGTGGTGAGGACGCCATTTAGAGCAACCGCCGATGCCAGGTCATGGCCAAAAGGTTTTTCCACGATAATTCGGGCGCGGCGCTTATCCTGAGCCAGCCCGGCTGCGCCCATTCCTTGGACAATAGTTTCCATGATACTTGGTGGTGTAGCTAGGTAAAAAATATGATTTGCTGGACTTCCCCAGTTCTTTTCAAGGTCTTTAATCTGACTATCTAAGGTCGTATAAGTTGCCGGGTTAGCAAAATCACCTGAGAGATAGGACAGGTTTACAGCAAACTCGTTCCACGTTTTCTCGTCTACCCCCCCGCATTCACAGAAGCCATTCGCACCATCTCTTAGCCGCAGTCGAAACTCATCCGGGCTTTCTTTCTTCATATCGAGCCCGATCACAGCGAACCGCTCGGGTAATTGTTTGTCAAGCAGCAGATTGTAAAGGGCTGGAGCGAGTTTGCGCCATGTTAGATCACCCATGCTGCCAAAAATCAC
Organism: Anaerolineae bacterium; assembly: GCA_041498515.1. GTDB lineage: Bacteria > Chloroflexota > Anaerolineae > Anaerolineales > Villigracilaceae > Fen-1038. The sequence continues at coordinate 2,986 of JBGQIO010000234.1, forward strand.
AAGAATTGTTGGTTCTAATGGAAGTGTCATCGAAGCAGCTCCTTCAATTATCAGCCTTGTTCCCAAATTGTATGGAATTCGCCGCGCATCCACTCGATCATATGTATGCACACCGAAACGATGACGCTAGGCTTGGTTCAAGTTTGCCGCAGCCAGACGCTGTGATTACGTGGATATATTAATCGCACCTAAATCCAGAATGAACACTTCCCGGTTGCAACCTTCAGCTGAGGAATGTTGTTCTCCGCCATTTGGGGAGCTCTCCCGCACCGCAGGTTAAATTTAGTGAGTAATATTTTTGGCTAGCATATGGAAAGTTTGGAAAATATGATTATTATTTCGCCATAACTATCCCGCTTTTTCCTACACGCTTGGCGCGATAAAGCGCAGCATCAGCAGCCTTCATTAGGGCTGCACTTGTGGAGCCATGGTCTGGGAAGACCGCAAGGCCAATTGAAAAAGTGACTGCCTCAAGGGTTTGCCCCTCGAATTGGATGTTGATGTGCCGGGCATGTTCCCATAAATGTTCGGCGCGCTCTAGTGTGATTTCCTTGGAGGCGTCAGGCAGGACGATTATAAATTCATCGCCACCATATCGAGAAGAGATGTCCTCTCGGCGGACATGACCGAGAAACAAGTTGCCTAATTCGCGCAGAATCGCATCGCCGGCAGCATGGCCGAAGGTGTCGTTGTATCGCTTGAAATTATTCACATCCAACATAATGAGGCCTAGTGTAAGATTTTTACGGGAGGCTCGAAGCAGCTCGCGCTCTAGGGTTTCTTCCATATAGCGCCGGTTGAATAAACCGGTTAGATGGTCCCGGACGGACTGCTCACGCAGGAATGACTCGCTCTTGAGCAGGGCATCCTGGGCTTGTTTACGCTCTGAGATGTCGCGGATATTGCATTGGATGACCTTCTCGTTGCCCTCCAAATAGACATTGCTGACGAATTCCACCGGAATAAGCTTTCCGCCTTTGGCTCTAAGAGGTAGATCCCTATACCGGATATATTCATTCTTTTGTAAGACCTGGAAGGCTTCCTTACTGGCTTTAATATCTTTGAATGCACCGACTTCCCAAAGCTTTTTTTCTACAAACTCTTCGCGCGAGTATCCCAACATATCGATCAGGAACGGGTTGACATCTGTGATCGCCCCCGTTTTGGCATCCAGAATTAATATCCCATCCAGCGCTGCTTCAAACAGTCGGCGGTAACGAAGCTCTGAATCTCTCAAAGTTTCGAACATATAAGGCATTTGTGTCCTGAGTGAGTTTTTTATGATTTGTGTCAGGTGATCGGAATCTCAGTCATTGCTTAGATTGCATGGTTACTTACATTGCATTTAATTGTAAATTGAACACTCCCCGGCAGCATCCATCTGCCGGGGAGTATTTGCCTCCGCCACTTGGGGGAGACAAATAAAAGGGTTCAGGCGACGAGTTTATGTCGTAAGGCCAGGGCAACGGCTTCAGTGCGGCTGGCAACGCCCAACTTGGAAAGAATGCTGCTGACGTGTGATTTAATGGTGGAGGGGCTGATGACCAGCCTTCCGGCAATTTGAGTATTGTTCAAACCCTCAACCATGAGAGCCAGGACTACCCGTTCGCGTTCAGTTAGGTCGTGTCCGGGTGCGGCTGGCTGGTTGGCGGCATGGACAAGTGCCTGAGCAGCTTCCGGGGATAAGGTGACGCGTCCGGCGTGCGCTGCCCGGATGGCCTTGACCAGGTCATCGGCGGAGACATCCTTCAGCAAGTAACCGATGGCACCCGCCTCCAATGCATCCTTAATCAGCTCCTCTTCTTTAAAGCTCGTCAGGGCTATAACCTGGACATTTGGAAACTGCTCGCGGATTTTGCGCGTTGCCATTGCTCCGTTCATATCGGGCATAACCATATCCATCAGGATAACATCGGGCTGAAACTTGGCGCATAGTTGGATGGCCGCTTCACCGCTTTCAGCTTCACCCGCCAGTTCCAGGTCATCGAAAGCTTTGAGGAAGGTAGCCAGCCCTCGGCGTACCATGGGATGATCGTCAACCAGCATGACGCGAATCGTTGGAGACAGGGATTTCGTCATAATTTTTCCTTTTGCTCAACCTCTTTCCACCGGATGATGAGTTCAGTACCGTGACCAGGCCGGCTTGTGATTGATAAAAATGCACCCACTGCTTGGACTCGCTCTTGCATCATGGTCAAGCCATAATGACCGGAGGTGGTTTGTTCAGGATTAAAGCCCTGGCCGTCATCGTGTATGCTCAATTCAATGGCGGTGCGTTCGTTCTTTAGATTTATTTCCACCTTGCTTGCCCTGGCATGTTTAGCAACATTATTTAGCGCCTCCTGGCATACCCGGTAGATCGCTACCTGCACCTCAGCAGGCAGGGTGCCTTGTCCCACCACGTTTAACTTGGCCGGGATATTTGTCCGCCCTGTGAACGAATTAACCAACAAACGCAAGAGGTCGCTCAGGTCGGCATCGGTCAGGGTCGAAGGCCGCAGCTCTGCCAACAGGGCGCGCATTTCGGCCATTGCGCCTCGAGTCAACCGGCGCAGGTCTTCGAGTGATTCTCGTGCCAGAGCCTGGTCTTTATCCCAAAGGCGCGGCAGTACTTCAGCGATCAGGCCGGCAGAGAAGAGGGACTGGTTGACGGCATCGTGCAGGTTCTGTGCAAGACGCTGGCGTTCCTGCAGCGCGGCGAGGGCTTGTGCCTGCTGATACAGTTCGGCATTGACCAGAGTGATCGCGGCTTGGTTTGCCACAGTCAGGGCCAGGTCGGCATGATGAGTAGTGAAGTAATTCCTGCCGGTGTGTGCCACACCGATACCGCCGATAATGCGACCTTTGATTGCCAGCGGCACCAACATCCATGACCGTACTCCTTCCAATAACATGGAAGTCTCACCGTTCAATAACGAACGGAGGAACTGCG
>JBGQIO010000235.1:0-5875 GCA_041498515.1 Anaerolineae bacterium
AGGTTCGAATACGCTTTTTGAGGTTCCAATACACCATTCTGAAGCGAAGCTTGTCACATCTTTGCTCCATATCCTATAACCCGGATATCTTTGCGCGCCATTCCAGAGATCTTCGCCTCACGCGAATTTCAGAACATCGGATCAGGAAAAGAGACCCGCGTATGGATATACCGATTATTATAGAACACTTATTCTAATTGTCAAGTTAAACTTTTAGAGGTAATGTCACTTCAAATGTGGAGCCTTCGCCCACTTTGCTGGTCACATGAATTTCGCCCCCATGTACTTGAACGATCCAGGCAACAATCGAAAGGCCGAGACCGCTCCCGGTTGGGGAGTTGGGATCATCATCATTGCCCCATGATCTTGCTGTGTCGACGCGGTAGAAACGATCGAAGAGATGTGGTAAATGATCTGGTGCGATTCCCGGTCCAGTGTCAGAGACGCGCAGGTATGCTAAATCCTTTTTGTTATTTTTGTTTGATCCGGTTTCGATCCTCACTTTTTGACCTGCACCACTATATTTAATTCCATTTTCTATCAGATTGCTGATCATTTGGATAAGGTATTGTCGGTCGCCATGAACACATAATTCAGGCAATTCACCCGTCTCCAGGGTGACCTGTTTGCGTTCTGCCAAAACCGATATACGCTCCATCGCCTCGACTGCAACATCGCTCAAATCCAGATCTTCTAGTTGCAAATTGGTCTGACCGGCATCCATGCGTGCGAGAGTCATTAGATCGTTAACCAGACGCGTCATGCGGGTGCTTTCCGCATCAACCGTTTCTAAAGCATGTTGATATTCATGCGAACTACGATGTCCATTGAGAACGCGACCAACTTCCAAATTCATGATGGTCAAAGGCGTCCGCAGTTCATGGCTGGCATCCGCAAGGAAGCGGCGTTGACGGTCGAATGCAGTCTGTAATCGTTCGAGCATATCGTCGAAGGTACTGGCCAATTGAGCAAGTTCATCACGACCGCCCAAATTCAGACGGCGGCTTAGGTCGCTATCACTTATGGTATGCGCGGCCTGTGTTATCGCTTTGACAGGCTTCATTGCGCGATCCGCAAGCCATAAGCCGCCCACAAATGCCACCAACAACATTCCTACGCTTCCAACAAGGAGCGAAAGCGCCAGCCGGCGTAACTGATCACCCAAAGGCGATGGACTGCCTAGAATAAGGAATCCGAGCAAGGTATCGTGTCGCAAAACCGGGTAGATGATAAAAAGATAGTCCGCTTTAATCGTGTCTTTGCTTCCGTCAACTACAGAGATGGTTTGTTGGTAAATATTGATATCACGAGATTGGCTTGCAGCCGGGATCAATACGCCGACCAGATTGGAAGGATCGCCAGGATTTACACCCCAATTTTGCAGGATCTGACCGTTCATATCAGTAAGGATTATTAAATCACCTGTTTGAAGGGGGGCTTGATTACTTGGGACATCTGTGGGTGAAAGATTCGAATTTTGCCATTCCGGGCTTTGTAGATAAGACTGTAATCGCGCGAGCTTCGCCTGCATGGAACCCACCGCGTCAAACTGAAGATCGCGAGATTGAGAAAAATAAATGAAGGTGCTGAAGGCTGCCAGTACGAGGGCAAGGATCAGCACAAACCACAAGGTTATTCGAAAACGAATGCTATGCAGGAAAGCCAGCAGAGCGCCGCCCAGGGATCTCACGACTTTCATTATTTGCGCTCCGGATCCTGCAGGCGATAACCAGCTCCACGCACCGTCTCGATCAGCTTGATTTTAAATGGGTCATCCACTTTACGACGTAAGCGCCGTATATAAACATCCACAACATTAGATGCAATGCTCTGGTCGTAATCCCATAGATGTGAAATGACCATTTCACGGGTGATGAGGCGGTTTGGATTACGCATCATATATTCGAGCAAGGAGTATTCCTTGGCGGTCAAATCGAGGGGGGTATCCGCCCGCCAAACATAGTGAGTGGAGGGGTCGAGCCGTAGATCTTCAATGATCAGGTTACCGCTTTTATTACCCGAATCTCGCCTCAATAAAGCGCGTAAGCGAGCGCGCAACTCCTTGATCTCAAACGGTTTTACCAAATAATCATCCGCGCCGCTGTCGAGACCGAGCACTCGGTCGTCCAGCGCGTCCCGGGCGGTCAACATCAGGATGGGGGTACTTATTTTTTGGTCCCGCAGCGAACGGCACACCTCAATCCCATCCCTTTTTGGAAGCATAATATCGAGGATGATAATGTCGTAGGGGGCCAGCAAAGCCATGTCTTCCCCCTCTACTCCGTCATACGAAGTGTCCACTGCATAACCGTCTTCAACGAGGGTTGCCCTTAAAGAGTCGCTCAAACGACGATTATCTTCTACTAGCAAAATCCGCATGACCTTTATTGTCTCCAGCATACCTATTTTAGCACTGGAACATGTATGGAAGATGACAGCGAATTTAAATACGGTTTTCACCAGCTTCATCTCGCTGTAATCTTCGGTCTGTATACTGGTTGAGAAATACGATCTGGAGGATCTATGAATAAGCAGTTTATTGCAATCTTAGCGGCTTTGCTCATGACCGCATGTGTAGGTGGCTCGATGCTGGCGATTGGAGGGGTGGCACTTTTTAATCCGAATGGTACGACACCTGCGAACACCCAGGCGCAAGCCGCGCAGGTCGTGGTTACGAATACCTCCCAGCAGTCTCAAATTCAGCAAATGCAAGGATTAATTGCCCAGTATCAAGCCCGTGAGCAGCAGTACCAGGCACGCGAAAGTCAATATCAACAACAACTTGATCAAGTGAATACTCAGATTCAACAGGCACAGCAAGAAATGCAGCAAATTCAAGCCTTATTGAATGCCTTGCAGCAACGCGGCTTGATCACTGTAACTTCAGATGGAAGAATATACATCAACCAATAGTTAGTGAGGCAAGAGTGAGAATTTTTAAATTTGGTTTACGCCTTTGGATTATGCTGTCCAGTGTTCTAAGCTTTCTACTGGGTTGGATCATGCTGGCGCATGCACCCAAACCAGTTCAAAATATTTCGTCCCCATCCACCCTCGTTACTCCTTTACCAACCCTTGCACCTCTTCCTAATATCGGTTCTGGAAATGACCAAAATAGCAGCAATTTTCTCCAGAGCTCTCCTTTCTCTCTTCAACCATCCAATAATAATTTCACTACGGCCACCAGGCCATTATTTCGGACAAGTGGCTCTTGATGCAAACCCTTGAATTCAGAGCAATGAATACGTCGGTGTTTATAGCCGCGGAGGGGGATGACTTGGCGCTTGCCGGTTTACAGGCTTCACGGGCCTTTATAGAGGTATCAGAGCAACGTTTTAGCCGTTTTCTACCTGATAGCGAACTTTCCAGGCTCAACGGTTCAGTAGGGCAGTGGGTATCTGTCTCGGAAGACCTCATGGAATTAATCACCTTGTCCGTACAGTATTTCAAGGAAACTGATGGCCTTTTCGATCCGTCCATTCTGCCCGACTTGAAACGTTTTGGTTACGATAAAAGCATGGATGTTATACGAGCTCAAGCGCCCATGGACATTGCTGCTTCTCCTCGCACAGTCCGACCGGCTTTCACATCAATGGACATTGATTTCATAGAAAGACGCGTTCGTCTCCCGGAAGGTATGGAGCTTGATTTCGGTGGAATAGCTAAAGGCTGGATTGTCGACCAAGCCACAAACTTGCTCAAGAAATATTCTCCAACCTGTGCCATCAGTGCCGGAGGCGATATCCGCTTTATTGGAAACCCAATTGATGGGTCGAAGTGGCGAGTCGAGCTTGAAGACCCGCGTGACCCAGGGCAAACCATCACCATATTATCCGTCGACCAATCCGCGGTGGTCACATCCTCGATCACCAAGCGGACTTGGAATCAAAACGGACAGGTACGCCATCATTTAATCGACCCTCGCACAGGTGAGCCTGCCGCGACCGACTGGCTGAGCGTAACGGTTATCGCCCAGCAGATAACGGCTGCCGAAGTCTATGCCAAGGGTTTATTGATCGGTGGAGAACATGAAGCCAGCCGGCTGATAGCGAGGGATCCCAGTCTAGCATATATAACTGTGGATCCGGATGGTCAAATTTCTGGTTCGCAAATCGGTAAGGAGTATCTGAGTGACTACAACTATGCATATCGTTAATAAAAATTCCAATTCAATGGCCCGGCAGTTTCTCAAATTCCTTGGAATTATTGCCTTGGTTGGAAGCATTTTCATCGGAATGCTGGTTTTGTTATGGTTTTATCAGACGCCGGCCGGGGGGTCTTTAGCTCAAACACTTCAATCCTTATTCGCGATCGACACGGTACAGGCATGGTGGTACGTGACACGAGCAGCCGGGTTGACATCGTATTTGTTGTTATGGCTCTCGATGGTGTGGGGCATGGCGATCTCGACCAGGTTCTTTCATCCAACGGTTGACGGTACCTATTCCTACGATTTCCACGAGTTTCTCTCCCTACTTGGATTAGGCTTCGTTCTGTTGCATGTGATCGTTTTGATGTTCGACCAATTTTTGCCGTTTTCGATATGGCAAATAATGATTCCCTTCGTTGATACATATCGTCCGCTCTGGGTCGGGTTGGGAATAATAGGCTTCTACCTTTCGCTGTTAGTTACGGTAACGTTTTACTTGCGAAAAATAATTGGCTCGCAGGCGTTCAGAAGAATCCATATCTTGAGCTTGTTGGGTTACCTTGGCGCCACACTTCACGGATTGTTCGCGGGTACCGACTCGGCGCTTCCAGTTGCCAAACTTCTTTATGGCGGTACATTTCTGGTTATTATCTTTCTGACGATATACTGGTTGGTGATCAGTAGATTAAACAAACACGAACAGGCGCAGGTAAGGGCGCGATCCGGCGCCACCCAAGGATACCAAGGACTTGGACAGAGTCAGAAATACCCATATCGAAAGTAGGGGAGAGGGTAATTTATGCTCTCAACGAGCATAAAATTGGTTGGTTATTCCTTTTTTGAATGTAATTCCATACATTTTTTTACGGGATATTTTATTTCATGATTTCCCCGAGGGGAGGTGGTGCTGATGCGGAACGTGAGTTACAATGGTTATGTTTACGATAAGTAACATTATCGTAAACATTGACAAATCTCTTTATATTCGTATAATAACCCTTATGGATACGGTTACCATTGCTTCTGCGTTTGCAAAATACCTTGATAATGTTAAGCTTGCACGCAGCGCTCATACAGCTCGAACATACACAAACGCGACTAATATCTTTCAAAACGTCTTACGAAAAAATAAACTTGATCCAGCATCCACTCCTGTCACCGACCTAAAAGAAGATGCAATCATCTGGCTCGCAAAATATCTCAAGAATTATTCACCCGCCACGGAACAACTCTATCTTCACGCGGCAACTAGCTTTTACGAGTTTCTCGCCGCTGACCGACTAGCCGATATCAATCTTCCACGTTTACGCCTGCTCATCCGTCAACGGGCCCGACGACCCGGCATCCGGTTACCACAATTTCCGATTACTGACATTGAGCATATATTGAGTTTTATTGCCGATCCGGCTTCCTTTTTTGTAACAAATGATATAGAACGATTACGCGCATTAAGGGATCGAGCTTTTTTGCTGACCCTTGCGGATACAGGATTACGCGTTCACGAAGCTTGCATGCTTCGTCGCGGTGATATTGATTGGAATGAGGGTCGCGCTGTCATAATCGGTAAGGGAGATAAACAAGCGGTTGTGCGTTTTTCTTCCCGATCAATGCATGCGATTAAGGATTACCACTCACTTAGAGCTAGACTGGATGGTGAGTCAGGAAAACCCCTGGGGGCCCTGCCCCTTTTCGCCCGCCATGATAAAGGGGCCGGCAGCAAGATCA
>JBGQIO010000236.1:0-5835 GCA_041498515.1 Anaerolineae bacterium
GCATTGATCTATGTTGATGAGACCGACCGCCTTAACGCCGCAAACAGATTGTATGAGCGCGCCGCCACCGTCGAGTCGGTCCTTGGGCGGAAAGTTTCCTGGGAGGACGCGGCGCAAGCTTTTATCAATGCCTTTGAAGATAAATTAAGTTTGCGTCTCCAAGAAGGTGTTTTATCGGAAAGCGAACAAAAACGCGCCGAAAAACTCGTCCATGAAAAATACAGCCATCCTGGCTGGATGAAGAGAGTCTAATTTTGTTGAGGTCAATCAGCCGGCGTGCTCATGAAAATAGTATTCTTGTATCCAAGCGCCGCGAAGAATTTGGTGAGATAAGTGACTGCATTCTGCTGCGCCAGTTCCAAGATACCATCGTCCTCTGCGGCCTTGCGGATGTCATCCTCGGCTTTCTGCCGGATGGAGGTTTCCAGGTTGGGGTCAGGTTTTCCCAACAATCCCGTCGTGCGATCAACGACATATGACTTTTGATTATCGAGGGTGGCGATAAATATTTCAGCGGGTGGCAGCTTTACGGTTAACACTCCATTTTGTAACGTCATATCACCTGGCATGATCCTGGACATATCAATCCCTGCGATGACCACCCCGTGCGCTACAAAGAGCAGTTTATCGCCAAATAAAAAACCAAAAGTTCCCTGGTTTTCTTCCCCGGTCTCAACCTTTTCCACACTGTATTGGATCGTCTCGAGCCGCGCGAGGGCGCGTACATCATTTATATACGTGACCGGGTCAGGGATGATCGTCGGTGTTGGATGCATCAGGTCGGAAACCTGTGTCTGCAGTGAACTGTTCGCCTGGGAAAAAGGTGCAACCGCTTGTTGGGTCGTTTGCCTGATATTCTGGACAATGTAATAAGCTGCTCCGGCTATTACAATTAGAATTAGAATGGAGAGTAAATTGGAACCACGGTTCTCTTTCATGATTATCTCCTTGCGGGATAGGGGTAGGTTCAATAGCCAAACCAAACCAAAGTTTTTTGAATAAACCTATGAATTCGGTGTTAGTTTATATATGTATATTAACGGATGTAACAGGAATTCTACGTTGTTATAATAACCCCTTTCTAGTTAAAAAGTTAAGGGATAGATGAAACGACTACTCCCATTGGTACTACTCGGACTGCTCGCATGCACTCTCCCTATAGTGGATAGTCAGAATCCCACACCAACGGTGATGCCCACCCTGATACCCACTGCCTCCTTGCCGGAGGCAAAATTGGGTACTGATCAAAATCCTTTAATCCTTGCCCTGGCACCTTCCTTGCAGAACCAACCGGATGTGCTTAACGCCGGCAAGGCTCTCACCGCTCTGCTTGAGAAAGCAACGGGCTACACATTTGTTTCGGTGGTCCCTCCGGATGAATCTGAACTAGTCAAAGCCTTTGGGATGAGGAACGCGCATATAGGCGTGCTCTCACCAGCCGGGTATTTGCTTGCCAGCGGTCAAGGCTATGTCGAGGCAGCCTTCGCCCGCCAGCAAGCCGGTAAAACATTTTATGGTGCGCAGTTCATCGCCCGAGGTGACGCGGGATTCACAGCGTATTACGATCCGATCAAGGACGAAAATGACGCGGACGCCGCAGTCGCCCTGGTCCAGTTCAACGGTAAGAAACCCTGCTGGACAGATGAGCATTCGCCATCGGGTTATATTGTTCCCCTGGGGTTTCTGGACAGTGCCGGTGTGCAAACAAGTGCGCCGGCATTTTTAGCCGGTCATCCAACGGTCGTGCGGGCAGTTTATGCCGGAGGAATTTGTGATTTTGGCGCAACCTATATTGACGCCCGCACTTATCCCGGGCTCGAAGATGAATATCCCGATGTGCTGAAGAAAGTTATCGTCGTTTGGCGCATTCCGCCGATCATTCCTTATGATACGCTGGTTTTCATACACGGCATGGATGATGACCAGCGCCGAACGCTGATCAGAGCTTTCGTGGATATCATGTCCAGCCCGGCTGGAAAGACTGCCATACAAACTTTATTTGGGTTCGATGCCATGCAGGTGGTGCAGGATAGCCAATATGAAGACTTTCGTAAAGCGGTTAAGGCCTCCGGGCTGGACCTATCCACCTTGATAAAGTAGTACTCCTATTTTATCCAACCTTATCCGAGCGATGTTTTATCTTTATAGGGAAATAAACTGTCCATTCCCGATAATTAGATTATTATCAATTTCGTCATGGGATGTTTTTATGCCTCTATCCCAATCATCCATTAAGGAGAATCCTTATGAATAAATGCCTTACATACCTTTTGTTGACAATGATCGCCATTTTTTCGGTGGCGCTCTCAGCTTGCGCCCCTGCTGCCAAGCCCATTCAAGTACCACTTGCACTCACGGCAACTCTTTCATCTCCAAGTGAAGTACCCCTTGTTATTCCAACCGTTGTACCTACTACTGCAACAATCGGAACAACGGCTGCTCCGACAGCAATACCACCGGTGTGCACCAAGCTGCCCGATGCACCGGCAGCTCCGGCAGCTAGCCGGCTCGGTGCTTCGGATACCCCCATCGTAATTACCTTTGTGCCCTCCGGCGATACAGGCAAGATCACCAAGGCCGGCACCGCCATTGCGAAGTGCTTGAGCCAAATGACCGGCCTCAACATCAACATTGAAGTCGGCACTACATACACTGCCTCCATTGAAGCGATGGGCGCGGAGAAAGCCCAGGTTGGTTTCCTCAATACTTTCTCCGTCCTGTTGGCTGAACAAAAGTATGGCATCATACCCGCCCTGGTCGTTATACGTAAATATGCCACTAATGATCTCGATTCTGATAAGGCGTTGGGAGGCCAGGCAGAACCATTTTATAAGAGCCAGTTCATCGCCAATAACGCTTCAAGGATTAAGAGCATTGCCGATTTGAAGGGCAAGACGTTCTGCTTCGTCGACCCGAAATCAACCCCAGGCTATATTGTCCCACGCATAATTCTGAAAGCCAATGGTATCAACCCGGATACCGATCTTAAGGCTGAGAACGCCGGCTCGAACGCCAATGTAGCCATCGCCGTATACAAGGGCGATTGCGATGCGGGTGTAACCGATATCAACATTTTGACTGATACTGCGACCAATATGGCAGCTACCTACCCGGATATTGCAACCAAAGTGTCTATCTTCGCAGATACGGGCCGCATCCCGAACGACGGCATGCAATTTATCAAAACGCTGGACCCTAAACTCCAGGCTGTCATCATCGAAGGCATGCTCACCATGGCGAATGATCCTGGTGGGAAAATTGTCCTTTTAAGCTTGTATAACTATGATTCCTTCCAGAAGGTAACCCCCAATTTCTACGATGACTTTGCCGCCGTCCTCAAGAAGGCCGGCGTCGATCCTGTTACTCTCGTGAAATAGGCACACCGTAAGCCTGGCGGATCATTCTGACCTGCCAGGCTTTTCTTTCGTCTGATCGAGCCGACCTCGGGAAATATTTTCTGGGACGACCCGGACTTCGCTGCGGCTTCAAGATATGTCGTCAGATCGGCATAGCCGGCCAGCAATTTAATCTGGTAAAAGGGTCTTCTGTATTGACCGGTGTACTTTCGGGTCGTTTGGGGTATGTAAATACTTATTCAAGCGGATCTTCCGTATAATTTCGATGCTTCGATGCCATGCAGGTGGTGCAAGATAGCCAATTTGAGGACTTTCGAAAAGAAGTTAAGGCCTCAAGGCCGAACCTATCGAGCTTACAAAAATAGTACCCCGTACTTTATCCAGTTTTATTTAGTGATTGAGAATTTTTAAGGTAAATAACTTGTCCGTTCCTGATTATTAGATTATTATCAATTTTGTCATGGGGTGTTGTTTCCACCCTATTCCATACCCCAATGAAGGAGATGAATATGAATAAACACTTTACATTCTTTTTGTTCACGCTGATCGCCATTTTTTCGCTGGCGCTTTCAGCTTGCGCCCCTGCCGCGACACCCACACAGGCCCCGCCTCCGCCAACGGCAGCCGTCGTGGCTCCGACTCAAGCCCCCGCCGCCGCTCCAACTGTTGCACCTACCACAGCACCAACGGCTGCTCCGACAGCAGTGCCACCCGTGTGCACCAAGCTGCCCGATGCACCGGCAGCTCCGGCGGCTGGCCAGCTCGGCGCTTCGGATACTCCCATCGTGATTACCTTTGTGCCCTCCGGCGATACCGGCAAGATCACCAAGGCCGGCACCGCCATTGCGGACTGCTTGAGCCAAATGACCGGCCTCAACTTCAAAATAGAAGTTGGCACCACTTTCGCGGCCTCCATTGAAGCGATGGGCGCGGAAAAAGCCCAGGTTAGTTTCCTCAACACATTCTCCGTCCTCTTGGGTGAACAAAAGTATGGCATCATTCCTGCCCTGGTTGCCATACGCAACTATGCCACTAACGATCTCGATCCCGATAAAGCTTTGGGAGGCCAGGCGGAACCGTTCTATAAAGGCCAGTTCATTGCCAATAACGCTTCAGGGATCAAGAGTTTCGCCGATTTGAAGGGCAAAACCTTCTGTTTTGTCGACCCGAATTCCACCTCAGGCTATATTGTCCCGCGCATCATTCTGAAGGCCAATGGCATTGACCCTGATACCGATTTCAAGGCCACTCAGAACGCTGGGTCACACCCCAACGTAGCCATCGCCGTATACAAGGGCGATTGCGATGCAGGTGTAACCTTCATCAACGTTTTGACCGATACTGCGGCCAATTTGGCAGCTACCTACCCGGATATCGCGACCAAAGTGTCTGTCTTCGCAGATACCGACCGCATCCCGAACGACGGCATGCAATTTATCAAAACGCTGGACCCTAAACTCCAGGCTGTCATCGTCGAAGGCATGCTGGCCATGGCGAATGATCCTGGCGGAAAAGCTGTCCTCAAGAGCCTGTACAACTATAATTCCTTCCAGAAGGTAACCCCCAATTTCTACGATGATTTCGCCGCTGTCCTCAAGAAGGCCGGCGTCGATCCCGCTACTCTCGTGAAATAAGCACACGGTAAGCCTGGCGGGTTCCTATGACCTGCCAGGCTTTTCTTTTAGCCCTCTCAGTTTCGATTTGGGTCTGCCGAGTCATTATGTTAAAAGTCGAGAATCTCACAAAAGTCTATCCCAATGGAACCCGGGCCCTCAAAAACGTCAGCTTTGAGGTAAAGGACGGGGAATTTTTGGCAGTTATTGGATTGAGCGGTTCAGGCAAATCTACTTTGCTGCGCTGTATCAACCGTCTGATCGAGCCCACCTCAGGAAGGATTTTCTGGGATGACCAGGATATCGCTGCGGCTACGAGCTCGGAGATGCTCAAGATACGCCGCCAGATCGGCATGGTCTTCCAGCAATTTAATCTGGTTAAACGGTCTTCTGTATTGACCAATGTGCTTTCGGGCCGCTTGGGGTATGTAAATACTTATTCAAGCGTTCTGCATATTTTCTCAGACGCAGATCACAATAAAGCGCTTGCCAGCCTGGACCAAGTTGGTTTGGCTGATAAAGCTCATGTGCGCGCTGATTCCCTCTCAGGCGGGCAACAACAGCGTGTGGGTATTGCGCGTGCATTAATGCAGGATCCCAAACTCATCCTGGCGGATGAACCTGTAGCATCCCTTGACCCAGTCTTGGCGCACTCGATCCTTAAATATCTGGAGCAGCTAAATAAGGAGCGTGGCATCACTGTCATCTGCAGCCTGCATTTCCTAGATCTGGTGCATCGTTACGCAACCAGCGCCATTGCTCTAAAAGACGGCGAGGTGGTCTTCCGGGGATTGCCAAAGCAAATTGACGACGTCCAATTTAAGGCCATATACGGACAGGAAGCTGAACGGGTCTCGATCATCTGA
>JBGQIO010000237.1:0-5800 GCA_041498515.1 Anaerolineae bacterium
ACATTGAACACATTCCAGTTTATGTGGACAGCCCTTTGGCGGTCAACACAACAGATATTTTCCGCAGACACACTGAGTGCTTTGATGAAGAAACGCGAGTCTTCGTTCAACAGAACAAACATCCGGCGTTGGAGTTCAAGAATTTGACTTATATTCGGTCGGTGGATGAATCCAAGGCGTTGAACGGGCGCACGGAACCCATGATCATCATCGCCGCCTCGGGTATGGCGGAGACGGGGCGCATCCTGCATCATTTGAAGAATAACATCGAGGATCCAAAGAACACGATCCTGATCGTCTCCTGGCAGGCACCTGACACGCTTGGACGCCATCTTGCCGACCGCGAAAAACAAGTCAAAATTTATGGTGAACCCTATAAGGTGCGCGCGGAGGTCTCCACCATAGGCGGGCTTTCCGGACACGCCGGGCAGGATCTATTGATCCAATACGCGGCGACGGTCAAGAACCAGGTCAAACAGGTTTTCCTGGTACATGGCGAGCAAACTCCCGCCCGGATGTTAATGGATAAACTCAAAGAGCAATCCCTGCGGGAGGTATATTATCCGGACTTGCATTCCAGCGTGGAACTATAGGTAGCCGGGGGAATTTCTAATATCGTGAGTAAGTAATTCCAGGTGGTCTTTCGTTCCGCAATCATGAAGCCTCCGATGAAGCTATGCTATAATTTTGCCCGCAGACGTCACAGAATTGGGGAGGTGCCAGAGTGGTTGAATGGGACAGTCTCGAAAACTGTTGTGGGCTCCGGTCCACCGAGGGTTCGAATCCCTCCCTCCCCGCTGAAAAAAGAATGATAAATGCGGCCCTAGGCCGGTCTTGGGTGCAATATTAATATATTAGTTTTTCCTCCTGATAATGACGGACTTTCAACACGGATATATCGCGCTGCTGCGTGCCATTAACGTTGGTGGTCACTCGGTCACCAGGATGGCCGACTTGCGGGGGCTATTTGAATCATTGGGCTTAACGGAAGTCGTTACATATATCCAGAGTGGCAATGTCCTGTTCAAATCAACGGAGGGTGACCGCGAGCACCTGAAGCATCTCCTGGAAAAGAAGCTGAAGTCCTCTCTCGGGTATCAGGTGTCGTTGTTCATCTTTACCCGGAAGCAGCTGGAAGATGCAGCGGCCCAAAATCCCTTCGACCCCGAACGCCGGGACAAGGAGCAGCGTTGTCATTTGATGTTCTTATCCAGGGAACCCGATGCAGATCATTGTGCGGCGCTTATGGCATTGGAAGGCGAAGAGTACAACTTTTTTATTCATGGAAAAGTGCTGTATTACGCATACCCCAGAGAATTTGAGGGATCGGCCCGTAGGACCATAAATTTTGAGAGGGTGCTCGGTGTAACAGGTACTGCGCGTACCTGGAAAGTGGTCAACAAGCTGATCGAACTAAGCCGTTAAACTTTGCTACTTTAGACAAAAGCATAATACCTTTTATTTATTGTCATTCTATGATGATGGAACATAATCATACCCATTCCCATTTGGGAAATGTTGCTAAACAAACGTTAACCCGTTTGGCGCTGTCTCTGGTCCTGACGGCTATATTTGTCGTTCTCGAAGCTGGTGCGGGCCTCTTTGCCAACAGCCTGGCGCTCCTGACCGATGCCGCGCATAACTTTACCGATGTGATCGCCCTGGGCTTGAGCTGGTACGCTGTCCGTTTGACGACCCGCCCTTCCAATTCGCAAAAGACCTATGGCTACCACCGCGCCGGCATTTTGGTGGCGTTTGCCAATTCGACCACGCTGGTCCTGATCTCACTGGGAGTCTTCTACGAAGCCTACCAACGTTTTAAGTCACCGCCTGAAATCAAGTCGGGTGTCCTGGTCCTGGTCGGACTCATCGCCGTCTTCGTCAACCTCGCAACCGCCCTGCTCGTCCGCCGGGGCAGCGAGCATGATCTGAACCTGCGTTCGGTATTTCTCCATCTGATGGGCGATGTGGCTTCCACCATCGGCGCAGTGATCGCGGGGATCATTATTTATTTTACGCATGCCAATTGGCTCGATCCTTTTGTCAGTGTGTTGATCGGATTTCTCATTCTATACAACGCCTGGGGTATCTTGCGCGAGACGGTTGGTATCCTGCTTGAGTCCTCGCCGCGTGATGTGGACATGCAGGCCATGGTGGCGGACATTAAGCAGGTCACAGGAGTGCTGGGTGTCCACGACCTGCATGTGTGGAGCCTCGCTCAAAACTTGCGGACAATGTCTGCCCATATCCTGACCGACGACCTGCCCATCAGTGAAGGCACGGACATCCAGCGCCAGATCAATGAGCTCGTCTTTCATCGCTACAATATCGCCCATGCCACGCTTCAGCTCGAGTGCGTGGACTGCGAACCCGACTCCCTGTATTGCGAAATCGATGATTCAAATCATCAACATTTGGAAACTGTGTCTAAAAACAAATAACGATCGTTTAGCGGGTATTCTTACTACTTGGCGCTTTCATCTTTTTGTTTTGAAACCATCCCCTATTAACGCTTGCCGATAATGAGATAAAAGGAGAATATTATGCAATGGATCACCCGCTCCCACGTTCATGTTGACCGCGTCGCCTGCCCTTGGTTGATCACCCGCTTCATTGATAACGAGGCGGAATTCCTCTTTGTATCTGTCAACCAAATAGAAAAGGTGGTCAAAGAAACCGGGGCGATCCCCTTCGATGCACCCGGCGTGGAACTTGGACATGGACCCGATGGACGCTGTTCGTTTGAGTCAATCATCCTCAAATATGGCCTGAAAGAACCGGGGCTTCTGCGACTGGCAAAGATCGTCCATGCCGCCGATGTCTCCGAGGATATTGATAAAGACCCGATCGCCCGCGGGCTTGAGGCAATAGCCAGCGGTTACAGCCTGCGCTTCCCTGAAGATATGGAAAACCTTGAGCATCAGTTCGAGGTCTACGACGCTTTATACGCTTGGTGTAGACTTCAAGTTGCAAAAGGTAATTGAATTATAGGTTCGATCGAGCCGTATAGGTGTGAGACTGCTCCGGATAAATTCAATAATCTCCACATCCTCGATACCCCATAACTTAATCCCTGATCACCATCTCCTATAAAACACTTGAAAGAGCGCGATGCAATAACACTTTTTTCCACGCGTATAATCCGCCTTTTCTGCTACGGATTCCTTTCCGTCATCCTGGCGCTTTATCTCATCCAGGTCGGTCTCAATGAAAAACAGATCGGCTTGTTATTATCGCTCACGCTGGCAGGGGATGCAGTAGTATCCCTCTGGCTTACCACCTCCGCAGACCGCTTCGGGCGCAAGCGGACACTCATCATCGGCGCGCTGCTCATGCTGGGTGCAGGCGTCGTTTTTATTATTTCTCATAACGTCGTTGTGCTCATGGCTGCCGCCATCGTTGGCGTCATCAGTCCAAGTGGTAACGAGATCGGCCCGTTCCTTTCCGTGGAGCAGGCCGCGCTGACCCAGCTGCTGCCGGACGAAAAACGTACGCAGACCTTCGCCTGGTATAACCTTGTCGGATCTTTTGCGACTGCCACAGGCGCGCTATTGGGCGGCTGGTTGGCACAATTTTTGCAAACTCGCGGTTTGTCCGCGTTGGATGCCTATCGCATGGTCCTGGTGGGCTATGCTCTGGGCGGATTCATCATCGGGGTCCTCTTCCTATCGCTAACGCGAGATGTTGAGGTGGACGCTGCTTATCATGCTGAACCAACCCGACGAGTGCTGGGCCTCCACCGCTCGCGTGATGTCGTGATCAGACTAAGTGCCCTCTTCTCCATGGATGCATTCGCCGGTGGGCTGATCGTGCAGTCCATGCTGGCCTACTGGTTTTTTATCAAGTTCGGTGTTGATGCAGGCATCATCGGCTCGATTTTCTTCGGGACGAACATCCTGGCGGGTATTTCCGCTTTGCTGGCAGTGCGTCTGGCGAATAAGATCGGGCTCATCAACACGATGGTCTTAACTCACGTCCCCTCCAATATCCTGCTTATTCTTGTCCCGCTCATGCCTACACTGCCCTTGGCGATCACCGCCCTGCTTCTACGTTTCAGCATTTCGCAGATGGACGTCCCCACCCGGCAATCGTACACGGTGGCAGTCGTCTCGCCCGACGAACGTTCGGCTGCCGCGGGTGTGACGAACATTGCTCGTTCGGTCGGCGCGGCGGTTTCACCCTCACTAACTGGATTCTTTTTGTCTATTCCCATGCTGATCAGCGTGCCCTTCTTCCTTGCAGGTGGCTTGAAACTCGTCTATGATCTGCTTCTTTATCGAAGCTTTCGTTCGATTAAACCACCTGAAGAAAACTAATTAAGGATAACAGAAACTATCCCACTCCATGACAGACTGGCTTGAAGTTTCTCTAACAGTCAATGGCGAACTCGCCGAAGCGGTCGCCGAGGTTCTGGCTCGCTTCGCGCCCAATGGTGTAATGACCGAGCAGGGAGTCAAGTTCGTCAATGATGAAGATGAAGGCACCGCCACCGGGCCGATCACCGTCCGCGCTTATTTGCCGGTCGACGAGCAGATCCAAGAGACCCGCCGTAAGCTTGAAGAGTCACTTTATTATCTCGGGTTGATCCAACCTCTGCCGGTCGCGGTATTCAACCCCATCGCTGACCAGAACTGGATGGAAGCCTGGAAAGGACATTACAAACCCATCCTGATCGGTGAGCGTCTGGTGATTGTGCCTGCGTGGTTGGATTCACCAGATCCGGCCCGTATCGCTATAAAGATCGACCCCGGCATGGCCTTTGGAACGGGAACGCATCCTACCACACAGCTATGTTTGGAATTAATTGAGAAAGGTATGCAAGACCTCGGAGGTCTAAATGTCATTGACGTTGGCTGTGGCTCCGGGATCCTGTCTATCGCCGCGCTCAAGCTGGGCGCGGCCCGCGCCCTGGGTGTGGATATTGACCCTGAGTCTGTCAGGAACTCACGCGAGAATGCGGATGCAAATGGAATAGGTGAAGAACTCATATTGGGTATCGGTTCGGTAAAGGATATTCTGGAAGGCAGGTTTGCATTTCACACTGCGCAGTTGGTTGTGGCAAATATCCTTGCGCCGGTGATCATCCGTCTGTTCGGCCTTGGGCTGGCGGACTTGCTCGAACCAGAGGGTGTGCTCATCTTAAGCGGCATTCTGCAGGAGCAGTCGCAAGGGGTCGTGGAGGCCGCCCAGACAAAGGGTTTAATAATGAACGAGAAGCGTCAAATGGGGGATTGGGTTGCACTCGCTTTGAGCAGCCTTCCAAGACTTCCGAGGTCTTAATGACCTCGGAAGTCTAACTATATGACATTTGTATTTATTTGTGCTATGATTTATTCGACTTGTATCGCCGTCGTTTGACCTATTTTCTGCTGCTGAATATCTTTGTATCCGCCTGTGTGGCCTCGGCTATCTTGTACTGGTGTTATCGTAACTATCAGGCCTGGACCCAGCCGCAAATTACATTGCCGACTGCTTCATCCAATCCAACCAATACAGCTCAGGTAGCGACCCTCCAATAAGGGACGGTGTAGATCGTCAGCGACATAGGTGCAGACTGCTGGCAACGTCACATGTGATGATTTCGTAATGACGTCACTCCAATAAACAGAGAGAAAACCCCGGCGACCGTTTTTGCAAAACTTTATTGTCGGAGAGTAAGCTATGACCGTGAATCTATTTAGAAATACCCTCTCGATTGCGATGATCGCTTCAAGTACGCTGGCTTGCAAGTTATTATCGCCATCGCCGCCCTCTTTATCATCAGTGCCAGCTCCTGGCAACGATACCGCATTAGTAAAGG
>JBGQIO010000238.1:0-5783 GCA_041498515.1 Anaerolineae bacterium
CGATTGCGACGGAGCCGGTAAGGAGCAGCGCTGCTGCTTTTCAAGTGAGCTCGGCTTGTATCAGAATCTCATCCACGACAGTCTCGAAGGATTTGGCTCCCGCCCAAGCTTGGGCTGCTTCAACCTGCTGGCTCGTCAGTTCTGCTTCCAGTTCGCGTTTTAGCTGACGAGCGCGATTCTTGGTGTCTTGAATGCTGGCGGGGTGATCCAAAGCAATCAACAGCAGCTCAAGGGCATACTCCCTATCACCTCGTTTCGCCTGGAGATTCGCCAGACCAACAAGCGCTTCCAGAGCGACGAACGTCCCTTTTGTTTCGGTTGCGATACGCAATGATTCGCGCCAGCCGCGGCCGGCTTCGGCATCATTCCCCAGCGCGAAAACACTACGGCTCATCTCGGCAAGCCCTAGCGCCACATCCTGTCGCGCGCCGAGTTCGGTGAGCGTGTCCAGGCTTTTGCGGAACATGTCCACTGCTTGTAAATGCTCGCCTTGCGCCTGCGCGACGAGGCCGAGTCCCCGATAAGCAGAACCCAACCCCCAGCGATCGCCGATCGATATAATGAGCGCAACGCTTTCTTCCAGCGCGGCCCGCGCTTCATCGTATCGTCCCAGCGTCAATGCGCTCTGGCTGAGGATGTTCAGCCCAAAGGCTGTGAAGCGGGGGTCGCCAATGGCGCGCCATTCTGCCACGGCGGACTGCAATCGCTCGTATGCGTTCTCGGGCTTGGCCATCCTTAGGGTGATACTGGCCTGCTGGTTGAGACACAGTGCTGCGAACCATCGATCGCCAATTGCCGTGGCGATCTCCAGCCCTTCGCTGAGCAGTTCCAAGGCCCTGGCATAGTTGCCCGTCAAGACCATGACCACGCCGAGGAAGGTTATCGACTCGACCAGCACGCGCGGCTCATTCAATGGGCGTAAGATTTTCAAACTGCGCTCGAGCATCACTTGCGCCTCCTCGTGCCGTGCAAGCCGGAAGGCAAACACCGCGCGAGAGGCCAGGATATGTCCCAGCGCAACCTGGTCCGTTCTATCAGGCGGTGATTGCCCGTGTGCCGTTTCAAGCGCCCTGAGCGCACGGCCAAGATCATCGAGTCCTTCCTGTAACCAGCCATGCGTATCATATAGCGTTTCGAATGTTCGCATCATCTGCTCGATCAAGGCGAATTCGCCGTGAGTGACAGCCCAATCCCACGCGGCTCGGAAGTTATCCATCTCGGCGGTCAACTCGGCAAGCGCCTCTCGTTGCGCAGAGCTTCGCAAGCGTTCGTCTTCATTGCTGAAAGAGGTCATGAAATAGAGGCCGTGACGCGCCTGGGTCGCTGCTTGTTCTTCCGGACGTTCAGCGAACTGTTCAGCGGCAAACTGCCGGATGAGTTCATGCAAATCGTAACGACCCATGCCGCTTCTTCGAAGTAATGATTTCGTCACCAAGTTGGAAAGCGCCGAGAGCGCCGCGTTTGCCACGACCTCTGCCGCCTCGCGCCGGAACCCACCCTGGAACACCGAAAGCCGAAGCAGCACATCCTGTTCCTCTTCCGTGAGAAGTTTCCACGAATGCTCAAAAACGGCTCTCATGGAGCGGTGGCGCGCCGGAAGGTCTCGCGCCGATACGCTCAGAAAATCGAGCCCGCGCTCAATCTCGCGCGCGATCTCATCACAGGTCAGGGTCCGCACCCAAGCCGCAGCCAGTTCGATTCCCAGAGGCGTCCCATCCACAAGTTGGCAGATGCGGACGATTGCGGGGTAATCCTCTGACGTCGTATTGAACCTCACGTCCGCCCGCCGCGCGCGCTGCAGGAACAACTCCACGGACGTATTCTGCGCGCTGCCCTCCGCGCCTCCGGTTTCGGGAACAGGCAATCCTTGGACTTCAAATACCCATTCACCTTGCAGCCTCGATGACTCACGAGATGTGACCAGCAATTTCACCTGCGGCGCATTCGCAAGCAATTCAGCCAGCAACTCGATGCCTGGCCCGGATAATAGATGCTCAAGATTATCCGTAAGAAGAAGAGCCTGCTTTTCCTTTAAATAACTGAATAGCTGAGTTTTTGGATCGGCTTCACCTGCGCTCTGAAATGCAAACCCTAACGCGTCGGCGATCACCGGTACGATGAACCGAGTTGAGTTTATGGGGGCGAGGGGTACGAAATACACGCCATCGGCGAAGGCAGCCTGCATAAGCGACGCCGCCTCGATCGCCAGGCGAGTCTTGCCAATGCCGCCCGGGCCGACCAGAGTAAGCAGGCGGCATTGCGGGTCGCGCAGAAGTTGGCTGAGCTGCTCCAATTCGCGTTGGCGACCGATCATTGGAGTTGGTAATACGGGGAGGTTTGTTCGAAAAGTTGTCGAGGAGGGGGAAACGTTTGAGCCGGTGACCGGCTTCGAACCAGGAGGAAGGCGATCTACGCTCAATTCGCCGCGCGCCACTTTAACAAACGTCGAGCGCTCCGCCGGCGGAATATCCAGGCAGTTGGCCATCAGTCCGGCGATTTGACTCGAGGGTCGTCGTTGACCATCCTCGATCTTGCGCAGCGCAGAGACGGAGCACCCGACGCGTCCGGCAAACTCCTCACGCGTGAGCCTGAGTTCGTTGCGATGTTGACGAAGCCACTCGCCAAATGTGACGGGGGATTCCATTTTTCACCTGTAAACAAGCCCGGCGTGGTGCGCGGATTGTATCACTTTTTGTGTCACCGAAGTGTCACCCGTGGAGCGTGTTCCTGATGTTTAATGGCGTCAGATAGAACGGCTTCAAAAGGTAGTAAAGATGAGACCTCTCCAAACAAGACCTTATACGCTCAACGATGAAGAAGGGCAAAGCCTCCAGTCATTGGGAGCGCTGGTTTCTGTAAAAGCGACCTGGGAACAAACGGGCGGCGTGTTCAACCTATTCGAGGTTTCCTGCCCGCCGGATTACGCCACACCGCTCCATATCCACTATACCGAAGATGTGACGGTCTATGTTCTGGAGGGCGCGCTCACTTTCTTTTGGGGCAGTGAGAAAAAGGAAGCGGCTGCCGGCTCTTACTTTTTTCAACCGCGAGGGACACCGCACGGATTTCGCGTGGAAGGCGGTACGCCGGCGCGGATCCTATACATGACCTTCCCGGCGGGTTTCGATCGGTTCGTGATCGAACAAGAACGACCAACTCCAAATTCTGAACCTGCAACGGCCGCCGCCCGATACAAGATCGAGGTCTTGGGGCCGTTGCCCGAGTGATCTGGAGCCGGTTACCCGATCATAAGAAACCATAAATGATTCATCAATACAAACCATACGTCCAATTCAAGTTTCAAAAGGAGATTCAGCTTGAAAGTAATAATAAAAACCTTGCAGGAGCATACGTCGCTCAAGGCCACATTTAAGAAAGAAGTAAAAAAATGAACGAAAGCAAGACTATTAAATTCTTAAGAGTAAGTTATTGGGTAGGCGCAGTTTTTGACGCGCTCCTCTTAATTCCCATGCTCTCGTCCAAGGTTGCCAGTGATGCCTTTGGAATTCCGAATTTCACTCCGGGCCGCGATTATAGATATGCCATCTATGTCGCCGCTTCGCTAATGGCCGGATGGGTATCCCTGCTCATCTGGGCAGACCGGAAACCGGTCGAGCGCAGAGGCGTGTTGCTCCTGACGGTTATTCCGGTGCTCACCAGCTTGATAATTTCCGGCATCTATGCTGTGACGTCAGGCTTCATTCCAGTGAACACCATGTCTCCAACTTTCATTATGCAAGGAATTCTCGTGGTTCTATTCAGTTTCAGTTACCTGAATGCAAACAAGTTGGATGTGTAGTTACACAATTTGAAATGCTATCCAACAGGCAACAGTCTGTGAAATAACTTAAATAATGCAAAAAGGAGTTGCAAGATCATGAATACAAGTACGTCAACAAAAAAGTCCCCTTTGATCTTTTTCTTATTGGCCTTCGCTCTTTCCAGCCCGTTCTGGCTGCTCGGCGCCTTGAACGGAAAACAATTCCTACCGGGGATCCCCGTGAGCTCGCTCATGATCCTTGGCCCATTGATGGCAGCTTTGATCCTTGTTTATAAAAAGAATAAGACTACGGGAGTGTCCGAACTGTTGAAGAGAGCCCTCGATTACAAGCGAATCAAAGCGAAGGTCTGGTACGCCCCCATCGTTCTTCTGATGCCCGGCGTAATGGCATTGGAATATGGACTACTGCGCCTGATGGGGTCGCCGATCTCAACCCCGCAATTCCCGGTCCTGACAGCGCTGGTCTTGTTCCTTGTAGCCTTCATCGCCGCTTTGAGTGAAGAGTTGGGATGGATGGGATACGCCATTGACCCAATGCAAGCCAGGTTAAGCGCACTCCAAGCCAGCATTCTCCTAGGGTTGGCATGGGCAGCCTGGCACTTCGTCCCATTGATGCAGGCTGGCCGATCACCAGGCTGGATCGCCTGGTGGAGTCTCGCCACGGTGGCGCAGCGGGTTCTCATCGTCTGGCTCTACAACAACACGGGCAAGAGCGTATTCGTCACGGCTGTGTACCACGCCATGATGAACGTCACCTGGCAATTATTTCCGGTCAACGGTTCTTATTACGATCCGCGCATCACCGGCCTGATCGTCGCCGTCGCGTCAGTAATCGTCACAGTCTTATGGGGGCCTAAAACATTGGCTCAATATAGATATGCCCAATCAGACAGTCAAATGTCAAGAGAAGGGCAAAAGCGGATGACGATCGGGTGAATCACAACCTTTCAGGTTTTCAGCATATCAAATTTTGAAAGAAGGAGAATAAATGAACACGATAAAAAGCATAAGCATAGAAAGGAGTAAACCATGAACGACTATATCTATTCAATTGCCTTGTTCTTACACATCGCAGGCACGCTGGGGTTTTTCGTGGCACTTGGCTTGGAATGGACCGGCCTGGGGCGAATACGAAGCGCCGTACCTCCCGAGCAGGTCCGTGCCTGGATGGGTATTCTCAAAGGCGCACAGAGGGTAGGGTTCGCCTCCATGCTGGCGACAGTCATCACTGGCATCACTATGATGGTGATGGACCCAGGCGCCATGGCGTGGGTCTTCGTTTCACTAGGGGCGCTTATCCTGGTCATTGTGCTCTCGGTGGCGCTCACCGGTCCGCGGATGGCAGGCATTGGGCGAGCTCTGGCAGCAGAGAAAGGACCGGTGTCAAAAACCTTCCACAGCTTAGCGAACCACCCTCTCCTATTGATCTCCATCCAGACCCGAGTGGCCATCGCCCTAGGCATCGTCTTTCTGATGACCGTCAAGCCAGACCTAGGTGGGTCACTATTCACCATCGGCGTGGCGATCATACTCGGCCTCGCCTCAACCTTCCCTATGTCCCGCCGTGAGCGAGCACAAGAAGGGTCGGCTGACTGACCTGCTTAAGGCGCCGGCAATTCGCAGCATCTGCCAGGTTTCAACCGGTATAACCCGAGGAGATAGCCCAGCTCACAGCCGCACTATCTCCTCCATCAATCCTGATTTTTCGAATGATCAATATAAACGGAAAGCATTGCCGCAGAAAATGCAACAAGGAATGACAATGATCATGAATACTTTGACCAACACTTTTGATCCTCAAATACTCGCGGATGATTTAGATGAAGTACGCCGCATTTATTCCCAATTTTTTGCAAGGCTCACCGAAGCGGATTGGGAAAGGCCGGTGAAAGCGGAACCGAAGGAATGGAACCTGCACGAGACGGTTGCGCATCTGGTGGCCTTGAACGGGGACGGGCTCGATAGCATCAAGCATACACTACGCGGAGAGCCTTACACCTTC
>JBGQIO010000239.1:0-5762 GCA_041498515.1 Anaerolineae bacterium
ATCCGGGTAGAGATGATTGGGGACAAGCCGGCCGCTGAGAGTATAAGGTCCCGGCACACTGGCCTTGAGGGTGGGTCCGTTTGGGGCTAGTCGCACTAGGCGTTGATACTCTTCCACCACACCCAAACCCCGGGGCGCACTGATTTGGTCTATTATGTTGTGTTTCCCTCGCTGGTCATGAGCAGGAGGGCCAAATACGCGTAATGGACGCTCGTTAGCTTCGATGCCCTGTAAATAACCATAGAACGATAAGTTGAAATCCAGCCGCGACTGTTCGCCGTCGGTGATCACGTCCAAGCCTGCCTCTATCTGGTCGTGGATGGCGACAATAACCGCATCTTCCTGGAGCTCGGCGATCTCATTCACCCCGAACTTGTCTAGCTGCTGGCTTGCTAATTCCAGCCAGGAGGGGAAGGGATAACTACCGATTACGGTCGTGCGCAGAGGTTGAGTTTTCATGGATGCTCCTTGAAGTCACCTCATCGTCCAGCCGCCATCCACCGTCAGGATGGTACCTGTAACAAATGAAGAAGCTTCAGAGGCAAGATATAAGGCTGCATTCGCAATGTCCTGTGGTGAACCGAAGTCGGCCGTAAGGGGTTGAAGTTGAGCGAGCCGACCGCGAATAGCTTTACTCTCCTGGGCTCGCCTGCTCATAGGAGTCGCGATCAATCCGGGGCATATGACATTTGCACGTATACCGTGGGCTGCATAATAAGAAGCGATCGAACGCGTCAGGCTGATGACCGCGCCCTTGCTGGCGGCATAGGCGTGAGTGGCAAAGTCTTCATCTCCTCCAACCAAACCGAGTACGGAGGATACGTTGACAATTACCCCTTGTCCATGAGGGAGCATGGCTTGCAGTGCGTATTTGCAGCAGTAGAAAACGCTGTCGAGGTTGAGAGACAGGGTTTTATTCCAACCTTCTATAGTGCATGCATCTGTGGGAGCATCGCCCCAATGCCGCCCGCTGCCGCCGGCTACGTTGACGAGCACATCGAGGCTGACCATGTCAGCAATCACTTTTCTAATGGCCGATGCCACTTGATCTGAATTCGAAACATCTACGATGATGCTAGAAGCAGGATGAATCGCATTAATCGTATCGATTGCCCGGGCTACTGCTTCAGCGTCAATGTCAAAAATGACGACTTTTGCACCTTCCACTGCGAATAATTGTGCGGTGGCCAGACCTATGCCACTTCCACCACCCGTAACTACAGCTACCTTGCCCTCCAACTTCCCGCTCATTGATCACATCCGAATACTTTCTGGACACGAGCACGATAATCGTCGTAGCATTCATCGAAGCGCTTGCTGGAGGCTTCGCTACCAATGAAGAAACTACTGGTAAGGACGATGGGTGGTTTGCCCATTGCCGTCAACTTTTCGGCAATGCGGCATTTGAGCGCGTTGGTCACAGCAGCCGAACCGATGGTAGACCCGGGACCTACCAGGTCGTTGAGGCCGGGTACGTGTACAAGAGCATCACCGCCGGGTGTGCAGTTGTCAATGACGATATCGGCCACGTCCGGCAGCTTCTTGCCACTGCTATGTGTCGCCGGCGAACCTGTACAATGGTCAAGAGAGACAACTGCAATGACGGGTAAGTTCATGCGCTTGGCTTCGAGGGCCACGTCAATAACGACTTCATTAACTCCGCTATTAGAAAAGATAAGGAAGCAATCGGGTGGGGAGAAGACGAAATTACGCAAGATGACTTGGCCTAGACCCTCTACATGCTCGAGGAACATAGCCTGACGCTGCCCGTTGGAACCAACGACAAGATTGTGAAATGTCAGCGACAATTCTACGATGGGGTGGAAGCCCGGAAAGCTGCCATGTCGGGGAAACATCTCCTCGACGAATATCCGTGAGTGACCTGTACCAAATAGGTGTACGAGTCCGTCTCCGGCAATGGCCTGTGTACAGACATCAGCGGCGCGATCGATATTCGCCGCCTGAGTGTCTTGAATGCGTTCGAGGATGGCCTCAGCCTGGGCTATGTAATCTAGAGCGGCGTTTGTCATATCCTTAACCTTCTTCATTAATCGTCACAACATGTAAGTGTTGTACGATATTCATAACGATCTGCACGATAAAAACTGTCCGAATGCTCGATCACTTCATTATCTTCGATATAGGTTGTAGTACTTACAAACAAAAGCGGCGATCCTTCGGTTACTTCCAGCAATTCGGCTCGATATCCATTAGCTCCGACCGCGCGAACCATATGGTCGATGCGGTTGATCGTGAGGTGGTAGCGCGTAGCCAGGATCTCATATAATGAATTAGAGGTGAAATCGTATTTTTCGATTCCAGGGCAATGCTCGCTGAGCACAGTCGTGGTTTGGTGGCAGATCGGTTCGTCATCGCCGAGACGTAGTCGTTCCAATTTCAAGCAGGTGGTGCCCTGATAAGGTTGCAGGGCTGGGATCAATTCTGAATCTACCACGCCGCTTTGTAGGTTCAGGATGCGGGAATGAGGCACTCGATCCATTTCACGCATCTGTTGGCTGAAGCTACGGTCTAGAAAGAACTGAATATGGTTGAGTTGTTTGCGAACGAAGGTACCGCGTCCCGCAAAGCGTTCGACCTGGTCTTCTTCCACCAAGCGGGCTAAAGCTTGTCGTACCGTCTGACGTCCCACTTTATATGCGTGGCCGATCTCTACTTCGGAAGGTAACATATCGCCAGGGAGGAGGGTGCCGCGCTCGACCATTTTTCGTAAGTCGAGATAGATCTGGTGATAGAGCGGCACAGGGCTTTGAGGGTCAATATCAGAGTATGGTAAAGTGAGCGAATTATCCGAGTTCACTATGTTCCCTCTATTAGTATTGGATACTTTCCAAACTGGCGTGCTGTCTCGAATAAGGTCTTTACATTTTCAGCGGGCACGTCAGCCTGGAGGTGGTTGGAAGGGGCGAGAATATATCCACCACCGGGAGCCAGTTGTGCGATACGGCTTTTGACTTCAGCAATAACTTCTTCGCGTGAACCGGTCATGGCTTGAGATATATCGATGCCACCTAAAAAGCTGATTTGCCTGCCAAATTTCTCTTTTATCGCGGGCAAGTCCATGGCTGGAAGCGGCTGTAATGGGTGTACGACGTCAATACCGAGAGAAATAATATCAGGCAGTAGGCTTGCTATGGCACCATCACTATGGAGCATGATTTTTGCATTGGGATTGTATTCCTTAATGACTTTCACCTGGCGCTCTATACAAGGTTTGATTACGGAACGGAACATGGCAGGCGACATAAGTGTGCTTGTATTTCCTGCGTAATCGTCGCCGGGTAATTCAACCATATCAAAGTACTTACCACCAGCCTGCATGGCAAGACCGAGAAGACCTTCGATTGTAGCGGTCACTTTATCAAGTAGGGCTTTGGCGAACGGTGGGTTACGGACCAAGTCCTTCAGAAAGTTCACCGTACCGCGCAGGTCACAAGCTGTTTGGAAAGGGCCGTGTGACGCAACCATCCGCATAATCACGAAATAATCTGTCTGCTCTCGCAAAACACGCACTCGCTCAGCGATGCCGGTTGTCCAGCGAGGGTCGGTTAAGTCCGGCCAATGAACGATATCTTCGATGTCGTTTACACCCACAGCATCTTTCAGAATTCCATCACCCGCGAAGTAGTAAGGCAATGCACGCTTCCAGACCTGGCCATAGGAATCATAAAAAGTATTACCGTCTTCACCGGGGATGACAGGACTATTCGGGAGCAATCCCGGCCAGCAATAACGCGTGTCAGTATCAAGACTTTCGAGCAAGCGGTCATCCATATAAGATATGTTGTGTCCACTTCGAAAGACAGGGACAGGAGGCCCAAGTCCCATGAGGTCTACAAGGTGGAGATAGAGATCGTCCACTATCCCATACGGACCACCGCTCAATGCTATTGGGACATAATCGGGCTGTTCGTGAGCCAATGCTGCGAGAACTCGTTCACGTGGTTTCATGGTTGAAGTGGTCATAATTGGTTTTTAGAAAAAAGAAATGTACGTACATTAGAACAAGTCTATCTTATTGTTCTAATGTACGCAAGATTGACGCGTGAAACTTGTTACTATATAATTTTGTTACTCTTCCATATTCAAGGAGTCAACAATGCATAAGATCGCGATGCTAGGGACAGGTTTGATCGGACGTTTCTATGTGATGAGCCTGCTAAATTTCCGCGGCAAAGATGAGATAAAGGTGGTTTGCTCAAGCAAGATCGAAAATGCAAAAAAATTTGCGGAAGAGTTCGCTATACCACGCTGGACAGCAGAAATGTCAGAAGCAATCCTCGATCCAGAAATCGATACTGTTATTGTTGGCCTTCCAAATTATTTACATAAAAAAGCGGTTTTATTAGCTGCAGATGCAGATAAGGCTATCCTGTGTACAAAACCATTGGCTATCTCCGGTCAAGAGGCTCTTGAGATGCTTGAGGCAGTCGAGAAAGCAGGTGTCTTCCATGGATATCTTGAGGATTTAGTCTACACACCCAAGACGCTGAAGGCATTACAATCGACACAAAAGGGTGCATTGGGTCGGGTCTTGTGGGCTCGGTCGCGAGAGACACACGGCGGTCCGCACAGTGACTGGTTTTGGACCAAGGAGCTTTCTGGTGGAGGCGCAATCGTGGATATGGGTTGTCATTGCATAGAGATCGCTCGCAGCTTCATTGGCAAAGGGAACCGTCCGGTGGAGGTCACATGTTGGGCTGATACCCAAGTTCACCCAATAGAAACGGAAGACCACGCAGTAGGATTGGTACGTTATGAGAATGGCTCTATAGGCCAGTTCGAGGTCAGTTGGACATTCCGAGGTGGGATGGATCTCCGCGATGAGGTTGCTGGAACAGATGGCACAATCTGGTTGAACCATTGGATGCGCACCGGTTTTGAAATGTTCACCGGTGTCGGGCAGGGTGGATATGTTGCCGAAAAAGCTGAAGGCGACACTGGCTGGCTATTCCCTGTAGGTGATGAAGTGGGTTCACTCGGTTATGTCGAGATGTTCCTGGATATGTTCAATTCGATGGACGCGGCTAAAGCCCCTATGGAGACTTTTTATGACGGTTATGTGGTCAATACGATCATTGATGCGTGTTATAAATCAGCAGCAAGCAAAAAGTGGGAGCCCATCGATTTGAAAGAATGGCGGGGGGGTAAAGTGAATGCAGGCGAAGCAGCATTGAAGGATTATGATCCGCAGCATTTCCTGATCAAAGAGGAAAAAATGCCCGACGGTCGACTGAAAATTATTTTAAAGGATAAAAATAACGGCAAAATCTCGCAAAGATTTAAATAGAACTTTTATTCGCTGAAATAAATATTGTTTGTGACCTAGAATTTATCGAAGAACTTCGTTCACGTTTTGAACGAAGTTCTAATTTATTTAATCGAGTTTGGCTATTGTATTAACAAAGAGAGAGAATATAATGTAAACAGAGCATTTGCAATATATTTCACGATAAATTTACTTGATTTGTTATTTGACATTATGTCTCCTATTGATGCCGTCAGCTTGCATAAAAATCATCATCTAATTGTTCCGATTATGGTCGATCCAGCAGAAGCGGAAATTATGCGAGCGATTCGGAGACAGGGAAGTATATCTCGTACAGAGATATCCAATATCACGGGGTGGTCAAAAGCCAAAGCCTCTCAGGAAATTAGGAATTTAGTGGATAAGGGATATCTCCGTGAAATTGGTGAGGGGGTATCGCAAGGCGGACGTCGACCGCAGATTATTCGGATAAATG